>NZ_JBHWJV010000016.1:919-45325 GCF_042731175.1 Pseudarthrobacter sp. NPDC059871
TCCTGGTTGAATGCTAGACACACTCATCCCAGCAGGGCCACGGGCCCTCTGTTTATCTACGACACGAAATCAATTCCCCACGAACCTTGAAGAGCCGACAACCCGGTGGCTGATCAGTTTCGACGACGATCTGGCGGCGCCCATCGGCCAGCACACTGGCGGAGATGACGCGGTAGTCGGGCAGGTTGAAGATGCTGGTGGCAGCGTCGGACGCCACAACGATAGGCTCAGTCAAGGCTCGTGGTCCTGTTCCTGGTTGAATGCTAGACACACTCATCCCAGCAGGGCCACGGGCCCTCTGTTTATCTACGACACGAAATCAATTCCCCACGAACCTTGAAGAGCCCCTAAAGCCTGCTGCCAAGTAGATTAGAGTCGGAGCCTGCAATCTATCGATTGAGAATCAGACGCGGTGGGGATGCCCACCCCGCGCTGCAGACGTTGTTCCACGCTGGGTTTTTGGAGACCTAAATGACCTGAAAACTGCTTTCGAGCTCGAGTCCTGTGAACTGGCTCCACTCAAGGTGTCGTTCAACTGTGTACTTCTGGATTTGATGTTGAACAGGGATGCCCGCTTTTAGTCGGATGGTGTTTCGATTCATAACTAGATCCTTTGGAGGCGTGTACAAGAAGTAGCAGTAGTTCATGAACGCGTCGTCAAAAGTATTGCCCGAGATCTGAATGTCGCAGTTGAGTTGTGTGGTGTAAAAGAGAATATGGGTACCTTGGCCGTTTTTTGCTGGCCGAAAGAGCATGCCCCACGAGTAGCCGGAGCGTGTGCATGTGTTGTTTTGAAACAAGCAGTTGATGTGGCCAGAACCTGATCCGGATATGATCCCTTCGCTCCAAACTTCGAAAGCCTGTGTACATCGGTCAATTCTGTTTCCCGAGACTGTGCAGTTTCGCCAGCCGAGGAGTGTTGAGGACTGCTTGCCTTGCATTGTAACTGCAACGTCGTAAACATCACTTATTTGGTTATTGGTTACCGTGACATCCCAGCTTCCGATCCAGAGTTCAACGCCGTTGCCGTAACGGGTCTGATAGGAGCCAGGAAGCGCGGATCCGCCAATCTCACGAATAATTGTATCTTCCAGCCTGATGTTGCCGCACCCGTTGCTCACCCAGAAGCCGTGACCTCCAGTCCCCACGAGTTCAAGTCCTCTCACGGTCATCGAGCTGGCTGCATTTATAATGTTGCCCGCTACAGCGGCCCTGAAATCTGCGACGGTAGCCGGATTAGACACGGAATAGACATAAAGAAAACGCTCATCACTGAAAAAGTCCCAGCGGTACTGCATGAGACTCAAAGTCCATCTCTTGCAACCATATATAGTTCCTCCGACGCGGATGAATCCAACATTTGTGCTGTTGGACTCGATGTTACCGGTGAAGGCACCAGATCCGGACGTCAGATCAATCTTCCAAATGTTTGTTGCGTGTTTTACCCAAGAAGATGGATTGTTGCAAATTTTGTATCTCGATATTTTCGGCTTTGGACCAGATCCGTAGGATGAAAATGTCAGATGCGGGTCAGTGCCACTAGAGGGGACAACCCAGGTGATGTCGCCGAACCACTCGTCACCAGCGCGAAAAAGTATGCGGTCGCCGCGGTTGATTCGCCGCGCTCCGACAGCCCTCTTTACTCTAGCGAGGGTCGCCCACGCTGTCTCAGGTGATTCCCCGTAGGCATCGTCGTTGCCCGCGTTACTCACATAGAAAGTCTTCGCCTCAGCTGCACTAGAAGCTGGTGAGATTCCTAATCCGACGCTGTAGGAGGCCAATCCGGCGGCGGCAGTTGTTAGAAGGTGCCGTCGTGGAAATTGCTTGATCGTCTTCGGTGCAGTATCCATCGCTACTCCTACATCATTATTTGGTACCGGATTGCCCAGCACAGTCCTAGTGGGTCCCTTTAGATGTATATGCGGTTAGACATCTAGTCTGTCCACCTTTGGCAGGATTTGTCGAGGGGTATCGGTTGTCCGGTTACTGCGTTCATTCATTGGATACGGCCTTTGTCATGATCGCGTCGTGGGCTGGCTTCGCTGCCATTGCCAGGGGTAGTGGGTCGAGGTGCAGCAAATCTCGGCCTCTTTCCATGTATTCCGCGCCCCGCTACTGGGACGTAGTTGGAAGGGCTCCGGGCTGTATGAAGAGAATCTCGCTCGGGCCGGATTGGTGGCGCTCTCTTCTTGGTTTGTGGAATTGAGTTTTATGTCCTTGAAGACAAGGGGCCCGAGGCCCCTCTGGGACAAGAGGGTCTAGCAGCCAACCTGGAACAGGACCACGAGCCGTGAGCCTACCGCGGTCTTGGTCGATGCTGCCACCATCCTTTCAACCTTCCGGACCACCGCGTCAATTGCAGTATCATCACTGCCGGCCGCTGGCGGGTCATTGTCTAAACAGACCGCCCACCGGGGTGCCCGAGCACTGGTGTCATTGACTTCCGCCGGAAGTTACACCGCGTCCAGCGGCTCCGCGATATCCCTGTCGCTGGCACGATGGAAGTGCTCTGGTCCAAGTTCCGCTGGTACCGCGAAGAGCCAGCGTGTGACCGGCTCCTATTCTTTGAATCCACGCTCCAAGTCCCGGGCCGCGCCCGCTCGACGAGTCGACTGCGGGACCATCTCGTGGACGCGGTCATCCGCTCCGTCCGCGCGGTGTCGGAAACAGCGGCCGGCTTCGCCGTATCGTGCTGGATGGTTCGGCGCGGTGACAGAGGCGTGCCTGTTGCAGTTGCCGGACGTGGACAAGCTCAGCTCTCGGATGCTCGGCATGGATGAACCCGATTCCGATCCGTGTGCTATGTCCAGGACCCGTCAACGAAAGCGTGGTCCGGGTTCGAACCGTGTATGACAACCATCTGTGCCCCGGACACCGGACAGGTCCTTGGTGTCGTCGACGGGCAGGACGGCAAGGAGGTCGGGACTGGCGTTCGCCCGGGTTCTGGAGTCGCGCCCGGCGGTGCAGGTCGTCGCGATCGATCCGTCGGCGGCGTTCCGCAAGGCGTTGGGGAATGTGGCTTCCGCGGACCGCTGTCGCGGTTGATCATTTCCACTTGGTCTGGCTGGTCAACAGGGCCATAACCAAGACCCGGAAGCACCGCTCCCGACAGGTCAAGGGGCGCCGCGGGCAAGAATGTACTCAAGTAACTGGTGCAGTCGCAGGGCGGGAAACCCGCAGGTTCTACCGCACCGCCCGCAGACGGTGGAAAGACGAGATGCTGATAATTACCATTGCCACAAAAGGGAAAGTCGAAGGCAACAACACCGCGATCAAAAACATCAAGCGAACGGCCTGCGGTTACCGCAACGCAGCACCTACAAATCGACTACTCTCTTGAGATGTGCCGTCCGGACAGCGCCATGACGCTCAAGCCAGGGATCCGTTTCCCCACGAACCGCGAAGAGCCGGATTGGTTAGCTCTAGCGGAGCTAACGCTGCTCGGGGCGAAAACGCCGTCTCGTTTGGCAACAATGAGGCGGCCTTAAGCGTCAGGCTGGGAGCAGGCAGGAAGCTAGAGATCGACAGGAAGGGCGGGCCGCGGATCTTTTAGGCGCTGGTCTTCAATGATCGTGCTGATGAACTTGCAGTCTTCGGCGCCGCCCTTGGACCTATTTCTGGGCCGTGACGGTGGTTGGCCCGTGAGCAGTGAGGCCACTGCGCCTTGCTAGAGATTCGATTCCACTTTAGGAAGCCGTTCGAGGCGCCATTGCTAAGTTGGCCTGGCACCCTGCAAGCATTACGGCCTCAGGCCGACATAGCCAGGGATGCCATGCCGACCTGAGGAGCTATTGGAGTTAGTTGTTGAAATAGGTTAGCCGGCGCTGCAGAGAACAAGCGTGGAAGACACGTTGGCTGCAGTTTTTGCGCCAGTACCCTGGTAGTCAGCCGGCAAGGTTGCTGCCGCGTTGAGAGTAAAGGCAACGCTTATCGAAAGAGTGGTTCGGAAGGCGATTGTTGCACCTGCGGGAAGGGCAGAGGTAAGAGTCACCAGACGCGAATTACCTGCTAGTACTGCGACATTTGCGGTTCCACCCGAGACACTGAACACGCCGATGTTCGCGACGCCGGAACCAATTATCGTGACTGTGGTCCCGACCGGCAGCGCGGCCGTGGGTCCCGCGGTAAGTGTGAAGCCTGGACCGAGAACGCCCAGCGTCCCACAGCTTCCGCGCAGGGCGAATGCGCCTGCTTCGATTACAGAGGCTGCGGCGGCGGGAGAGGCCACAGCAGCCGCGATAACAGGAACCGACCAAGCCGCCCCGACGACAACTCGACGCCGGTTGATTGTGTTGACTGACTTGCTGGTGATTTCAGATTCTGACATTTCTGCCCCTTGTTTTGACTGGACAGGCGCCCCCAATGGATGCCCACACCTATCCCACCTTTTGCTTCACCAGGAATTCCGCCGGTTGTGAATACGCGTCGCGAATCGTGCAGTAAGACGTCGTTAATCCATACATTGGCGTGTCATGTCATGTTCATTGGGCCTGCGCAAGGTCAGATGCGCGAAGGTCGGTTTGAGACAAACTAAATCTGTTCGACCCCATGTGCCGGCGGTGTATCGGTCGACAGATACAGCGGTGAGCTACGTTGCTAGGCAGACTGTGCCACGAACCGGCCGGGCCCAAGACACTGAGCGACCAACTTCGCCCCTCGCGCAGCCTTTGTCGCCTAGCGACGAGCGCCGTCGTCATCGTCTACGGACGGTATGCCTAGCCTGCGGATGTCTCGAGGAGAGCCAAACCCTGCTTTTCGGAGGGTTCTGCGTAAGTGCCCAAGAGAAGCAAATCCAGCATGCGTGGAGACCTGGTCCAAGTCGAGCATCATGTAAGAGTCGTCTGTTAGTAGCCGCAGGGCTAGGTCAATACGGGCTTGTCGAATGGTGTCGGCAATCGTCTCGCCCTTTTTGCTGAACTCCCTCTGCAAATGACGAAGAGAGACGTTGAATTTTTCCGCTAGGAGAGAGGGAGTAAGGCCAACATCCCCCGCTGAAGCTGCCACGTAGGCCATGGCCTTTGAGTAAAGCGACAGTCTGTGATGCCCGGGGAACGCTCCCAAACTGTCCAGGGCTAAGCCGCCCAGCATTTCGTGAACTAGCTTCTCCAAAAAGTACGCTGCAACGGTTGAAGTAGGGCCGGCTTCGCGGCATACTGCTTGCAGAAATTGAGCCACAGGGCTCAGGAGAGAGCTGTGGGTGCTAAGAGCCCAGAGAGCAGACGCGGCGTCGATGCCAAAGTCCTCAAGCACTTGCCGAGGAAAAGACACAAGGGTGATGTGTCCGTCAGCAGCCCAGGCTACGCGCAAGTCTGGACACCCGAACGCGAACCAGCATGCAGCCGGTTGGCTGTACACATTCCCCTCTAGCCCACAGTCAATTTGGACAGCCGTCTCACCCACGAATATGCAGACCGCATGGTCCGATGATATCTTCGGGAATTTGAACCAAGTTTCTCCGGGCGAGGCGCCAACTTGAACTAGCGTTGTTGTTCCCAATTCGACGGTGTCTAATTGCACCGTCTGCCGCAGCCCCGCTAGAAGGGCAATTGGGAACCCCTTCTCAGGTGTGGCGCACGCTTCCTGCCTATGAAGGCCCACAAGCCGTAGGTTGAGTCGTCTGGCCCCCATAATATGCCCCCCAGCAGTTTAGGAGGTGGCACTCTTGCAGCCAGCCCTCCCCGGTCTGATCATATTATGCAGAATAATTCTCTTTTGAAAGACCGTGCGTCTGCGGGATACGAGTTGTGACGATACTCTGTTAGTCATATAGAACGCTGTTGCCCACCGAATGCGGTCGACAGGTCTATCCGCGGAGCGCATTCTCCTAGAGGCCTCTTACGTCTACTTGAAGCGGTCTGGACCACAGAGGGGGAATTTGCCGCGTTCAGGTGCCGGCTGACGATTCCGGACGTACTTGCCGAGGAGGCTCGGGAGTAGCCTTCGATTCTTGGAGTATCTCGAGCTCTGCCACTCTGCGGCGAAGCTGTTCGATCTCCGCATTTGCCTGGGCAAGCGCCTGTCCGGCTAAGTTGTGGAGATAAACGATTCCCTCCATTACTTCGCCGCCCACCCGTAGGATCCGGTGCCATTTTCTTTGACGTATAGGGTCGTTCGAGCCCCTCCGTCAGTCCGAAGAAACAGAGATCCCGTCGATGCTGAGCGACGGCCTTCGGGCGATCCTGCGCCCCAGAAGATTTTTCGACTGGAGTCGATCCGGCTCATTAGGTTGTCGGCTAGAACCGATGCGGCGCTAATGCCGCCTGAGACTACTAGATTGGCCGCTTCGATGCCGCTATCAGTTCCCAATCTTCCGCTCTTGTTGTAGAGCTTGTGGCCTCCGATATAGGCAGCGCTGTTTTGTCCAACTGTGAAGCTGCCACCTACCATCACGTCGCCACCGAGATGTGTCCGGCCTCCTTCTACAAACAAGGAGTAGGCAGTACCGGGAAGGGACCCTAAAGCGCCATCGCGCACAGCATCCACCCATACCCCGAATACATTTCGAGCAGTCCCTGCTGATGCCCCGTCTTTTCTTTTCGGGGCACCGACCTTGAGTGACGTCATATTTCCGACTTCTCCTCCAGCAAATGGGCCAATGAATGCTGCTTCGACCATCAATCCGAATGCCGTCCCGGTAAAAGCTGCACCACCGATCGAGGCCTCAACGAGTGCGCCCGTTAAATAAGTCAATCCTTTTCCGTCGGTCGCTCCAGTTCCGGTTTTAGTATATAAATTGGCTCCCCAAACCCAGCCTGAGTTGGTCGACTTGATGCCAGTGAAGTCTCCGACCACATCAGTTCGCAGTAGATGCGCCACGTAGTCACCAGTCCCCGGTGCTGCGGCGTCGGCTTGTACTTGAGTGCGGAACGGTATGCGTGCGTTGGTATTCCCTAAACCAACATTGAGGCTTACGACTTCCGCTACGGATTTGCTGACGTAGGTTGAAGACAGGTCTGGCACCTGACTCATGGGTATCTTGGACGCCGTGTCGAGGGTTGCCACGCCTGACGGTGTACCCTTTTCAACTACAGGGATGTATGCGCCTGATAACACCGTAGATGACGGCGTTGCATTGGCGGTGGTCGCACATATTGCCGACATTGCAGTACCCCCCGTCAAGGCTCCCACAACTGTACCCAGGCGCAGGAGGCCTCGACGTTTAACGGTTTGCTGGGATGCTTTTCCAAGGGCTTGGTCGATTCTAGGCGAAGCTTTTTTTCTGTTCATCACTATCCTTTCGGGATGAAATCGTGGAATAAAGAAAACCCCTCGTGAGCGATCTTGACCACCGAGGGCTATACCCGTCTTTGGGGTCACTTCTACTTGGTTTGAAGCCCCGTAGTACTTGCAGATTGCAATTTTTCAGATGCCAAGCCGAGCCCGATGGCCGGCACTGACAGCGTTAGTTGCTACTTCCCTGTATCCGAACCAACTTCTCCCGTGGCCAAACCAGAATGGGGTTGCAGCGTTCGCTCTGCAGGTGCCTTGGTCTGAACAGCGTCCAGTGGGGTTGGCCACTTGCGACATCGGATTGACCAGCCCCAACGCCACTTCTTGACCAACTCTTGAGCGTTGGCACCGTCTTGCCTTGAACTGGCCCGCAGAAGCTTGGGGAATGCTTTCACGTTTCAAGGCAGGGGGCACCGTGCTCACCTGCGCGTCCCTGCTTGCCACCGGTTTCCTTCTCGCAGCACCCGCCGCGAATGCCGCCACCCCCGCAGCGGCCCCGGCCGGCGTCCCCGCCACGCACACCGACGGCACGGCGGCGCCGGCGTCCACCGCCTCCTTGTCGGCCCTTCCCGGCCAGACGGGGCAGCAGCTTGCCCTGCACGTGGCCGACGGCCTCACCCCCGCCCGTGTCACCGGCACCATCGCCGTGGCCGGGCAGGCCGTCCAGGGCACCGTCCGCGTCACCGCCAAGGGCCGCCCCCTCCTCGAAGCCCCCGCCGGCGCTGCCCTCACCCTGGACGCGCCAGTCACAGCAGCGGACCTCACGGACCACGAACTGGTCCTGAACCTGGACTACCTCCCCGCCGTCCAGAACGTCTGCACCGCAGCCCAGTCCGCCGCCACCCTCAGCAAGGTGGCCCTCGCCACCAGCGGCACCGAAGCCGCACCCGCCACCGTGGCCGAATTCCTGGCCCCCTCGGTGCCCGCCGTCCTCATCCCGGTGCCGGCCAATCCGCCGTCGGACGTCTCCGCGGCCATCCTGGCCGCCTCCGCCGCCATGGCCCACCGCTACCCGGACGCCGCCCTCAGCATCGTCCCCGAAACGGACGCCGCCGCCCGGGCAGCCGCCCTGCCCGCCGGCTCCCGGATCATCAGCATCGCCGCCGCCAAGCCGGAAGACCAGGACGCCGTCAGCACCGCCCTCACCACCCAGGCCGGCCGCCCCGCCCTGGCCCTCACCGGCCACGGCGAACAACTCCGCAGCGCCGCCCAGGCACTGGCCAACACCAAATCCGCGCTGGCAGATTCCACCACCGTCACCGGCATGACCTCCACCGTCCCCGCCGCCGCCGGACCCGAACAGACCCTCGCGGACCTCGGCGCCAACACCATCAAATTGGCCGGCTACGGCACCCAGGAAACCTACCTGGGCGCCAACCAGTCCCAGTTCGGCGGCCCCGTCTCCGCCGTCACCCTCCACCTCAGCGGCACCCACACCGCCGTGCCCGCCGGGGGACAGGCAGCCCTCTCCGTCTACTGGAACGACTACCTGATCAGCTCCCACACCCTGGACGGCGACAGCTTCGACCTCACCGCCGCCGTCCCCGCCGGGCAGATCCAGTCCCGCAACGGCCTCCGCCTCCGCCTCACCGCCCTCCCCGCCGGCGGAGACTGCTCAGGCCCCGCCGGCCTCCTGCCCATGGAACTCACCGTGGACACCACCGGCAGCAAATTCACGGCCGAACGCGGCCACTCCCTCAAGCCAGGCTTCGCCCGCTTCCCGCAGGTGCTGGGCAGCACCCTGCCCATAGCGTTCGACGACGGCGCCACCGCGCAGGAGAACACCATCAGCGCCGCCGCGCTCGCCTTCGCCCTGCAGCGCGACTCCGCAGGGCTCCTGGACGTCCGCCTCACCGATGCCGCCGGCCTCCTGGACTCCAGCGACTCCGGCCTCCTGGTGGGCGCCACCGCAGAAACCGCCGAGAAGGTGGCGGCGCCGCTGCGCCTGGCCGGCTTCCGCACCGTGGCCGCCCGCGACATCGAATTCGGCGTTGGCACCACCGCCCCCTACGGCGTCCTGGAAGGGTTCGAACAGAACGGCCGCAACCTCCTGCTCCTGGGCGGCTGGGCCCCCGACAACGCCCCCGGCACCACCACCGCCGGCACCCTGCAGGGCAGCCTGGCAGCCCACGTCCAGCAGCAGCCAGGCGGCTGGAGCGCCCTGTCCCGGAACCTGCTGGTCACCCAGACCACCGGCGACCCCGTCCTGCTCGAAAGCAACGCCATCACACCCCAGGCCGAAGTCACGGACGGGTTCCGGCCCCTGGCCCTCTGGATCGCCGCGGCCGCCGCCGTGCTGCTGCTCGCCTTCGCTGCCCGCGTCCTCCTGCGCCGCCGGCACACACGGCACGCCGGCGCCTACGCCGAAGCCCGGGAACAGGCCGCCGCCGCGGACACCGCCAGTGGCCAGTAGCCTCCAGGCCCCGCCGGCCAGCGCGCCCGCGCCCGCTCCGAGGGGCGTGGGGGAGCGGGACCCGTGGCTGGCGCGCACCTGGGCGTCCCTCGGCGCCCGGGTGGCCGGCCGCCACGTGCCCGGCACCGCCGTGATCGCCGGGGCTGCGGCAGTGGTGGGTTTCCTCGCCTGCCTCTACACCACCAGCTCCGGCAGCAACCTGGACTACTCGGACGCGCAAAGCCACCTCACCATCGCCCGGCGCGTGTTCGACAGCAAAGCCCCCGGCTTCGAACAGCTGGGCACCGTGTGGCTGCCCATGCCGCACCTGCTCCTGATGCCGTTCATCATCAACCTCTGGATGTTCAGCACCGGCTGGGGCGCCTGCATCCTGGGCACCCTGGCCCTGGCCGCCACAGCCTCCGGCCTCTACCGGATCGCCGCCCGCCTGGGCTACGGCCGGGCCGGGCGGCTCGCCGCCGTGCTGGTGGTCCTGGCCAACCCGGCCATCCTCTACACCTACACCACCGCCCTCACCGAACCGGTGCTGCTCATGTGCCTGGTGGCGGGCATGGCCGGGCTGGCGCACTGGGCCACCAGCCGCCGCCGGATGAGCGCCGGCGAGCTCGCCGTGTTCGCCGGGATCCCGTCCGGCGCCGCGGTGCTCTCCCGCTACGAGGGCTGGGCGCTGGTGCTCACCGGTACCCTGTTCGTCCTCATCACCGAGCTGCGCCGCTCCGGGCAGGTCCGGGAAGCCCTCACAATGGCGTCGGGCTACGCCATGGTTCCCGCCGCCGCCGTGCTCTGGTGGCTTTCCTACAACTGGGCCATCTACGGCAACCCGCTGGAATTCATGTTCGGCCAGTACTCCGCCTACGCGCAGCAGAAAAACATCACCGACGGCGGCCTGCTCCCCACCAAGGGCAACCTGGGCCTGACCCTCTGGACCTTCCACTGGTCCCTGTTCGAAACCCTGGGCGTGGTGGTGCTCGCCGCAGCCGCGTGCGGTGCGGTGGTGGTGGTGTTCCGCCGCGGCATAGCCACCAGCACCCTCCTGATCGCCGTCACCGGCAGCGCCTACGCCTTCGCCCTGGTGAGCCTGTACCTGGGGCAGACCGCCATCAACAACGATCACTCCCTCCCCAGCACCTGGTGGAACAACCGCTTCGCCCTCACCGCACTGCCCCTGGCCGCGGTGCTGGCGGCGGCATTCGTGCACGAGGCGACGCGCCGCCGTCGTACGCGCTCCCTGGTGGCCGCCGCACTCCTGCTGGCCGTTGCCCTGCAGAACGCGTGGTGGCTGCAGGACCCCGCCGGCCGGCTGGCCATCCTGGCCGAGGGGCGCATGTCCCACGAGTCCAACACCGATTCGTTCGCCGCCGCCCGCTGGCTGAAGGACCATTACCGCGGCGGCGGGATCCTCATGGACGAAAGCGCCCGCGGAAACGCGGTACTTCCCACCATGGGTATCCCGCTGGGCAACATCTACAACCGTGCCTCCGGCGACCACTTCGCCCCGGCGCTCGACGAACCCGCCCGGTACGCCGAATGGGTGTTCGTGAACGTGGAGGCGGGCGCCGGGCCGCAGGACTCCGGCTTCACGGACCTGGTCTATGAGGCCATCAGCGCCGACCCCACCTTCAACTCCCGCTACGCGGTGGCGTTCACCAGCCCCACCCACCGGATCTACGAAAGGACCGTGGACTGATGTCCGAGGCAGTACCGGTTCTTGACCCGCCCGACGCCGGGCCCGTCCCCGGGCCGCTGGATGTTGGCCCGGGGCGGCAGTCGCTCGCGCTGGGCCAGACACTGCTCCAGGCCGGCCTGATCACCGCCGACCAGCTGGACCGTGCCCTGCTGCGCGCCGCCACCGAGGGCGGGCTGCTGGGCCGGCACATCATCCTCGAAACCGGGCTGAACCGCCGGCACGTCTACCAGGTACTTGCCGAGCAGTGGGACGCGCCGCTGGTGGACCTGGTGTCCCACCCGTCGGACGATGCGCTGCTGGAGCGGCTGCGGTTCAGTGAGGTATCCGAGCCCGGCTGGCTGCCGTGGCGTTTGGAGGACGGCGTGCTCACGGTGGCCACCGCGGTGAAACCCAGCGCGGCGATCCGTGCTGCCGCCATGCGGGCCACCGGCGCCACGGACGTGGTGTTCCGGACCACCACGGACTGGGACATCAACCACTCCATCCAGCGGGCTTTCCGCAACCACCTGCTCTACGAATCCGCCGAACGGCTGGCCGAAGAGCTGCCCGACGGCTCGGCCCGGACCGCCCTGACCCGGTGGCAGGCCCTGCTGCCCGCTGTGCTGCTCAGTGCCCTGCTGGCCGGGCTGGCACTGAACGCTTTGCTGACCACCATCGTGCTGCTTACCGCCGTGAACGTGGTGTTCCTGGTGAGCATCGGGTTCAAGACCGTGGCCAGCCTGCGGCAGCCGTTCGACGCGCTGCATGACCGGTCCGCGGCGAAGGCCCGTGCCCGGGAGTTCCGCCGGCGCGGCCTGCCTGCGGAGGAGGCGGAGCGGATCCCGGACGCGGACCTGCCCGTGTACACCATCCTCATCCCGGTATTCCGCGAGGCCAACATCATCGACAAGCTCCTCACCAACCTGGGCCAGCTGGACTACCCCCGGTCCAAGCTGGACGTCCTGGTGCTGCTGGAGGAGGACGACACCGAGACCATCGAAGCCGCCAAGCGTTCCCGCCCGCCCGAGTACGTGCGGATCCTGGTGGTGCCGCGCGGCGAACCGCAGACCAAACCGCGGGCCTGCAACTACGGGCTCACGTTCGCGCGGGGCGAGTACGTGGTGATTTACGACGCCGAGGACCGGCCCGATCCCGGCCAGCTCCGCGCCGCCATCGACGCCTTCCGGCAGGACGCGTTCGAGCGGCAGTACCTGGACCCGGACCGCCGGCCCTTGATCTGCGTGCAGGCCGCCCTGAACTACTTCAACGCGGACCAGAACGTCCTCACCCGGCTGTTCACCATCGAATACACCCACTGGTTCGATTCCATGCTCCCGGGCCTGGACCGCTCCGGCATCCCGCTGCCGCTGGGCGGCACGTCCAACCACTTCGATACCCGGCTGCTGCGGCTGGTGGGCGCCTGGGACCCGTGGAACGTCACCGAGGATGCGGACCTGGGGCTGCGCGCCGCCGTCGAAGGTTACCGCGTGGGCGTCATCAACTCCACCACGTGGGAGGAGGCCTGCTCGCAGGTGCCCGCGTGGATCAAGCAGCGTACCCGCTGGATCAAGGGTTACATGGTCACCGCGGCCGTGAACACCCGCAACACCCTTCGGTACATCCAGCGCACGGGGGTGGCCGGCGCCGTAGGGTTCCTGGGCCTGATCCTGGGCACCCCGCTGGCGTTCCTGGCCTACCCGCTGGTGCTGGGCTTCACCATCGTCACGTATGTGGGGTACAACTTCGTGGGCCTGGTCCTGCCGGAGTGGCTGCTGGTGGGCGGGGTGGTGTCCATGCTGTTCGGCAACGCAATGATGATCGTGGTGTCCGGGTTGGCCACCTGGCGGCGGCACGGGTGGCGGATCGCCATCTTCGCGCTGCTGAACCCGGCGTACTGGGTGCTGCACTCGGTGGCCGCGTGGCGCGCTGCCTGGCAGATGCTTACCAGTCCGCACAAGTGGGAGAAGACCCCGCACGGGCTGGACGAGGAGTATCACGACGACGGGCGGTGGTCCGCGTGAACGGGCAGGCTCCCGGATTTGATGGTCCTGTCCTCGACCCGCGTTGCATTGCCAACTTGGGAGAGGAATTGGAAAGCCACGCCGGAGCGATGGCATTCCTGGGCACTTATCTTGACTTGTTGCCGGACCGGTTAGCCAGAATCTGTTCTGCAGTCACTGCGTCCGATGGTGATACGGCCATGGACAGAGTACTGAGTCTGAAGATCACCTCCGCGATGGTGGGGGCCGTGCAGTTGTCTGTTCTGACCGAAAGCGTAGAGGTAATGGTGCGACAAGGCGATTGGGCTGTCGCAGAGGCCATGCTGGAGTCTCTGAGGCACGCCGTAGGAACGACTCGACGTGCCGGGGCAGTCCTCATTGATAGTTTGCTGCGCCAGTGACACGGAAATACAAACCGACGATCGGGAGCAACGGCCCTGCGGGCCGGAACGAACGTCCCTGAGACAGCCCGTAGACTTACGTTCTGAACGAAGACTGCATAACAGTTTGCCGAGCGTCCGGGGGGACAGACATGCCACAACCGGCGGATCAGAATGCAGGCGCCCCAGCAGAAGATGCAGGGCAGCCGCAGCTGCGCCGACGCCGCGACATTCGTCGTGCCGATGGCTCGCTTGAGGATGCCTGGACAGGAACCATGCCAGCCGTAACCCCCAACACGCCTCGCAAGAACGACGCCGGAGGCACGGTGACGCGCCGCTCATCCTGGGCAGAAGCAGCGGCCGCGGCCGACGCAGCCAAACCAGTCGCCCCGGGACCGGCAGCCCCGACCCGGGCACCGGTATCCGCGAAGACTGCCGCCCCGGCAGCTCCCAGCTCCGCCGTACCAAGTGACGCCACTGCTCCTGAAGCCGCTCCGGAAGTCTCCGCGCCGCCATCGGACGTTGCACCTGAGACGCCATCCTTCCGGAGAAGCCGGCCCACCGTGGCTGATGCCATCGCAGGCAGCCCTGCCCCGGACTTCATCAGCTCGCCCGGACTGTTCGTCAAGGAACAGAAGCCGCGCCCCGTCGGCGGTTTCCGTGGTGCCATGTACAAACTGACCGGCGGTTCTTGGAACATGGGCCCCGGGGCGAAGCAGCGGCAGGAGGACGAACTGGCCCGCCGGATCTCTCGCCAGCTCCAGGGCAGCTATAACACCGCCATCCTGAGCCTTAAAGGCGGTATCGGCAAGACCTCCACCACCGTTGGTGTTGGCCTTACCCTTGCCGAATTCCGCGGTGATGCACCATGTGCCATTGATGCCAATCCGGACTCGGGAGACTTGGTGGAGCGGGCCCTAGGCGAGGGCATCTACCAGCAGGCCAGTCCCCGGACCATCACGGACCTGTTGGAGAACATCGAGTCCATCGACTCTCTGACGGCGCTGGCGCGGTACATGCACCATGCCGGCCGGTTACACCTAATCGCGGGGGAGCAGGACCCGGAAGTCTCGGATTCGCTCACCGCGGAGGAGTACCTGCGGATTCGCAAACTTATCTCGGGCTACTACTCCGTGGCACTGACGGACTGCGGCACGGGCGTGACGCACAATGCGATGAGCGGGATTCTTCAGTCTGCCGACAACTTGGTCATTGCCGCCGGGTACGCGGTGTCAGGTGCAAAGCGCGCGCGGAGCACGCTCCAGTGGTTAGCTGGCCACGGCTACGAAGATCTGGCCCGGAATGCCATTGTTGTCATTACCGACAAGGACGAGGTTTCTTCCCGTGTGGACAAAGACGCGATTGAAGAGCACCTGGCGGGGATCTGCCGTGAGCTCATCGCCGTGCCGCACGACCGCGGCGTTGCCGACGGGGATCTGGTCACCCTAGATGTGCTGAAGCCGGAAACCAGGCGGGCATACAAAGAGATCGCTGCCGCGATCGTGGACGGGTACCGATAGCCCGTTGAACTACCAGTATTGATGGTTGCAAAGACAGGTAGTCGGTACCGGTGAATTCCCACGTGCCGTCTCGTAGCCTCTCACCATGATGGAACTCATAGACGGTGGGCACCGCCGCAGGCGTCGATCAGAGCAAACTCCTCTGGACCTGGAACGGGCCGCCCTCACAGCGCTGTCCTTCGCTGCAGCGGTAGTTCTGCTTCCCCTCATAGGGGTGAAGGTGTTGGCAACGACTGGCATTCCTCCGGTGCGAAGGTCGGAAGCAAATCGGAGACGAGAGGAGCATTACCTGATTAATTAAGCAGACGAAGGCCTGCTACATACTGGTTTCCAGTTCCTTCCCGTGAGTTTTCAATGAGTAGACGTACCGGCTGCGTTAGAGCCAGGTTCTCCTTACTAGATCCTCTGGACCCATCAGCGTGCTTTCAGCAGCACCAGTATGCCTACCCAGACCTTGCAAGTCTGATGCCGTGTATAATACGCGGCACCCATCGGTTCGGCTTGCGTGAGTACGTGTGCGCGTCTGCGGGGGCAAAGTCCGATAGATGACTGTGAATATTCAGATCGGCTCCACCTGGGAGACGGCAGCGGACATGACCCTGCGGATCAAGCCGAGAGCATTCGCGGGCAGCCTCCGGCTCATTCCGGCGACGGACCTGGACTGGCTTGGACACTGGCCCTGAACAGTCCGATGTCTTTGTTTTGTTGAACCGAAGTTAGGCCCGGAGCCCGCTGCGTAAGTGTCGACGAGCGATGCACTGTTTCTCAGGTCACGTTGCGGGTCTTTAGTCCCGAACAGTGAACACCATTTGCTCAACTTGTTCACTAGCTCGTAGAGCTACCCCTGTGCGGTTACTTAGGAGTGGCGTGCCGTAAAATGTCTACGGGGCTGACCGCGTCACTTCAAACTGAAATCACTCTGTGGGGGACTTATGCCTGAAATTGCGATGCAACTAGCGCTGATAGCAATAGCAGCGCTGAGCGTCCTATTCCTGCTCGGCAGGTCCTATTCGCTTCTGATCTGGACGATTGTGGCGGCAGGATGGTCCCAATCGTCATTGCTGAGTATCACGCATTCGCTCGACGCACAGTACGTGGATGACATCCCCACAATAGCCCTAATCGTAGGTGCAATTTTTTACGCGGTTCAGAGTGGGGACAGGAGGAACTTCAAAGCCCTAGGGTTGGTCCTTGTACTCGTAGCTGTCGTCGGCTTCGGGTTTATCCGTTCTCCGGACGCAGGGATCGGCTTGGCTCAGGCACGGCAGGTACTTCTACCTTTGGGTTTGATGTTTGCTGGATTCGCCCTGAGAGATGCTATCCGGTGGAGGTCTGTTCAGAAGACGATCATCTTCTTTGGGTTTTTGACAATCCTCTGGATTGGATGCGAAGAGGTGCTGCAACGCCCGCTACTTGACCCCGTGTGGTATTACATCGAAGGTATCAACGCTAAAAGCCTGAGCCTCCGTGAAGGTCTGCCTCCTGCGTACTTTGCGGATGGTATCGGCGGAGAGACTATTTTCAGGCCGGGTGGTCCATACATGAACGCTCCAGTCATGGGCTTCATTTTGGGACTCAGCGCATATGCCGCAGTTGCAAGACTTCGTGGTGTCACCCGCATTGTTTACCTTGCTGCCACGGTGGCGGCGTTGTACGTCTCCTATGCTCGCGCAGGGTTGCTTATCTTCGCTGTAGTCACCATCATCTACTTCATTTGGCTAAAGGTTGGACGATTGGCCGGCGTATTTGTCGCCGCCGGTCTCGGCGTGTTCATGATTGTGACCTTCCTTGACCAGGGGAACACAGCCAGCCATTCCGAAGGGCTGCAGACGGGGTTCCTCACAGGCCTGACCAGCCCACTTGGACTTGGTTTCGGAACTACCGGGTACCAAGCAGCCCTTGAGATCGGATCCATGGGTGTAGGGGCGGAGAGCTTGCTGGGACTCTACTTCGCCTGGCTAGGCTGGCCGATGATAGCCGCCGCTGCGGTCTTCGGAATCGCAATGTTCCGGAGACTCCGCGGCTTGGCGAGACATCGCAGCCTTGAGGTATGGGCCGCCGTGGCTTTCATGCTTGCGGTCGCATCGTCGGAGTCGGCTTCTTCGATAGCATCCACACCGATGTTCTGGGTTCTTTGTGGCACGGTCCTGGGCACCTCCTTCGAGTCTGGGACGGGGAGACTGGCTTTGCGTCGAGAACCTCGGATTTCTTTGAGTCCGGGAGTTGGAGTTTGAGCCATGCCAAGCCTTGAGCGGAAACTTCGGTGACTAACTCGGATAACCCGTCTGGCGTGCTGCTTGACTGCTAAACGCACTTGGGTGCGTGGCCAAGTCCTATAGAACAGCGGACACCGAGTTCTGAACCCCGCCGTGGCGGGGCGTCTCATCTTTCTCTACACAGCGGCTTGATGCAATTACGTACCCGCAGCTCAGGCAGTGAGCGCAAATTGAGGCGATGGTGTCTCGCGAAGATCTATCCCGCCTACTGTGGGCCATGAAACTATTGATCTGCTGATGCTGAGCCTTGTGCTGACTGCTGATCTGTCGATCATTGGCACTCCACCGTCGCCGCCTCCGTGCCGCTCTTTCATCTAGAGCGGTGCGCGGACGAACCGCCGCAGGCTCGCATTTCCCGCGGCCAGAACGGGTGTGAACTTCCCCCGGTCCCCGCGTGAAGTTGTAAAAGCCATTTGTCGACGACATCCGGACCGCAGGGGCGACCGAGCCTAACGAGGGCGCAAAGTTTATGAATGTTGACGCCGCGCGCACCGAGCGTGCCCCGGTCCAGGTGGATTCCCGTTGCGCTTCTGCGACGGCATCCCCGTCAGGTCCAGATGCTTCACGATATGACCGGCGATTTCAGGGGCCGGGCCGCGACCATGCCCGGGCTGGCGTAGGAAGTGTATCCGTGTTTTCCGACCGATCCCGTATGAATGAAGGACGCGTCCGCCATTCCCCCGGCGGGCATCATCCTTGCTGGCAGCGAATCGGAGCCGATGCCGTAGTTAGACTTCAAGCCCGGAACCGGGTACCTCCGCGGTCCCGGAGCGCCTTTGATGCCAGCCATCGCTCCTTAACCTTCTGCTCATCCTGTGCTGCAAATCCTGGGCGTAAACGGGCCGGATCCAGTACCGCTACTCGTTCTACCCCCCCAGGCTGGCACCCAACTCCTTTGGAGCGAGCGACAACTACCGATCAGACTAAGGCCCAGCGCAAGGCGAACCGGCAAGCTCCTCTACTTGGTTATGAAAGGGCAACTTCTTCGCTGCTGCCGCCTCTGGTGCTGCCGCTGAAGGCTGCAGAGCAGGTATAGCGGCGCGGAAAAGTGGGGTATCGATCTACTGGTCACAGGCGCGGATTGAACGCTTAGCCTGCATCCATGCTGAGAATCGTGAAGCAGATCCTGCGAACCAAGCCGAAATGCCGGTACTGCGGGCTGGCCTTGCTGCCGACACCGTCCGCGGTGTTCTGCTCCCGCGACTGCTACGACAGTTACCAGTACTGGGGCGACGCGTCAGCCCACAGGCGGTAACGGTGAGCGTCGGGCAGGTGAGGGGCGCTTCACGGCCACCCGGTCAGCAGGTGTAGGTGCCCCGGTACGGAGTGCCGGTCCACGTGCCCACCATGGCGCTGAGTTCGTAGGTGTACGTGCCGTTCTTCAGTGACGACGGCTTGGTCATGGTGATGGTGTTGGCCGTGAACGTCTGGGACAGCGAGGTGCCGTCGGGTGCGATGACCGTGAGCTGGTAGGCCGTGGCACGCGGTACCTTGCCGTAGCTGGTGACGTTGATGGTGGAGCCGAAGGGCCGGGTGGTATCGCAGGAGTAGGTGCCGGCGATGGTGGCGGGCGCCGGAATCACGTAGGTGGACGCGGTGAACGATCCGGTGGTGGTGGCCCTGAAGGCGGCCTGGGCAATGGCGGGGGTGGCTGCCAGGAAGAGGGCCAGGACAAAACCGGCAAGCAGACGGCCCACATGCCGTGCTGCGCCTGAGTGCCTTGACCTGCCCATGTCCCGCTGCTGCCTTCCGTAGTTCTTGCCTTGTTTCAATTCTGGGCCCCGGGCTTCAACAACTGCAGGGTGGCAGTTCAAGCTTTCCTCAAGAATCTTCGCGACTCCCTGCCTTCGTGGGGTGAACAGGGCCGCGCTGTCTGGAATGCTAAGGCTCATGCAGACTGAATCCACCAACCGCAGGGCCGTAGTTGTTGAAGACGACAAGGACATCCAGCTGCTGCTGTCCAGGACGCTCAGCATGCAGGGCTTTGACGTGGTGGTGGCGGGAAACGGTATGGACGGGCTGGCCAGGATCCGGGAACACCAGCCGGAACTGATCACCTTGGACCTGAACCTTCCGGACCTGGACGGGACCGAAGTGTGCCGGCGGCTGCGCGAATTTTCCAACGCCTACGTGGTGATGATTACCGCCCGCGTGGAGGAGATCGATGAGCTCCTGGGCCTGCAGATCGGTGCCGACGACTTTGTGACCAAGCCGTTCAGCCCCCGCTCCCTGGGTGCGCGCATCACGGCCATGTTCCGGCGTCCCCGGCCGGGGATCCGCGACGACGGCACGGCAGCGGGTGCCGGGTCCGCCGCCTCTGCTTCTGCCGGGCCGGAGCAGTCCGCTGTGCCCGAGGCGCCGGCCGAGGTTGATTCCGGTGCCGGGGCGAGCGTCCACGGGCCGGTTCGTGTGGATACTGAGTCCCGTACCGTCCACGTGGCCGGCAACGAGATTGTGCTGACCCGGACCGAGTTCGACCTGCTGGCCGCGTTTATTGGGGCGCCCCGCCGGGTGTGGACCAAGGAGTCCCTGCTGCGCCGCGTGTGGGGGGATGAGTGGGCCACGGACGAGCACCTGGTGGAGGTGCACATCGGGAACCTGCGGCGGAAGATCCGCTCCGGCGGCTCCGACACGCAGATCATCCGCACTGTGCGCGGGGTGGGGTACGGCCTGGTGCCGCCGTCGTCCCTGTCCTGACGCTCGTGTCCTGACCCGCCGCCGTCGGGCCCTGCCCTGACTGCCTAAGTCCTGGCTGTGCCCGGGTGCGCGGTTACTGGCCGGCGAGCAGGTCCTCGATGGCTGCGGCCACGGCGGAGGCGTCCGCGCTGAGCCGGGCGGCGACCTCCCGGGCTGCTTCCAGCGATCCCGTTTTGAGGTGCTGGTTGATGAGGCCGGCATCGCGGACCAGCTGCTGGGCGCCGATCATGGCCGCCGAGGATCCGAGGGACAGTGCCGCGGTGCGGGCTGCCTGCACTCGGGTGTCCGCGAGGGGCTCTTCGATGGCCAGCACCCGTTCCGGGAGCATCTCCATGAACACCGCGGCGAACTGGGCTGCCGCTTCGGGGGAGGCGAGCTGGTCGGCCAGGTCGGTGAGGCAGGACCTGTCCAGCACGGCGCCATGGTCCTGCCCGGTGCGGTCCGGGCCATCCGCAGCGACTGTGCTCATGAGGGGATGGTAGCGGGAATTGCCGTGCCGTGGGCGGAAGCGGTGGGCTCCTCGGGTTCCTTAGGCTTGGACCAGATGCTGGTCAGCAGGAGCAGGACCAGAACGGCCAGCGCGCCGTAGAGGAGTACTTTCCCCACCACCGGGGAGCGGAGAGCGCGGATGGCATCGCCCAGGTGCGGGATGACGGCCACGGTGGTGAACGCGTGGTCCTCGGCCATGGTGGCGGTCCAGGGATCGGCGCCGTTGTTGGCATCGCCCTTGGTCTGGATGGTGGTGGAGGCCCCGGCGTGGGTCACGTCGGTGATGCGGTGGGTCTCGATCCGCTGGTCCTCCACGGGGATGTGGTAGGTGGCGATGTCGCCCACCTTGAGGTCCGTGACGGGGGTGGGGACGCTGACCACCACGTCTCCCGGGTTGATCAGCGGCGACATGGAGCCGGTGAGCATGGTGGAGGTCTGGTAGCCGAACACCCGGGGGCCCACGGCCAGGAAGAGGAAGGCTGCTGTTGCCACCACCATGATGCCCACCATCAGGACTTTGCCGGCCAGTTTCGCTGCGGTCTTCGCGGCCCGGGTTGCTGCGGCGGTGCTGGGGTACGAGGGCGTGGCGGCGGCGCGTCGCCGTCCGGGGTAGGACTGGGTGTGCGTGGTCATGATGCCCTCGGTTCAGGTCTGGCGGTGTGTGGGTTGATTCCGCGGCGCGGATGCCTGGGCATCCGCGCCGCCGTGCGGAACGGCTGGTGGCGGAACTGGTTACTTGCTGGTGGCGGTGCGCTGGGTGCCGGTGAAGCTGAAGCCGACGGTGCTGGACAGGCCCTGGAAGGTGTTGTCAGCGGAGGCCGGCAGCGTGACGGTGACGCGGAGGTTGTCAGCAGCGGCGGAGGTTACGGAGTTCAGGCCTGCCAGCGCCATGTTGGCACCCACGGCGGCGCGGGGAGCGAGGACCTGGGTGACGGTGCCGGTGCAGGTGTAGGTGAAGGCGGGGGAGGTGCCGGCTTCGGTCCACGGGACGGAGCAGGCATCGACGGTGAGCTGGAGGCCGTTGACCGCGTCCGTGTCCAGCTTGGAGGTGGGCGAGGCCACCGTGGTCAGGGTGATGGCGGAGAGGTTCTGGTTGCCCGTGTTGGACAGGGTCACGGCGCGCTGGACGGTGTCGCCGGCAACCAGGCCGCTTGCTGCGACGGACAGGCGGTTCGCTGCGGTGCCGGTGGCGCCGAGGGCCACGTTGACCGTGCCCGAAGCGACCGTTTCGCTGGCGCTGGTGGTGGAGGTGAAGGCACCGTAGGTACCCAGGCCTGCAACGGAAGCTGCGGCGGCAACCAGGGCGGTGGAAGCGAGGACCTTGCCGGTGGTGGACTTGAGGTTGAGACCCATGATGGTGATCCGTTTCGTGATGGCCGGCCGGTGCGGCCTGCGGACTGTTTGCCAGCCCCATCGGCTGACAACAACAACTTTGCCGCCCCAGTTTCAAGGTCAACCGGGCACCACCGACAAGAAAAGTTCAAGACTTGTTCAAGTTCGCACGGTCCCTCAGGTTGCCCTCAACTGGGGCTCACGCCTGCCCCTGATTTCGCTGCGCAGGCTCGTTTTCGCTGCGCATGTCCGCTGACGCAGGGGCTATTTGGGCCGCGCCATCGGATGTGCGCGTCGAAAGTGATTTACGGCAGCGATATCGAAGGTGCGCGTCGAAAGTGGTTACGGTCCATTCGCAAAACTGCTAATCATGCTTAGTATTATGGAGCGCGGGCTGCCCGCTGGGGGCAGAGCACCCGCGCTGCACCGGAGGTTTTTCAAGCATGGACAACCAGATGCGTCCCCTCACTGACGAAGAACTGCTGCAGGAGCAGGCCACCGCCCTGCCGGACAAGGAAGTGGCATCGGTCCTGGACCTGAACGCGGACCTGGATCTGGGCATCAACGCCGCCGCACCCATTGACCTGGCAGTCGCCGCGAACGCCAACGTGGCCGCACCCATTGACGCCGCGGCCTCGGCCAACATCCTTTCCTACGGTTCGGACGCGCAGGCCCTGTCCACCCAGGACGCCGCGATTGACCAGGGCATCACCGCCGACGCTAACGCCGAGTCCCAGCAGGACAGCGTGATCGGGCAGGGCGACGGCGCATCGGACGCGGGAGCTACAGACCCGGCCGCTGCAGGCACCACGGACGCCGGCGCCACCGGTGGAGCGGCGGAAGCCGTCTCCGCATTGCCCGGCACCGATGCCGTGACCGACCCCGTAACCGATGCAGCCGGCGCCCTCAACGGCAACCTGCTGAACGTGGATGTGAATCTGGACGCGGACGCTGCCATCGCCGCCCCCATCAACGGTGCCGTGGCAGCAAACGCCAACGTGGCTGCACCCATCGACGCCGCCGTGGCCGCAAACATCGGCTCCATCGACAGCCAGGCGTACGCCATCTCGGACCAGAGCGCCACCATCTCGCAGCACATTGACGGCTCCGCAGACGCGACCGCCGGCCAGACGTCCGACCTGCAGCAGTAAACCAACATGACCCAGACCCACGGCGGGCCGCCTCCCGGGGCGGGCCGGCCGCCGTCGCGCGTTACCGTTGCCCAGGAACCGCCGGGCCAAATAACGACGGCGGGAGCCCACCTTCCCGCCCGCGCTGACGGCGTCCAGCTGCTTGGCACCGCAGAGGGGTCCGGTTACCGCGAACCGCCCGCCCTGGTGCGCCGCGCCGACGGCCAGACCCTGCAGCTGACCAGGCTCCTGTACCTGGTGCTGGAGGCCGCCGACGGGACGCGGGACCTCGAGGGCATTGCCCGGCACGTCAGCGAAGGCTCCGGGCGGCTGGTCAGCGCGGACAACGTGCGGACCCTGATGGACTCGCAGCTGCTGCCGATGGGCGTGCTCCGGCTCGCGGACGGCAGCCAGCCGGAGGTCAGGAAGTCGAACCCTTTGCTGGGCCTGCGGTTCCGCTACATCGTGTCCGATCCCGAGCACACGCGCAGGATCACCGCCCCGTTTGCCGTGCTGTTCCACCCGCTGCTGGTGGTGGCCGTGACGGCGGCGTTCCTGGCCGCGTGCTGGTGGGTGCTCATGGTCAAGGGCCTCGGCTCGGCCACCCATGAGGCGTTCGAACAGCCCGCCCTCCTGCTGCTGATCCTGGCCGTCACCATCCTGTCCGCGGGATTCCACGAATTCGGCCACGCCGCTGCCACCCGCAAGGGCGGAGCAACACCGGGGGCCATGGGCGCCGGGCTGTACCTGCTGTGGCCGGCGTTCTTCACCGACGTCACCGATTCCTACCGGCTGGGCCGCGGCGGCAGGATCCGCACGGACCTGGGCGGGCTGTACTTCAACGCCATCGTGGCCGTGGCCATGATGGGACTCTGGTGGGCCACCGGCTTCGACGCGCTGCTGCTGGTGGTGGTCACGCAGATCCTGCAGATGGTCCGCCAGCTGATCCCGCTGGTGAAGTACGACGGCTACCACATCCTGGCCGACGCCACCGGCGTCCCGGACCTCTTCCAGCGCATCAAGCCCACCCTCCTGGGGATCCTGCCCTGGCGGTGGGGGAACCCCGAAAGCAAGGTGCTCAAGCCGTGGGCGCGGGCCGTGGTCACCGTGTGGGTGCTGGTAACCGTCCCCGTGCTGCTGTTCAGCATGGTGATGATGGTGCTGTCCTTGCCCAGGCTGCTGGCCACGGGCTGGGCGAGTGTGGGCAGGCAGCAGGAGATGCTGGCGGCGTCACTTGACGGCGGGGACGTTTTAGGCGCAGCGGTGCGCGGAGTGGCCATTGTCATTGTGGCCATCCCGGTACTGGGCCTGCTGTATATCGTGGTGCGGCTGCTGCGGCAGCTGGTCACCGGTTTGTGGAAGAAGACCCGCGGCAAGGCGCTGCAGCGCACCGCGGCCATGACCGTCGTCGCGGTTTTGCTGGGCGACCTCGCCTGGGCATGGTGGCCCGACGGCGGGACGTACCGTCCGGTGCAGGCGTACGAACGCGGGACGCTGGGGGACGCGACGCGTGCCATCCTGCCCGCCCGTGAGCGTGGGGAACTGCGGCAGGGCGGCACCGGGCAGACGGTGGCGTTGTGGCCGGCCGGCGCCACGAAGCCCACGCGGGACAACCCGCAGCTGAGCATGGTGCTGGTGCCGGTGGTTGCTGGCGCCGGTGGTGCTTCTGGCGGCGCTCCTTCTGGCGGTCCGGCGGGTTCCAGCACTGCGGCGCCGTCCTGGGTGTTCCCGTTCGACCGGCCCGCCGCCCCCGAGGCCGACGGGAACCAGGCGCTCGCCGTTAACACCACTGACGGTTCCGTTGCCTACAGCGTGGCGTTCGCGCTGGTGTGGGCGGAGGACGGAGCTCCCGTCACCACTGCCAACGAGGCCTACGCGTTCGCCAACTGCTCCGGCTGCGCGGCGGTGGCCGTGGGGTTCCAGGTGGTCCTGATCGTGGGACAGACTGATGTGATCGTGCCGGAGAACCTTTCGGCGGCGGCCAACTACAACTGCCTGGACTGCCTCACGTACGCCCTGGCCAGCCAGCTGGTCCTGACGCTCGACAGGCCGCTGGACGGTGCCAGCAAGCAGCAGCTTGAGGCGCTGTGGGCGCAGATTGCCGAGTATGGCCGGAACATCCGCGACGTCCCGCTCTCCGAAATCCAGGCCACCCTCAACGGGTTCAAGGAGCAGATCACGGCTATCGTGAAGGGCTCTCCTGCCGGGGGCGGCACATCTGTTGCCACCACTCCGCCGACCACTCAACCGGCCGCGGGGCCCAGTGGCGGCCCCACTTCGGTTCCGACGTCTTCACCTGTTCAAGGCGGGGCCACGGCTCCGGCCGGTGCACCTGCCGAAACCTTCGCCCCCGCCCCGGCCGCGACTCCCGTACCCACCGCCCCGGCGAGCCAGCCTGCCGGAGGCGGCCAGCCGACGTCGTCCGTGAACAACCCCACGCCGGCACCCACTGCGGGTTCGGGTACGGGGGAGACGGTAGCGCCAGCCCCGACGTCCGGCGCCGGCTGACCCTCCGGCTGGCTGCGCCGTTTTCGCTGCGCAAGTTCGTTGACGCACCCCCTATCTGGGCCGCGACATCGAATATGCGCGTCGAAAGTGGTGACGGTCCCGGCGCACCAGCCCGGGCTAGCGGGTATCCACGTCCTCGAACACCAGGAACGTCTGGGTGTCCAGCACTCCGGGCATGGACTGCAGCTGATCGAAGATGACCCGGCGGAGGTCGATGTTGTCCACGGCGCGGACCAGGAGGATGACGTCGAAGTCGCCGCCCACCAGGGCAATGTGGTGCACCTCGGGGATGGCGCCGAGCTGGTCGCGCAGTTCCCGCCAGGAGTCCTGCTTGAGCTTCAGTGTCACGTACGCGGAGGACTTCAGCCCGGCCTTGATGGGGTCCACCAACGCCGTGAACCGGGACAGCACGCCCTCAGAGGTGAGCCGGTTGATGCGGGTGTACGCGTGCGCCCGGGAGATGTGGACGTTCTCCGCCACCTGCGTCACGGACATCCGGCCGTCCCGGGTGAGCTCCGCGATGATGCTCCGGTCAATGTCATCCAGCTCCGCCGGTTCAGCCCGGCCGTCCTTCGCCGCCATGCCCTCCACAACCCCTGCCGTAAGCCAGCTCACATTTACAAATCGTCTTCCAGTGTAGGCACTGGGAAACAGCTTCTGTGCCGTGCTCCGGGGCGGGCCATACAAAACCCTCTGTAAGACGATCGCCCGTAAGAATAGTGAACCGGAGTTCCGCGGCGGGTTTAGCGGCGTGAAGGGCTCGGATACCGGGACGTGAGGCTGTCCATGGTCCTTGTGCTGCAGTGGAGGATTGGTGCGAGAAACGCAGCTGCGAGCTGCGGCAGGGCAACCGGAAGGTTCGCCGCGGTGGCGTCGCTGCGCAATTCGGCTTCGAGGTCCGTGGCCAGGGAAGCCAACTGCTCCGCACCCACCATTTGGCTGGAGGTCTTCAAGCTCAGCGCTGCGTCGAACGAGCCCTCCCAGTCCCCGGTGGTGAGGGCGTGGCGCAGCCGCTCTATTCTTCCGGGGAGGCAGCGGACGAAGTCGGCGACGAAGATGCCGGTATAGCCGCGGTCATCCTCCAGCTCCTCCCTCAGCCGTTCGAGCACCAAATGGTCCACCACCGGACGCTCGGCCTGAGCAGTGGGGTCCGGAAGCGTCCTTCCCGGCGAAGTTCTAAATGTTTGGGACGGGGATGTCATGGGGGTCATGCGTACTGCCTTGGGTTAGGGGCTGATATTCAGCACAAAAGTTTCGAAAAGAGTTACAGAATTCCCTGAGGTGACTGGTGCTTTTGGCCTTAGGATCAGTCCGAAGTACTCAGTTTGAAGCGCCATTGGGAGTGGCGTCAGAAGTTCCTGGTCTCATCGATGTTTTTCACTGCTTGGTCTCATTTGGTGCTTGCACCGGGTCTCAGGGGGAATGCAATTGAATACTTTGGGGTTTCGTTCGCGCGGATTAGCACGGCACTGGCGGCTTGTGCTTGCTGTTGTTGTGTCATGCCTGGTGGCTGCGGTGCTATTAGTCGTTCCTTCCAGATCAGCGGTTTCTCCGGCCGAAGCAGCGGATCCGGCGGGTGAGTGGGCTTCCCTGGCCGCCGGACCTGTCCCGGCGAGCAGTCCCCTTGCAGGGTTCGTTCCGTACGCCGGCAGTTACACCGGGGTGCCCCATTCCATGGAGTGGTTCTACGTGCCGGTCAGTTCGGTGGTGACCGGCCCGGGCACGTACAACTGGTCAGGTTTTGAATCGCAGCTGAACGCCATTGCCGCGAGGGGCCACCAAGCGGTGTTCAGGTTCTACCTGGACTATCCGGGAAAGCCCTCCGGCGTCCCCGCGTACCTCCTGAATTCCGGCCTCGCCACCCATGCCTACTGGGACCACGGCAATGGCGGGATCAGCGTCTCCCCGAACTACGACGACCCCCGCCTTCTGGACGCCATGGATGGTTTCATCGCCGCGCTGGGGTCCCGCTACAACGGCGATCCGCGGATCGGGTTCATCCAGATGGGCCTCCTGGGCTTCTGGGGCGAATGGCACACCTACCCTCATGACGGGTGGGCGTCCGCCGAGAACTGGCTCGCATCGCCGGCCTCCCAGCAGCGCGTGTTGCAGGCCTATACGAAGGCCTTCACCAAAACCAAGCTCCAGGTCAGGTACCCGGACGCCGCCAACAGCAGCCTGAACGTGGGCTACCACGACGACTCCTTCGCCGTGAGCACATTGCCGGGGACCGGGTGGCATTTCATGGACAAAATGGCGCAGGCCGGCGCCACCCAGAAATGGCTCACCCAGCCGGTGGGCGGAGAACTCCGGCCCGAAATCCAGCACTGCATTTTCGACGCTCCCATGCTCTGCCCCGTTGTGGAAAGCGGTGCCGACAACAAATTCACGGACAGCGTGCAAGCCACCCACGCCTCCTGGCTCCTCAACCAGCACGCCTTCAGCCCCGGTTACTCGGGACAGGCGCTCAGCAACGCCACCGCCGCGGCCCAGTCCCTGGGCTACCGGTTCCACGCGACCTCCTTCGCCGTCACTCGCGGAACCGTGACCGGCCAAAGCGACGTCAGTGTGATGGTCAGCAACGTGGGGGTGGCACCTTTCTATTACGACTGGCCGGTGCAGATCGCAGCCGTGGACAGCGCTGGAAACATAGCCAGGACGTGGGGAACATCGTGGAAACTCACCGCCGTGAAGCCCGGAATGACGGTCCAGTGGAAGTCGCCTGTCAGCGTCAGCGGGCTGGCCCCCGGCAACTACACCCTCCTGGTGCGCGCCGTAAACCCCCTCGCCAACGGGGTGCCCCTGCGCTTTGCCAACGCCTCGCAGGACCAGACCAAGGCCGGCTGGCTGACCCTGGGCCGGAAGTACCTCCCTGCTCCCTGAACGCCCGACGGCGGCAGGCAAGTTACGCCGTCGGGCGCGTCATGCAGGCAGGGCCTTCGCCCGGTACCCGTCCGGGTTGTGCTCCTGCCAGCGCCACGCGTCCGCGCACATGGTCTCCAACGTCTCCGACGCCGTCCAGCCCAGATCGCGGAGGGCGCTGGACGGATCGGCCAGGCTGACGGGTGCATCGCCCGGGCGCCGTTCCACGAGCTCGTAGGGTACGGAGGAGCCGGAGGCAGCCTCGAACGCGTGGATGATTTCCAGCACGGAGTACCCCTGGCCCGTCCCGAGGTTCCACGTGTGCAGCCCCTGGTGTTCGGCCAGGTAGTCCAGCGCTGCAGCGTGGCCGGCTGCCAGATCCATGACATGGATGTAGTCGCGGACCCCGGTTCCGTCAGGGGTGGGGTAGTCATGGCCGAAGACACTGACCTTGTCCCTGCGGCCCACCGCCACCTGGGTGACGAAGGGGAACAGGTTGTTGGGCGGGCCCTGCGGGTCCTCCCCGATGAGGCCCGATGGGTGGGCACCGACCGGGTTGAAGTACCGCAGCAGGGCTATCCGCCACCGGCTGTCCGCCGCCTGCAGGTCCACCAGGATCTCTTCAATGTGCTGCTTGGTCCGGCCGTACGGATTGGTGGCCCGCAGCGGGAAGTCCTCTTTCAGCGGCATCTGGGGGTTCGCGCCGTACACGGTGGCGGATGAACTGAACACCAGGTTCCGGATGCCGTAGGCGTCCATGGTCTCCAGGAGGGTCAGTGTTCCGCTGACGTTGTTGCCGTAGTAGCGCAGCGGCTGGTCCACGGACTCGCCCACGGCCTTGTACCCGGCGAAATGGATGACCGCCTCAATATCGTCCCGGTCGAAGATCCGCTCAAGGCAGGACCTGTCCGCGATGTCCCCTTCAACGAAGGCGATCTCCCGTCCGGTCAGTTTCTCCACGCGCAGCAGTGACTCCGACAGGGAGTTGCTGAGGTTGTCGATGACCGTGATGTCGTGTCCGGCTTCCAACAGGCGAAGGATGGTGTGCGATCCGATGTACCCGCACCCGCCGGTGATGAGAATCCTAATTGTTCTGCCCTCGCTGATAGATGACGCCCCGCTGTGCCGGCAGGACCACGGATGACGGAGCCGGGTTTCCGGCAGCGTCTGCCAGGCCGGAAGGAACACTGATCCGCTTCCGGCGCCGGCCGTCCTGGTTGAAGTTCACAGCTGCCCAGCCGTTGCTGAATTCCCGGGACCAGACGTGGTTGCGGCCCTTGGGATCTTCCGCTGGACTGCCCAGGGACCAGTCCAGTTCCGGGATGTGCTGGGTGCGGCTGTAGTCGTCGTGGGCCGTGGCCGAATAGGATCCGCGGCCGCCGCCGAAGATCCAGAATGCCGCCAGCCCGTATGTGAAGTTGGGGTGGTTGTCGTCCCCGTCGGTGGGAACGCGCAGGATGGACAGGCCGGGACCTTCCACCTGCGGCAGCTGGGCCTCAGCGGTCCGGGGATCAAAGAGGTCCTTCGGTCCATAACCCAGCCATACTTCTTCGAAACCCCCGCCATAGGCGGCGTGCGCGGCCCAACGCCCGGGCCGCCGTCGTGATTCCGCAATGTTGGGGACGAGGATTTTGCCGACGCCGTTCAGGGACCGGCCGGCGGCGTGCACCAGCAGGTCCAGCCCGTCCCGGAGCTCGGCCATGGACGCGGCTTCCCGGATGGGAAGGTTCAGCTGGTAGTAGTCCTCAAAGACGTCGTTATCAGCCATCACCCCGTCGAAGGGCGAATCCGCAAGCTCCGCTGTGACGTTCCGGACCCAGCGCTCGCGGTACCCAGCGTCCAGGACATTCATCTGCCAATGCCCGCCGTAGCCGTTCCACTGGATACGGGAACCGTCCAGCCGGGTGGCGAACCAGTCCCCGCCATGGTCCTCGGCTTCCTGGTGGCTGACACCGGAGCTGTACACCGGGCCGGGCTCGTAATCGCGGGTGGAGGACAGGCATTTGTAGCACAGCACTGTCATATCCGGGCGGAGCCGTTTCAGCTCCGCTGCCGCGTCCGTCTCCCAGGGCTGCAGAATGGCCGCGCGGTAGTGTTCGGCCGCGAAGGCGAGCTGGTCCGGGGTGATGGGATCGCCGTATCTGATCCAGGCGCCGACGCCGCTCACAGCTCTGCCGGGACCTTTTCGTCGATGAGCTCAGCCATTTCGTCGGCGACCGGGAGATCGCCCAGGGCACGGTAGATCTGGTTGTACGAGGACATGACCTCGTGCATCTGGAAGAGCTCCTGGACCCGGGCGCGGGCGTTGGCTGCATACGCCGCGTACTCGTCCAGGTTGCCGATCACTGCCTGGATCCCGTCAGCCATCTGGTGGACATCGCCCGGGGTGACGGTTTCGCCGCAGGGGCCGATGGTGCGCCCGTCCGGGGTGATGAGGTTGTCCGCGATCTGCTGGGCAACGCCTCCCACGTCCGAACCCACGGTGGGGATGCCGGCGGCCATGGCTTCGAGGATGACGATGGGCTGGCCCTCGTTGTAGCTGGGCAGCACCAGGAGGTCGAACTGGTCCAGCATGTCCCGCACGTGGACCGTGCCGTGGATGGTGACGTGGTCCGTCAGGCCCAGGGCTTCGATCTTTGCGAGGCACGCCTCGTAGTATTCGGGCACGTGCTCGGTGGGGCCCAGGACGTCCAGATGGATGTTGGGGTACCCGCGGTCCCTCAGGATTTCCAGGCTCGAGAGCAGGTCAAGGAGACCCTTGATGGGCACTACGCGGGCGATGTAGACCAGGTGCCAGACGTAGTCCGAGCCTTCCTTTTCCATCGTCGCCAGCGCCTGCCGCCGGGCACGGTACTTGTCATCGAACTCCTCGATGACCATGCCGTTGGGCACCACCACTGACTTATCAATGTCCGCGCCCAGGCGGGCAGCCTCGGTGATGGCGCTGGGGTACAGGTAGGTGATCAGCCGGGCGCTGGGGTAGCAGAACCGGCCCATTTCGGTCCACCAGGCCATCCAGGCGCGCTGCTCTGCGGTGACGTCGAAGGTCCGGTAATCGTCCTCGGTGATGGACAGGGCCATGTTGCGGTCCAGCAGGGTGTTGACCGTGTCGCGGACGTAGAGGTTGTGCTCGGTCAGCAGGAACGAGGTGTCATGGTCTCGGGCGGCGGCCGCCCCGAGCAGTGACGCATAGCCGGTGGTGTGGGCGTGGTAGACGCTGGCCCGGGGCATGGTTTCCCCGAGTACGGCATAGGCCAGGGAGAAGAAGTTGCGCAGTGTCCAGAACGAGTTGGCCAGGGAGAGGTTCAGCTGGGGCATCCGGTCCTGCAGTGCCTGCATGAACTCCCGGGAACCCAGGAGCGCCCAAATAGGGTACTGCCGGGTGCGTTCGTTCAGGCCTTCATCGATCAGCTCCCACAGTCCGTCAACCTCGCCGTATTCGGAGAGCGCATAGATGGAGTCGAAGAGCCGGTGGGAGAGCTGCTCACGCTGCTGGGGGGTCATGCCCAGGTCCTTGGCAGACACCGCCAGGAAGTCCTTCCGGTGCTCTTCCATGCTGAGGAAGACCGTGCGGACCCAGCGGACGTTGGCGGGCATGCCGTAGAGGTCCGTCAGCGGCGAATTCGAGTCCCAGGTGATGTGGATGATGCCGTAGCTCAGGTCAGGGTTGTGGGTCACGATGTCGTGGACCACTGCGGACACCCCGCCCTTGAGGAACGGGTAGGTGGACTCCATGACGATGGCTACGTCAACGTCTTCGTACTCAGGCTTTGCTGCCGGCGCCGGTCCGGAGGCCCGCAGCGGCAGGATGTCCTTGGGCAGTGTTTTCGGGCTTTTCAGTGTCGAGTACAAAATGTTCCCCTTATGCATTCTGGTAATCAGGCGTTTGGTGGTGCTGCTGGGTGGCTGGTGCTGGTGTTTGGTGGTGAGCGGTGACCGCTGCGGCGGTTACCAGGTGGTGGCGTGGCGCCAGAACAGCGTGTACTCCGGCTGGCTCCAGTGCTGCCTGTAGAACATCCAGGCAATGGCAATCAAGATGAAGTCCACGGCGCCGAGCAGCAGGTAGCTTCCTGCCGCTCCCGTCAGGGGACCGAAGAGTCCGCCTGCCGCGAAGGCGAGGACACATACGGCCAGGTGAACGGCCCCAAGCAGCTGCGGTGTTACCTTCTCGCCGATGAAGTCGAGTTCGTAGCTCAGGAGGGTGAGGACCATGAAGCCCCAGGACGCAGCCGAAGCCGCCACCGCAAGCACCGTCTGCGCCGGATCAACGCCGGCCATCACCAGTGAGACGGTCAGCGTCAGCAGCGCGGCGATGGCGCCCGTGAGCAACACGGACCTGTCAACCACACGGGTGAGCCGGCCGGAACTGCCTTTGAGGGAGCTGATGGGAGCTTCGGCGATGTCTTTGTGGAGCCGGCCCAAGGCCTTGTCCACGGTGGGAGCCAGCTGGACGAAGTAGTAGTTGTAGGCCACCACTGCGGGCAGCATCGCGGCGAACACGGCGACGACGTTGAAGTCGCCTTTGGTCACGGCGAACAGGGCGAACTTGTCAGCCCACAAGACGGCGCCCATGAACATGCCGCGGACCAGATCCTGGCCCACCGCGCGCATGCTGAGGCGCTGGACGAAGCCAACGTGGCGGAGTCCGCTGCGCATGGCGATGATCTGGGTGACGGTGCCTACCAGCGGCGGGAGCCACCAGGTGGTGGGGGAAATGAAGAGGGCAGCAGCGTAGCCGGACCAGGCGATGGCCCACAGGCCCCGGCGGTTGGCCACGTTGGCCAGGACGAGCGACTGGACGAAGAGCAGGTGGAGGACGCACAGGATGACGTAGTCCAGCATGACTGTTGCGGACCACCCGGTGGCCAACCACATGGGAATGGCGAAGGCGGCAATCAGGGGCAGCGTTTGCAGGAAAATGGTGGGCCAGTACTGGCAGAACCGCTGGGTAATGGCGGCCAGGTCCCGCGCAGCCATGAGGTCACCCAGGACCCGGTAGATGGGGAGGCATGCTGCCTGCGCCATCCACGGGACGGTGATGGAGGACGCGAGCACCACCAGGGTCAGTGGCACCCCGTCCACATCCACCGCAGCCATGGTGGGGCTGACCAGCGGGTAGACGATGTTCAGCAGCAGAACGGGGGACAAGTACAGGAGCAACTGGGCGCCCAGGCGCTCTGTGGCGCGCTGACTGCCGTAGCGGTCCCGCCCGGCGACGCCCGGCCTGAGGATCAGGGCCAGGGCCAGGAGTGCCGGGAGGACGGCTGCCACGAAGACGGGCAGCTGGGAACCGGTGGAAAAGAACTGGACGGCGAAGGGTACGCAAGCCGACAACACCAGTCCCGCGAGAATGATCATGGACATTTGACGGGCATACGTATCTTGCAGCAAGGACTTCAAAAGATGTGGTTCTTTCCTCTAGGTCTGGCTATGACGGCCTGGGGCCGCGGCGGCGGACCGCAGCGGTGCTGCAGCCTTGTTGGTTCAGGGCATAAAAATGCCCGCCCGTCTGTCTTCGATGACAGGCCAGGCAGGCGCTTGACGATTCAACTGATGGTCACCTGCAGGTAGGACAGGTGACGGAGTCGACGACGGACTGGGGGGCCAACCCGGTCTCAGGGAGCTGGCTTCCGCCGTCGACTCCAGCTGGAGCCCGGCCACTGCTGAGGAGGCCGGAAAATGAACAATCCCAATTACACAGGCGAACGCAATGAATTCGCACGGGTAGTGGGTACTCGATTTTCGAATTGGCACTACTTGGTTCCCTGAATACCCAGCAAACCAGTGACTTCTCAGCTTCTTCTCGCAAGCGGCTCAAGAATTGATAAATGTGTGGCCTACTTCTCAGGATCTCCTCAGCAAGCTGACGAAAAGGCACTGAGTGCGGTATCTCCGCAGGTCAGGCCGATATGATTCGCTCCGGTGCGGGTCGCGGCTGCGCGCGGAATATACGGCATGGCTTCAATTTGGTCGCATTCGTGTCCAAATTATCCGGCGTGATTAACATCTCTTAATGTGCGATCCGACGGTGCGCGTTAGGTGTCTCCGCGGCCGAATAAGCCCTCTGACAAGGAAAAATCTATCGACTTTAGTAGCCGGTCAGAAGTAGTAGTGGGATTGAATGTGAAGTAGTTCATTTTCAGGCCATTGTTTGACTTTGCCGTCCTGCCGGATGCGTTTATAGGGTTCTCCCATGACTAACGGAAGAGCTGTGACCAAAGCCGTCATTCCTGCTGCCGGACTGGGAACTCGCTTCCTGCCCGCCACCAAGGCAATGCCGAAGGAGATGTTGCCGGTGGTTGACCGCCCGGCCATCCAGTACGTGGTGGAAGAGGCCATCAAGTCCGGACTGGACGATGTCCTGATGATTACGGGCCGCAGCAAGCGCGCCCTCGAAGATCACTTCGACCGCGCACCCGGCCTGGAGCGCCTGCTGGAACAGAAAGGCGATAAGGACCGGCTGCAGTCCATCCAGGCTGCGTCCGAACTCGGTCCCATCCACTATGTCCGCCAGGGTGAAGCCAAGGGCCTCGGGCATGCGGTGCTGTGCGCCAAGCAGCACGTGGGGAACGAGCCGTTTGCCGTGCTGCTCGGTGACGACCTCATTGATGAGGCTGAATCGCTGCTGACCCAGATGATAGAGGTGCAGCAAAAAACCGGCGGTTCGGTGATCGCCCTGATCGAAGTGGATCCGTCGCAGATCAGTGCCTACGGCTGCGCGGACATCTCTGCTGTTGAGGGCGAAGACTATGTCCGGGTGAACAGCCTGGTGGAGAAGCCGGCTGTTGCCGATGCGCCCTCCAACTTGGCCGTCATTGGCCGCTATGTCCTTCACCCGTCAGTGTTCGGGGTGCTGGAGAACACCGCGCCGGGGCGTGGCAACGAAATCCAGCTGACGGATGCGCTGCAGACGCTGGCTGCCGGCGAATGTGACGGGGCTGGCGTTTACGGTGTGGTTTTCAAGGGCCGCCGCTTCGATACCGGCGACAAGCTCAGCTACCTGAAGGCAGTGATCACCCTGGCTTCCGAGCGGGTGGAGTTCGGTGAGGACCTGAAGACCTGGATGAAGGATTTCATCAACTGAGACATCCAAAGTTGTAACCATCCGCAGGAAGCGCGGCGCCGAATGCGAATGGAAAGGCCGGCAGCGGGCTCAGCCCCTGCCTGCCTGGATGTTGAGGCGGCAGCCGAAGGCAGCAGGGAAGGACGCGTTTGATCAGACCCTAGCCAGGGGCTCCATGACGTAAGGGGGAATTTTGGGGGAGCGCGGCGTTGCTGTCGTCATCGAGGATGATGGCGCTATCCGGGCATCGTTGACTGAGGTTCTGAGGCAGTCCGGTTTTTCCGTGCATCCAACCTCATCGGGGTCCGAGGGCCTGGCAAGGGTGCTGGAGCACAAACCAGACATTGTCACCGTTGATATTGGCCTGCCCGACTTTGACGGGATAGAGGTTTCACGGCGCATCAGGACCTTCAGTGACGCCTACGTGATCATCATCAGCCGGCGGGCGGATGAGGCGGATGCTCTCATGGGGTTTGAGGCGGGAGCGGATGACTACCTGATCAAACCCTTCCGCACCCGGGAGCTTATGGCCCGCGTCAGGGCGATGTTCCGACGGCCCCGGACCCTTGAGGGTCCAGCCGCAGCCCATCAAAACAGCAGAACCTCCCACGCTGGCCCGGACGATGCAACCTACCTGCCTCCCGCCGTCGGCCATTCATTAAAACCATCGGCGCACGCTGCCGAGCAGAGGCAAATCGATTTTTCGCATCGAGGGCTCACCCTGCATGAAGGAACCCGGCAGGCCGCCGTCGATGGACGGTCCGTGATCCTGACGCGGAGCCAATTCGACATCCTCCTGGCCCTCATGGAAAACGGGCGAACCATCCAGACGAAGGCGGACCTGGTCCACCGGCTCCGCAACGAGCCGTACAACACCGGGGGCTTCGTCAGCGCCAAGGAAGAGCGCGCCGTGGAGGTCCAGGTCAGCAACCTCCGCAAGCGCCTCGGCGAGACGCCGCGGAGGCCGCGTTGGATTGAGACCGTGCACGGCGTGGGTTACCGAATGACTCCGTAGCCCCAAGAGAAATGTGGGCGGACGCCTATCCCAGGCTCTCGAACACCATGGTTGCCTGGATGCGGTCGCCACCACCGAGTCCCTTACTTCCACTGCTGGAGGTGGTTATGGTGTGCAGGCGATAGCCCTTCGCTGCCTGGTCGTTGATGGTCTTCTCGAGAGAAGTCAGATTGCCAGATCCGGTTCCCCAAAGCTTTTCCTTGAGGATTACCTGCAGTACGACGTAGTGCATAACTTGCGCCCTTTCGGTCCCACTCAGTTCTCGCCAAAGCTTCTCGATACCTCAGCGTGGTCCTTCGAAGCGTAAAGGACGGAACCGAACGGGACCCGCTGACGTGCCGTCAGCTCACCCCGAATCACGGATGCTGGCTTGCGACGAGGGGTGGCTGGTTCTTCGGAAGCCCAGCCCCAGGAGTCCTGGCGACCTCGCGGCCGAGCGCTGCCCGCCCGCGGCGCCGCCATTTCGTCCACAACCCCTGCCGTAACCCAGCTCACATTTACAAATCGTCTCCCAGCAGGGGCACTGGTAAGCAACTTCTCCACGATTCCTGTAGCTGCTGGATACGAAACCGGCCCGGGGTCAATACTTGGAAGGAATAGTGGCAACAGAAGGACGGACCAATGACGATCTCCGCGAACCACACGGCCCCGGATACCGCCCGCAGCACCGGGCCGGACAACGCCCTCACCGAGGCGGTCAAGAAGTTCGGCATCACCGCCGAGGACTACATGCTGCCCGCCCGGCACCAGATCCAGATGGTGGACCCGGAAGGCCGTCTCAAGGACAAGGGTGAGCAGGGCGCCGAACCCGGCCACGAATACCCTGTCCCCGGTGATACGGAACTGCTGGCAGCGTACGAAAAGCTCGTCGTCGGCCGCCGCGTCAACGACCAGAATTCCGCCCTGGTCCGGCAGGGCCGCATGGCCGTCTACCCGTCCAGCCACGGCCAGGAGGCGTGCCAGGTGGCCGCCGCCCTGTGCCTCGCGGACGGCGACTGGATGTTCCCCACGTACCGCGACGCCGTGGCCGTGATGACCCGCGGCGTGGACCCCGTACAGGTGATGACAATTTTTCGCGGCGACTGGCACGGCGGCTACGATCCGCTCCAGTACAAGGTGGGCATCCAATCCACCCCGCTGACCACCCAGCTGCTGCACGCAGTCGGCGTTGCGCACGCCGCCAAGCTCCGCGGCGAGGACACTGTGGTGCTCGCCATGTGCGGCGACGGCGCCACCAGCGAAGGCGACTTCCACGAGGCCCTCAACTTCGCCGCCGTCTTCCACCTGCCCGTCATCTTCTTTGTCCAGAACAACAAGTACGCCATCTCGGTGCCGCTGGCGCACCAGTCCGTGGCGCCGTCGCTCGCGCACAAAGCCGTGGGCTACGGCATGGCCGGCGAACGCGTGGACGGCAACGACGTGGTGGCGCTCCTCGCCGTCCTGGACCGCGCCGTCGCCCTCTGCCGCGACGGCTCCGGCCCGCTGCTGGTGGAAGCCAACACCTACCGCATGCAGGCCCACACCAACGCCGACGACGACACCCGCTACCGGGAAAGCGCCGAGGTTGCCGAGTGGCGGGCCAAGGACCCCGTGAACCGGATGCGGACGTACCTCACGGGCCAGGGGATTTTGGACGACGACGGCGAGGCCCGGATCCGCGCGACGGCTGAAGCGGTTGCCGCGCAGCTGCGCGAGGGCCTCAGCGAGGACGTGCCCGTGGACCCGCAGGAGCTTTTCCGCCACGTGTTCGCCCAGCAGACCCCGCAGCTGAAGGAACAGTCGGCGTTCTTGGCCGACGAACTCGCCCGCGACGCCGCTACTGATTCGAAGGAGGCCGGCAAGTGAGCCCCACCGTCACCACCTCGTCCGAGGCCAACGGCAACGTTTCCGCCGCCACCGCCCGGGCTGCCGCCTCCGCCGCGGCAACCGCCGAAGCCACAGGCCCGCAGCCGGTCACCATGGCCAAGGCACTGAACACCGCCCTGGCCGACGCCATGCACGCCGATTCCTCCGTCCTGATGTTCGGCGAGGACGTAGGGCTCCTGGGCGGCGTCTTCCGCATCACCGACGGCCTCACCGCCACGTTCGGCGAGCAGCGCTGCTTCGACACCCCGCTGGCCGAATCCGGCATTGTGGGCATGGCCGTGGGCATGGCCATCAACGGCATGCGCCCGGTGATCGAGATGCAGTTCGACGCGTTCGCTTATCCGGCGTTCGAGCAGATCGTCAGCCACGTGGCCAAGATGCACAACCGCACCCGCGGCACCGTGAAACTGCCCCTGGTGATCCGCATCCCGTACGGCGGCGGCATCGGCGGAGTTGAGCACCACTGCGATTCCTCCGAGGCCTACTACGCGCACACCGCCGGCCTGAAGGTCTACACCCCCGCCACGGTGGCCGACGGCTACCGGATGCTCCGCGAGGCCATCGACTCGGACGATCCCGTGGTCTTCATGGAGCCCAAGAAGATGTACTGGACCAAGGACTCCGTGGACCTCGGCGAGCTGCGCCGCCAGCACGAACTTCGCGGGGAAGGCACGACGGCGGGACTTGGCTCGGAGGGGCGGGCCGCCGTCGCGCGTCCCGGCACCGACGCGACGCTGATTGCGTACGGCCCGTCCGTGCCCACCGCCCTGGCCGCAGCCGAGGCTGCTGCGCTGGAGGGGCGCTCGCTGGAAGTGATCGACGTGCGGACCATCGTGCCGTTCGACGATGCGACTGTTTGTGAGTCGGTGCGGAAGACTGGCCGGGCCGTGGTGATCGCCGAGGCGCACGGGTTCGCGTCCGTGGCGTCCGAGATCGTGGCGCGGGTGCAGGAGCGCTGCTTCCACCACCTGGCCGCGCCCATCCGCCGTGTGACCGGGTTCGACGTACCGTACCCGGCGCCGAAACTTGAGAAGTACTACCTGCCCGGCGTGGACCGTATCCTCGACGCCGTTGACGACCTGCAGTGGGAGGACTGATTTATATGAGCGAGACGCGTGTGTTCCTGCTGCCGGACCTGGGCGAAGGGCTGACCGAGGCCGAACTGGTGTCCTGGCATGTTGCTGTTGGCGATTCGATTGAGGTGGACCAGCCCATCGCCGAGGTGGAGACAGCCAAGTCAGCCGTTGAGGTGCCGTCTCCGTACGCCGGGATCGTGGCCGAGCTGCACGGGAAGCCGGGGGAGACCCTGGACGTGGGGAAGCCGCTGATTTCGGTGACGCCTCTGGGTGCCTCGGTTCCCGCCGCGGATGATGCCGTGGCTGCCGAGCCGGCGCAGCCCGTCGTCGTACCCGCGGAAACTGAGCTTGCCGAACCAAAACCCGCCAACGCGGAGGCCGAGGCATACCGCGAGGAGGAGAAGGCGGGATCCGGGAATGTCCTGATCGGCTATGGAACCCCGGGCGGGCACGCGGCTGCAAAGCGGACGCGGCTGCCAAAGGCTTCCGTCTCCGTCCTGGAGCCGTCTGAAACCCGGCCTGCGGACAAGGCTGCTGACGACCTCACGCTCCTGCGCACCCGCGTGCCCGGCAAGTTGGGGGCTGTCATTTCCCCGCTGGTCCGGCGGATGGCACGCGAGCACGGCGTGGACCTGGGGGAGCTGCACGGTTCGGGGGAGAGCGGCCTGATCATGCGTCGCGATGTGGAGAAGGCCATTAGTGCACCGGTGGCTGAGCCTGTCGAGGCCAAGCCCGCCCCGGTGGTTGAGCGGGTGGGGAGCGAAACCAAAGAAACCCAAGGGCGCGATGCGCGCACGGGTCTCGCGATTTCCACCCGCACGCCGGTGCGGGGAGTCCGCAAGGCCGTGGCCGCTACCATGACCCGCAGCCGGTCGGAGATTCCCGAAGCCACGGTGTGGGTGGACGTGGATGCCACCGGGCTGCTGGAGCTCCGCGAAGGCATGAAAGCCTCCGGCGCCGCAGTTCCGGGGCTGCTCGCGTTCATCGCGCGTTTTGTCACAGCCGGGCTAAAAAAGTACCCGGAGCTGAACACGCGGATCGAGTCTGCCGGCGACGGGTCGCAGGAGATCGTCGGGTTCGACGGCGTCAACCTGGGTATCGCCGCCCAGACCGACCGGGGATTGGTTGTCCCGTCGGTGCGCTCGGCGGAGAAGCTGAGTGCCCGGGAGCTGGACGCGGAGATCCGCCGGCTGACCGACGTCGCACGCGAAGGCAAGGCGACCCCCACCGAGCTGGGCAGTGGGACTTTCACGCTGAACAACTACGGCGTGTTCGGCGTGGACGGGTCTGCGGCGATCATCAACCACCCCGAGGTTGCGATCCTGGGCGTGGGCCGGATCATCGACAAGCCGTGGGTGATCAACGGCGAGCTGGCGGTCCGCAAGGTCACCGAGCTGACGCTGACCTTCGACCACCGGGTCTGCGACGGCGGCACGGCAGCAGGCTTCCTCCGCTTCGTGGCCGACGCCATCGAAAACCCCACCACCCTCCTCGCGGACATCTAACCCAACACCCACCGACGCGCGCTCACTTGTGGTGGTCTTCCCGGGAACGCCCGCTCACTTGTGGTGGTCTTCCCACCGACGCGCGCTCACTTGTGGTGGCCTTCTCACCGACGCGCGCTCACTTGTGGTGGTCTTCCTGGGAACGCGTGCTCACCTGTGGAGGTACTCCCGACGCGCTAATCAGCTGCCAACCCGCACCTTCGATGGCGCTACCCCTATCCGGGTAGCGCCATCGCTTTGACACCTCACGGCGGGTCACCTCGGCAACTTGCTTCGTCGCATCCTGTGGTAACCGAGCTAATTTCTGTCTCCACCACCAACCCTCATCGTTATAACGAGCGCTCTGAAATCCAAAATCAAAATTACGGCGATGGAGCATTATGCCTCCATCGCACTAGACGTGGTCGAAGTTCATTGATGGATGCCCGCAAGCGTCCACATGGTTGTTGCTACAATCAAGCTCGACGCGCGCTTTTGCGGTCTCAATTTCTGCGTTCCGTCTCTTGGGGGACGACGCGTTCTGCTTAGGAAACTCGTATGTCTAATGCGCTGCGCGCTTACTTGACCAAACGCCTTGTGGCCGCCGGTCTTTTGGCCCTTGTCGGGTCTTCTTTGGTGGCAACACCATCCATAGCTGATGACGGGCTGTTACTCCCAGCTGGCCCAAAAACAGGTCAATCTGCGGGCATCGACGTTCCCACTGATCAGTTCATCGTGAAATTCAAGGAAACGGCGACTATAAGTTCGGTTGAGGAGGGCAAAGCCCTAGAGCGGGCAGCAGCGAAGGCTGGCTCCACGGTCGCTGATGTCCGGGACCTAGCTACAGGGGGAAATGTAGTACGGCTTGACGGAAAAATCGCTTCGGACCGCTCATGGCAGGTATTGAACGAATTACGTTCCAACCCGGACGTTGATTTCGCCGAGCCTGACAGTCTGATGCAACCCTTGGCTGAGCCGAATGATCCCTTTTACCCTCTTCAGTGGGACATGTGGGAAGAAACCGGCGGCATGCACATGCCGGAAGCTTGGAGCGTCAGCAAGGGTGCTGGAGTCACCGTTGCTGTGATTGACACCGGAATTACAAGCCATAGCGACTTGAACGCTAATGTCTTGCCTGGCTATGACATGATTTCAAACGCATATCGTGCTCGCGATGCAGACGGGCGCGATTCAAATCCGCAGGACGAAGGCGACTGGACTTCAGATGGGATGTGCGGCTCCGGTCTGGCTGGCGGTTATTCTTCATGGCACGGCACGCATGTTGCAGGCACTGTTGCGGCGATTGCGGACAACGGCCAGGGCGTCTCTGGCGTCGCGCCACAAGCAAAGATCCTTCCTGTCCGGGCACTTGGGGTCTGCGGCGGATACACCTCAGACATTGCAGATTCCATCATTTGGTCTGCCGGCGGTGAAGTTCCCGGCGTTCCGGCCAACAAAAACCCCGCGCGTGTCATCAATCTGAGCCTCGGCGGTAGCAATCTTTGCTCCTCCACATATCAGGACGCAATCGACTTTGCCGTCAACGCGGGAGCGGCGGTAGTTGTCGCCGCAGGCAATTCCAGCCGACCAGCGGCGGATACCGCACCTGCAAATTGCAACAACGTGATTGCAGTAGCCGCCTCAACACGTTTTGGAGACAGGGCTCCCTACTCCAACTATGGAACTACCGTTGACGTGTCAGCCCCTGGCGGCGACATGTCCCAGAGCGTTCAGAACGGTATTGCATCCACCTTGAACAACGGCGCCTATGGTCCTGTCGCCGAAAATTACGTGTATTCCCAAGGAACCTCGATGGCAGCGCCCCACGTTGCTGGATTGGCTGCATTGATGTTCTCCAGCGCAGAAGGCCTTTCCCCGGCAATGGTTGAGGATCGGCTCAAAAGGACTGCGCGGCCGATTCTGTCCTGCTACGAGGGATGCGGCGCGGGACTTGTGAATGCTGCCAAGGCCTTGGGAGTCCCTGATCCGCAACCATTTACGTCGGCCACGCCATCCGTATCAGGTGTTCTCAGCGAATATCACCAGGTCACTGCTGCTACCGGCGATTGGGGTCCTGATGGCATTACCTTCACATACCAATGGCTGGATGATGGCAGGCCGATCGACGGCGCGAGGGGCTCCTCTTACAACCTGTCTTTCTGGGAAATCGGCAGCTACATCAGCGTTAGCGTGACCGGAACGAAAGCTGGCTTCGTAACCGAGACAAGGACTTCGGAGAGAGTTGGCCCTGTAACATTTGATTGGCAGGGTAAGAAAGTCATTCCGGCAGCCGTAACTTTTTCGGACCTTGACGGAACAGACGACGATACATACACGATTCCCGGCACTCAGGGCGTGGACTACCTGGTGGCCGACAAAGTTATCGAAGCCGGGACGCACCCCGGCACGGGCGAAGTCCGGGTGACTGCGCGTACGCAGCCGGGCTTCACCTTGTATTGGGGAACCACAACCTCTTGGTCTGCAAACTTCAAGGCTTCCCCCTTTCACATCACTCCTGCATCGGTCGAATTTAGCGACCTTCCCGGAACTGGCCGGGATTCGTTCACAATTCCGAAGGTCGACGGAGTCCAGTACGCACGGGATGGCAAGGCACTTGCTCCGGGAAGCTACCCCGGCTCCGGAACTGTAAGTGTGACTGCGGCAGCGTTGGAAGACTACGTGTTCAAACCGGAGTCAGTTACTGAGTGGTCCGCTACCTTCGATGTTGCACCCGGCGAAGTCTCGCCTGCTGCGGCCAAATTCAACGATGAGGACGGCACCTCAAAAGACGCATTCACCATTCCTGCAACGGAAGGTGTTGAGTACCTCGTCGGCGATGCCGTGAAAGCGGCCGGTACTTATCCGGGTTCCGGGGCTGTAACCGTAAAGGCTCGGGCGATGACGGACTATGTCCTCGCTCCCGGAGCAACTGCGGAGTGGTCGCATGAGTTCAAAGCGACGCCGTATGAAGTGACTCCGGCCGCGGTGGCGTTCGTTGACGAGGATGGCACAGCGAAGGATTCGTTCACCATTCCCTCGACGGTTGGTGTTGAGTACCTGGTAGGGGAAACCGTGAAGGCGGCGGGAACCTACCCGGGCTCCGGGACTGTGACTGTGAAGGCGCGGGCTGCGGCAGACTACGTGCTGGCCGATGGGGCGCTTGCGGAGTGGTCGCATGTGTTCAAGGCAACCCCGTATCATGTGACGCCGGCTGCGGTGACGTTTGTTGATGAGGACGGCACAGCGAAAGACACTTTCACCGTCCCAGTCACAGAGGGTGTTGAGTACCTGGTGGGGGATGCTGTGAAGGCGGCGGGAACCTACCCGGGCTCCGGGACTGTGACTGTGAAGGCGCGGGCTGCGGCAGACTACGTGCTGGCCGATGGGGCGCTTGCGGAG
>NZ_JBHWJV010000016.1:45422-85727 GCF_042731175.1 Pseudarthrobacter sp. NPDC059871
GAGTGGTCGCATGCGTTCAAGGCAACGCCGTATCAGGTGACGCCGGCTGCGGTGACGTTTGTTGATGAGGACGGCACAGCAAATGACAAGTTAACCGTCCCAGTCACAGAGGGTGTTGAGTACCTGGTGGGGGATGCTGTGAAGGCGGCGGGAACCTATCCGGGCTCCGGGACTGTGACTGTGAAAGCGCGCGCCGAGGCTAATTACGTTCTCGCCCCGAATGCGAAAGCGGAGTGGTCGCACGTGTTCAAGTCGACCCCGTATCCGGTTACTCCAGCGGCTGTAACGTTTACTGACAAGGCCGGCACCTCGGAGGACACATTTACGATCCCGACCAAGGCGGGCGTCGAATATATGGTCGGCGACCTCGTGAAAGCCGCGGGCACCTATCCCGCGTCTGGGACTGTGTCCGTCAGGGCCCGGGCCACCACGGATTACGTCCTGGCCGCGGGCGCAGCAGTTGAGTGGTCCCGGACTTTCTCCAGCAAGCATCCTGCAGTTCCTGGATCCATGATTCCCGTGGCGCCCTTCCGTGCTCTGGATACGCGTAACTCGGCCATCGTCCAGCCTGACGGCACAGTTTCTTTCCAGGTGGCGGGAGTTGGGGGCGTTCCTTCGGGAGTGTCCGCAGTGGTGTTCAACATGACGGTTGCTGACGCGAAATCCTTCGGTTTTGTGACCGCCTACGCTTCAGGCTCCGATCGTCCTGACGCTTCTAATCTGAACTTCGACAAGGGCCAGATCGTCGCCAATTCCGTCACGGTCCCCGTCGGGGCAGACGGAAAAGTGACACTGTTCAACCGCTCCGCAGGCGCCACGCATCTTTTGGCGGACGTCTCCGGCTACTATCTTCCCGGGACGCCGACGGCGGCTGGCGCCTTCGCGTCGATTTCGCCTAGCCGATTCTTGGACACGAGAAAAGGCGCGGCAGTGGCTTCCGACGGAGCGGTTTCGTTCCAAGTAGCGGGTGTCGGTGGCGTACCAGCCGGAGTCTCGGCGGTAGTCATGAACCTTACGGTGGCGGAGGCTAAAGCCAATGGATTCATCACCGCCTACCCGTCAGGGACTGCCCGGCCGAACGCCTCCAATGTGAACTTCGACAGGGGCCAGATTATCCCCAACGCCGTCACCGTTCCTGTCGGGGCGGACGGAAAGGTGACTCTGTTCAACCGCTCTGGGGGTTCCACCCACCTATTGGCGGATGTCTCGGGTTACTACCTGGCCGGTACGCCGACGGCTGCCGGCACGTTTAAGGCTGTCGCGCCTACCCGCTTTCTGGATACCCGAAGTTCCGCTCCCGCGCGCGCCGACGGCTCGGTTTCATTCCAGGTGGGTGGTGCCAACGGCGTTCCAGCCGATGCGTCCGCTGTGGTCTTCAACCTGACGGTTGCCGATGCGGCTTCGTTCGGCTTCGTCACGGCCCATGCGTCTGGCACGAACCGGCCGAACGCGTCCAATGTGAACTTCGACGCCCGGCAGATCGTGCCGAACCTCGTGGTTTCGCCGGTGGGCCGCGACGGGAAGGTGAGCCTGTTCAACAGATCCTCAGGTGCGACCCACCTGTTGGCTGATGTATCCGGATACTTCCTCGCCGGCTAGCTCGAAAGTGGAGCGTGCGACTGTGGCTTCGTGCCCCAGTCGTACGCAGCCCTATCATGTGTCGCAGATTATCGATGCGCCTACTTCTACGTGACGCTCTTTGACGATGGCGCTTCCCTATCCGGGGAGCGCCATCGCTTTTGCGCGTCGAAAATGGATGGGAGTGTCGCCAGCCGAAGTCGCTACGGCGGCGACCCCTGCCCTCGGCGACGGGTGCTGAGCGAAGCCGTGGCTCCGTCGTAGCTTGTCGGGCTCGAACACCGGATAGCCTCCCGGCAGTTCCAAGGAGCCGTGGGTACAATCGACGACTACACGAACGCACACTGCTTTGCCGGAGGTACGGAGAAACAATGTCGGAATGGCTTGAGGTCGGCGCGGACAACTACGTGCTGGTCACTGAGGGATCGCTGCTGAACACCGGACTGATTGTCGGGACCGAGCGGGCCATGGTGATCGACACCGGCTGCGGCCCCCGCCAGGGCAAGGAGATCCTGGACGCGGTGCGGGAGAAGACCCAGCTGCCCCTCGTCGTCGTGAACACCCACGCGCACTACGACCACTTCTTCGGCAACGCAGTATTCGCCGAAGCGGGAGTCACAGAATTCTGGGGCCACGAGAACTGCGCCTCCGAGATCGACCAGCGCGGCGACTTGCAGCGGCGCTTCGTGGGCACGCTGGAACCGGAGATGTCCACCGGCGAGGGGGAGAACGTGGAGCTCGTGGTGCCCAACGCCATCGTCCGCGACCAGCCCGTCCTGGTGGATCTGGGCGGCGTGACCGCCACACTGTTTTACCTGGGCCGCGGCCACACCGACGGCGACCTGCTGATAGGTACGCCCACCACCCTGTACGTGGGCGACCTCGTGGAGCAGGGCGCGCACCCGTCCTTCGAAGACTCTTTCCCCGAGGAGTGGGCGGACGCGCTCCGGCACATCTCCGCCCTGCGCCACCGCTACGAGTACCTGATCCCCGGGCACGGGAAGCCCTGCAGCGACCAGTTCGTAAAGACCATGGCCAACACCCTGACCACCGCCGTCCGGCAGGCCCGCCAGTCCATCCGCGACACCCCGGACGACGCCACCAAGGCCATCCCCGTGCTGCCCTACGGCCCCGAACAGTCCCGCTGGTTCATCAAGCGCCTCCAGGAAACCCACCGGGAGCACTGAGCCCGCAGAATACCCACTGACGCGAGAAGCCCCGCGGGGGATATCAATAACCGCGGGGCTGCTCTGCTGCATCCGTACCCAGCAGCGTCCTCCCCAAACAAAGGCTGCGGACACCAACCGGCCCAACCACCAGCCCCTGAGTACCACTTGGCCGCCCAGCACAACCGCCACTGAAGAATTGGCGTAATGAATACTGGTGCCGCGAACGCCCCGGAAGCGTCTACTTGTAGGTGCCGGCGGCGCCGGGCCCGTCCGTGAGACCGCCGGGCCCTCTACCCGGAAGGCGCCGCCGGCAACCCCACACCGCGCCTCCACCTCAAAGCCATGCAGGGTCCTCCCAGCTCCATCAACCTAGGATGGAGCCCATGAAAGCCGCCCGAGACGCCCAGTCCGTTGCCGTGCTGATCAACGCCGGTGCACGCCTCGGGGCCGCGGCTCCGGACCAGGCGGTGGACATGCTGCGGAACGCGGGCCTCCCCGTCGCCGCCGTGCACCGCGTCCTGTCCGGCACGGACCTAGACGGGGCCCTTGACCGCGTGATGGCCGAAAACCACGACCTGGTGGTGGTGGGCGGCGGCGACGGCACGGTCTCCTTCGCTGCGGGGAGGCTCGCAGGGACCGGCACCGTGCTGGGCGTCCTGCCCCTGGGAACAGCCAACGACCTCGCCCGCACTTTGCAAATCCCCAACACCCTGCCCGCCGCCTGCGCCGCGCTCGCAGACGGGAAAGTGGTGGACATCGACCTCGGCCGGGTCAACGGCCAGCCCTTCCTCAACGTGGCCTCCGTGGGTCTCTCGGTGGGCGTCACCGAAACCCTCAGCCCCCGCCTGAAGCGCCGCCTCGGCCCCCTCGCCTACGCCGTCGCCGCCGTCCGCGCCTACGCCCGGCACCAGCCGTTCCGGGCCCGCCTCGAATTCCCCGGAGGCGACCACCAGGCCATCGAGCTCGAGAACCTGCTGCAGGTGGCCGTGGGAAACGGAAAGCACTACGGGGGCGGGAACGCCGTCTCACCCACCGCCGGCATCGACGACCACACCCTCGATATCTACGCCATCCCCGGCGCACGGCTGCGCGAACACGTGCGGATCGCCAGGCTGCTCAAGGACGGCAGCTTCGTGGAGCGCAGCGACGTCCACCACGCCACCACCCAGCGCGTCCTCCTGGTCACCGATCCGCCCATGCCGGTCAACCTCGACGGCGAAATCGCCACGGTCACGCCCGCGGACTTCACCATCGAGCGCAACGCCGTCCACGTCATCGTGCCGCAGGGCAGCACCGCCGCGGTCCTGGACGGATAGCCCGCCCGTCGCCGCCTTTTTGAGGCAGCCAGCGTCAAACGGAAACGTACGACGGCGGCCGCGCGCCGCCGTCGTACGTCTTCTCACGTGAAGGTGGGTCCGCCGCCCGCGGCCAGGAAGGCGTCCAGCTCCGCCGACTGGTGCGCGGCGAAAGCCTTGTCCGCGTTGGCCTTGGTGCTGGCAAGTACCGGTATCTCGAGGCGGGCGTGGCAGCCGCGGCAGCGGATCTCGTGCGTCCACACCCAGCTGTACGCGGAGTGGAGTTCCCGGACCTGCTGCAGGGCGGACGTGATTGCTTCCGTTGTGGCCACAAAGTGTGCCGCGTCCTCGCTGCTGAGGCTGCTACCAATTCCGATGTCGATGCTCATCGTCGCCTCTTTTCCGTAAAAAGCCGGATGGTGCTGTTGACAGTAGTGGCTGTTACCCCGCTTAGGAACTGCCGCAAGGTCACGGTTGCCTAACGCCCGGACGCCAAGGGCCTGAGCAGGGACGTTCCCTCTTGACGGGTACCTTACTTCCATGGTTAGTTAGTCAAGTAAGCAACCAACTGGCCGGGAGGTCGCCTGATGGACGAAGGCAAACCACTCTTCGTGCAGATCGCCGAACAGGTCGAGGCATCGATCCTGGACGGAAGCATCGCCGAGGAGTCACAGGCGCCGTCAACAAACGAGCTCGCCGTGTTCCACCGCATCAATCCGGCTACTGCGGCCAAGGGCGTGAACATGCTCGTGGACAAAGGCGTGCTGTACAAGCGCCGGGGCATCGGAATGTTCGTTGCCCCGGGTGCCCGCGAACTCCTGCTTAAGGAGCGTCGCAGCGATTTTGCCGAGCGGTATGTGCAACCCCTGCTGGCCGAGGCCCGCAGGATCGGGCTCGGGCCCGAAGACGTCGCGGACCTGGTCCGCACCGGTGCCGGCGCTTCGCCGGCGAAACCATAAACCTGCCAGATCGAAGGACGCGATGAACTCCGTAATACAGGTCAGGAACCTCACCAAGCGATACAAAGACGCGCTCGCCCTGGATGGTGTCAGCTTCGACATCGAGAAGGACGCCATCTACGGCCTGCTGGGACGCAACGGCGCCGGCAAGACCACCGCCATGTCCATCCTCACGGCCCAGAACCTGCCCACCAGCGGCGAGGTGCGCGTGTTCGGCGAGAACCCGTACGAGAACGCCCGGGTCCTCAGCCGCATGTGCTTCGTCCGGGAAAGCCAGAAATACCCGGACGACGCCACCCCGCGGCACGCCTTCGCGGCCGCCCGGCTGTTCTTTCCCCGGTGGGACCAAGGCCTGGCCGAGGAACTCATTGACGATTTCCAGCTCCCGCTGAAACGGACCATCAAGAAGCTCTCCCGCGGGCAGCTCTCAGCCGTGGGGGTCATCATTGGCCTGGCATCCCGGGCTGAGGTCACGTTCTTCGACGAGCCGTACCTGGGCCTCGACGCCGTGGCCCGGCAGATCTTCTACGACCGGCTGCTGGCCGACTACGCCGAAGTCCCGCGTACCATCCTGCTCTCCAGCCACCTCATCGACGAAGTCTCCAACCTCATTGAACGGGTGCTCCTGATCGACGACGGCCGGATCATCATGGACGAATCGGCCGAGGACGCCAGGGCCCTCGCCACCAACGTGGTGGGCGACGCCGCCGCGGTGGAACGGGCCGTGAACGGCCGGGAGGTCATCCACCGCGAAGGCCTGGGCCGCGTGGCATCCGTGACCTTCTTGGGCCGCCTGGACGGCGCCGAACGCGCCGCGGTTGTGGCCGACGGCCTCGAACTGGCGCCGGTCTCACTGCAGCAACTCATTGTGCGCCTCACCCAGCAGCGCTCGGCCGGCCGCCCGGGCGCGGACGGCTTCGGCACCAACTCCGGCACGCACAACTCCGGCACGAACAGCTCCGACGCGGATACCCAGGAAGGAAGCCTGCGATGACAACCCTTAATTCCGGCGCAGCCCTGCAACACCAGGTGCCGCGCAACCGCATGCTCAACGTTGTCCGCCTGCAGTTCGTCAACACCCAGACCTTCATCTGGGTGCCGGCGCTGGTACTGGGCGGCTCATGGGTCCTGTCCATAATGATCTTCTGGATCATCGGCGGCGCCGGCGTCACAGAGGTCAAGGCCGGCGGCGGTTCGCAAGCACCCCTGTGGTACTTCCTCGCCATCGGCATCCAGGCCATGACCATGACGTTCCCGTTCTCCCAGGCCATGAGCCTCACGCGGCGCGAGTTCTTTCTGGGCTCCCTCGCAGCGGCGGCGGTCAGCGGGCTGGGCATGTCCCTGGTGTTCGTCCTGCTGGGCCTGTTCGAGCAGGCCACCGGCGGCTACGGGATCAACGGATACTTCGCCTACCTGGACTGGGTATGGGCGTCAGGCCCGTTCGCAGCCGCACTGACCTACTTCACGGCCACCATGTTCTTCTTCACCATCGGCTTCTGGTTCGCCACCATCTTCAAGCGGTTCGGTGCCCTGGGACTCACCATCGTCCTGCTGGCGCTCGGGCTCGCACTGGTCGGCTTCATCGCGCTGGTGACGTTCCAGCAGGCATGGCCGGCCGTGGGCCAGTGGTTCACGGACACCGGAGCCCTGGGCCTGACGCTGTGGGCCATCCCGGTCACCGGTCTGCTGACCGTCGGTTCCTACCTCACCCTGCGCAGGATGCCGGCCTGAGTCCGGAGCGGCCTGGACCACCGCAAGAGAAGGACGTACGACGGCGGCCGCGTGCCGCCGTCGTACGTCTTTCCTGTGCGGGGCGTCGTCTTAAGCGCTATTGCGGCGCGTGCCGGCACGTAAGATTCTGCGGGTGAGGGGAAACGGTCGGCGCCCTGGCGCGCCTGCGGGGGAGTGGATCAAGTACGCGGCACTTTTGGTGCTGGCGGTTGCGGCTTTCGGGGTGGCCGCGCTCGCCCTCATGGGCCCGCGGGACCCGGGCGGGACCGCCCCCGTTGCGGCGGCCAGCACCCCCGCGGCATCCGCTTCAGGTTCGACGGCTGCCTCCCCGGCCGCCGCTTCAGCTGCTCCTACCCCCACACCCACCTCAACGGTCCGGACGGCGAAGATCGAGCTGCCCGAGAAGCCCGTCCTCCTGATCATGGGGGACTCCTACACAGCCGGTGACGGCGCCGACGAGCCGGACGAGAGCTGGGCAAACCTCGTGGCGGGGTCGCTGGGGTATCCCACCAACATCGACGGCCGCGGCGGGACCGGGTTCGCCTGGGGCGGCGGTGCCCGGGATGACCAGGGCGGCGAATACGAAGTCCGGCTGCGGCAGACCGCGGCCAACAACCCGGCCTTCGTCCCCAACCTGCTGATCCTCCAGGGCGGGCAGAACGACGCCCAGATCACTGACGCCGGCGAGATCACGGCGGCAACCCGCCAGACCATCGAGGCGGCACGCCGGTTCTGGCCCGGGGTGCAGCTGGTGGTGCTGGGGCCGTCGGCGCCGCAGCCGCTGGGGGAGGACCTGCGGGATGTGAACAACGCCGTCCGTGCCGGTGCCGAGGCAGCGAATGCCCCGTTCATCGACGCCGTGGAGGGCCGCTGGTTCACGGCCGCCAACAGCCCGGGATTCGACGCCGACGGCGCACACCCGAACACCGCCGGGCACGCCTACATTGCGGATAAGTTCCTGGAGTCCTGGGCCGCGCTGGTGGAGTAGGGCGCTGTGGTTATCGCGGCCGCGCCAGCGGATGAGAATTGTGGGGGCCGACAGCTATTTGCGGATCTACGCTGATCCGCCGCCTCCGCCGTCGGCCCCGGTCTTTGTGAATTTGTGGACCGCCTGGCGGCGCCGTGACGACGCCGCCAAGCGATCGAGACCATCGGGTTCTACGCCGACTGCAGGGATGGGTTGACCGGGCCTCAGTTCCCAGGTGCACCCCCATGCAGTCCCACCCTTCACTGAGAACTCTGCGGGAAAGGGCTCAACATCTGCGCTAATTAGGGTCAAGAATTCCTCAAGACTGGTTCGGCGGGGAACTTCAACGGCGACTGTCGTTTGAGTGGTCAGCCTGTGAATGTGCTCCCAGCGACGCGCATTCTCATTTTCGAGGCGCACATTCGCTGACGCACTGGCTATCTGCGGATCGATTTCGAATTTGCGGGTCGAAATCGACGTCGCGCATCGAGACTGGGGCAGGGCGGGGGCGGGTGTTCACGGGCGGGTGGTGTCCGGGGCACGCCGGCGCAGGGCCGCCACCACATGGGCCTGGGCGTTCATGGAAAGGTGGGATCCAGAACCGGGGCGAAGACTGGCGAATGGGTAGCCCCCTTGCCGGATCCGGTTTCCCCCATTCTTTAATTCCGCGCTTCACGTGCCGGGAAATCGCGGGCTAATATCCTGCCACCAGTCATCGCGATCAAGACGATGCACAGCCGAACTTACTTACGGGTAAGAGATGTTTGCGGGACGTACGCGCTTTGCGCCGACCCCGCAGTCCGTCCGCGGAGTAGTCCTCATGGAAAGTCCGCCGATGCTGCACATTCAACGACGAGTATCCAGCACCCGCCCATGCGCGCATCCCCGCGGTTTTTTCAAAGTCTGCGCGTAAAACTGAATTTGAAATGGAGTTTCTGATGAAGAAGCTGATGGTTCTTTGTGCCTTGCTCTTTGCCGTGGTTGCCGGGATGAGCCCTGCCGCTGCTGCCCCGACTGACGCGTCCCAAGTCCTGACCTTCAAGGCAAACCAGCTCTGCAAGTACGCAGTTCAGCTGACGGTCTCCGGCAAATCAAATGTCCTCGTACTTCCCGGCGACCGCTTCACAGTCGCTTCTCCAGGGCAACGGGTCACCATTACGAACCTCAAGACTGGAGAGGAAGCAACATTCCTCATCACCGGCACCACGCACGGGACGGTGCAGGCCGACGGAACCACCGAGATTACGGTCAACGGACTGAACATCGTGCTGAATGCCCGCGAGGCAAAATCGGCACGGCCTGGAATTTTCCTGCTGGAGGGAAACTTCAACTTCGCCCTGAAAGCTGACGGATCTGAGGCCCGGGTCTTCAGCGGCACCGGCGATGTGACCGACATCTGCGCACTGCTGGCATAAAGCCGCGGTCACGCGAAAAGCGGGAAGACGTGCGACGGTGGCCGGGTTCGCCGTCGTACGTCTTCCCTTTGTTTCGAGCCGTTGGGCCAGTCAGCCGGCGGGGACTCGCATTCTCATTTTCGACGCGCACATTCGCTGATGCGCCGGCTATTTGGGGGTCGAGTTCGAATGTGCGGGTCGACATCGAATTTGGGAATCGACGTTGGGGCGGAGCGGCTCCCTGCCGATGGGTGAGCATCGCATTCCGCGCACGGACCGCCGTAGTGCTCCGGCTCTGGTTCTGAGCGCACCCGGGATAAGTCAAGTCTTGAACCGCCGCGGCAGATGCCGGATCCTGTGCCGATGGGCGTTAGTGAAGAGGTGCGGGCACTGTCCGCGGTAGTGGACCGGCTTGCCGAACGGCACCCGGGCGTCTCCCGGCACGTGATCGAGGACGTGGTCCAAGAGGAGCACCGGACGCTGGACCGGGGCCGGGTGCGGGACTTCGTGCCCATCCTCGTGGAGCACGCGGCACGGGACCGCCTGCACACCCTCAACCGGTAGCCGGCGGCTGGGCCGGATGCCCGGCAACCAGGGGCTGCGCATCCTGCGCGAGGGCGGCGGGGCTTGGACCGGACGCCGCGTGACTGGTCATCTGCTCGTAGTTTTTGTAATGTCCTCCGAATAGTCAACTCGATGGCTATAATCAGGGCGGGGGTCAGCTGGTGATTCCCGGCTGTCCGCGCCAGGCCCCTTGTTCGTGGCCCGCGCCCGTCTCAAGGATGCCCGCCCATGTTCAATCCCCGGCCCTTCGCTGCCGCTGCCCTCACGCTGGTCACCGTACTTGCCGGTGCTGCCCTGACGGCCCTTCCCGCCCAAGCCACCGAGCCACCCCAGCCCACCAAGCAGCCAACGGCCGCCGAGCTGCCCCTCCGGGACCCGCGACCCCAGCCCACGTCAAACCAGGTCCCCACGGATCAGTTCATCGTGGGCCTCAAGAGCCGCGGCAACATTGCTTCCGAAGCCGCTGTAACTGCCCAGGCCGCGCGGTCAGCTGCAGGCCGCGTGGGCACTGCCGCCCAGTACGTACGGGCCACCGCAACCGGTGCGCAGGTGGTGAAGACCGGCAAGTCACTTCAGGGTGCCGAGGCTGACACCTTCCTCGCGGCACTCCGCTCCAGCCCTGACGTGGCCTACGCCGAGCCGGACACTATCGTCCAGGCAACTGCTACTGCCCCCAACGACCCCGGATACCCGTCCCAGTGGGCCCTCTGGGACGAGACAGCCGGCATCCGGGCACTCGCCGCCTGGGACTACAACCGCGGTGAGGGAGCTGTGGTGGCCGTGGTGGACAGCGGTACCACCTATCACTCGGATATGGACAGCAACGTACTCGCCGGCTACGACATGCTGTCCAACCCGGACTGGGCCCGGGACGGCGACGGGCGTGACCCTGTCCCGCTCGACCAGGGCGATTGGGCCAGTGACAACCAGTGCGAGCCAGGCTTCCCGGCGTCACGCTCCTCTTGGCATGGCACGCACGTGGCCGGGACCATTGCCGCCTTCGGAAATAACAGCCAAGGCATTACCGGCGTCGCGCCTGCTGCGAAGATCCTGCCCATCCGCGCCATCGGCCCCTGCGGAGGTTACATCTCAGATGTGGCGGACTCCATCATCTGGGCCGCTGGCGGCACTGTGGCCGGAGTACCCGCTAATCCGAGGCGCGCGCATGTGGTCAACCTCAGCCTTGGAGGAGTCTCCGCCTGCTCCGTTACCGAACAGAACGCCATCAACTTTGCCCATAATGCCGGCACCGTAGTGGTGGCGGCCGCCGGAAACTCCGGCCGCCCGGCGTCTGAAATGAGCCCGGCCAACTGCGAGAACGTCATTACGGTTGCTGCCTCCGGACTCGACGGCGCTCGTGCCGACTACTCCAACTACGGGTCCGCCGTGGACATCACCGCCCCCGGCGGCAGCAACATGACCAGTGAGAACCCCTGGACCGGCATCGTCTCCACCTCGAACTTGGGCTCCACCGTGCCCGAGGGAGAGGCCTACGAGCTCCTGCAAGGCACCTCCATGGCCGCTCCGCACGTATCCGCCGTCGCGGCCATGCTCATGTCTGAAGTGGGCAGCACCTACACGCCGGACATGGTGGAAGCCCGGCTAAAAGCCACCGCTCGGGCGCTCCCAGTCGCCTGCACCGAAGGTTGCGGAGCGGGTCTGCTGGACGCCGGCGCGGCGCTTGCCCTCACTGCATCGGATCTGCCCGCCAAAACCGTCATCCCGGCTGAAGTAACGTTCTCCGACAAGGATGGTGCTGACGATGACACGCTGACCGTCCCCTCGTTGCAGGGCGTGGAATACGTGCGTGACGGCAGTGTTCTGGCCGCCGGGGTCCATGCCGGTTCGGGAACCATTACCGTTTCAGCAAGGGCGGTCGCTGGCTACACCCTGATGGCCGGTGCCACAGCCGAGTGGACCCACAAGTTCGCCACCAGCATGGCGCCTGTTGCCGGATCTCTGATCACTGTCACGCCGTTCCGCGCCCTTGATACCCGTACCAGCTCCATCGTGGCCAAAGATTCCGCCGTCTCCTTCCAGGTGGCAGGGCGCAATGGTATACCGGCCAAGGTGTCCGCAGTGGTCTTCAACCTCACCGTGGCCGAAGCCCGTTCCTTCGGGTTTGTCACTGCCTACGCTTCCGGGACCGCGCGTCCGGATGCTTCCAACCTGAACTTCGACAAGGGCCAGATCGTGGCCAACTCCGTCACCGTTCCTGTAGGCGCGGACGGGAAGGTGACACTCTTCAACAGGTCCGTCGGGGCCACGCACCTTTTGGCCGATATCTCCGGCTATTACCGCGAAGGTGAGGTGACGGCTGCGGGCGCTTTCAGACCGATCGCACCCAAGCGATTCTTGGATACCCGGAACACCACCGCCGTCGCGCCAGATACTGCCCGGGCCTTCCAGGTGGCAGGAGCCAACGGATTGCCGGCCACCGTCTCCGCCGTCGTGCTGAACCTGACCGTTGCCGAATCGAAGTCCTTTGGCTTCGTCACCGCTTATCCCTCCGGAGTGGACCGGCCGGACGCTTCCAACGTCAACTTCGACACAGGGCAGATCATCCCCAATTCGGTCACCGTGCCCGTGGGGCCCGACGGCAAGGTGATGCTTTTCAACCGCTCCAAGGGCTCCACACACCTGATCGCCGATGTGTCCGGCTACTACCTGTCGGGGACACCGACGGCAGGCGGCACCTTCCAGCCGCTGGCCGCTCCTACACGCTTCCTGGACACGCGACCCGGCAATCCGGCCCTGTCGGATTCTCAAGCGGCCATTCAGGCGAGCAGTGAACGCGGTATTCCCGAGGACGCCACGGCCATAGTCTTCAACCTGACTGTGGCCCAGGCCGGCTCCAATGGCTACATAACTGCGTATCCCTTGACGGCGTCGCGCCCGGACGTATCCAATCTGAACTTTGATAGGGGCCAGATTGTCGCGAACTCCGTAACTTCACCTGTGGGGTTGAACGGATATGTCATCCTGTTCAACCGCTCAGCAGGGTCCACGCACCTCATCGCGGACGTCTCTGGGTACTTCCTCCCGGGGTGATCCATGGAGGCTTTTCCCAGCCTCCGTTTAGCCTAGTTACCGAAACGTTATATATGCTTGCTTAGTGGTTCTTAGGTCAAGCAGTGGAAATTTGTCGGTTGCGGAGGGCGCGTCCGCGCATAAAACCGCGCACAAAACAGGGTACGAAACAAGCATCATTTCAGGGCGGAAGCACTCCCTGGACGGCCTCCGTACGGTGGCCGTTGTGGGAGTGTTCTTCTTCCATACCCTCACCGCCCAGATGCCGGGTGGCTTCATCGGTGTGGATGTTTTCTTCACCCTCAGCGGCTTCGTGATCACGCTGCTGATCATGAAGGAGCGGCTCGCGACGGGCAGCGTCCGCATGGGCATCTTCTACGCCAAGCGCCTGGCCAGGCTGTGGCCGGCGCTGCTGGCTCTGTGCGCGGTGATCGCCGTTGTGGGCTTCGTCTTCCCCGCCTCAGGTTGGGGCGGTCAGGCGGGATTCATCCTTCCGGCAGTGGCGTACGTGATGAACTTCGCGCACGTGGGAGCATTCGGAAACTCCATTGCGGGCGAGACACTCGGCCCCACCTGGACGCTCGCCGTCGAGGAACAGTTCTATCTGGTGTGGCCGGTGCTCCTGCTGGTCATGCTGCGGTACTGCAAGCTGCGGACCGCCGCGTGGGCCACTGCCGGACTCGCCGCCGCCTTCATGCTGGAACGCTCCGCCCTGGTGATGTCCGGCGCACCGCTGAACCGGCTCTACAACGGGCCGGACACCCGGGCCGATGAGCTGCTGATCGGCTGCGCCCTCGCGCTGCTGTTCACCGCAGTCCGCAACGGCTCACGAGTACACGCCTCCCTGGTATCCGCCGCGCGCTGGGGTGCCCCGGTGGCAGGAACGGCTCTACTGGCCGCCCTGTTCCTGCTCCACGAACCGGACACTCCCGGTCCTTGGTTCACCGTGTTCTGGTCTGTGGGTCCCACGGTCTTGTCGCTCCTGGCAGCGGTGCTGATCGGCTCACTGGTCCTGCAGCCGGCCGGCTTCCTGGGCCGGATCCTCAGCCACCCCTGGCTCGCCTGGCCCGGCCGCGAACTCTCCTACGGCATGTACCTCTGGCACATTCCCGTCTACCTCCTGCTGCTGCCCCTCGTGCCGTCACTGTCCCTCCGCGTCGGGCTGGCGGCCATCCTCACCGTGGTGCTGGCGTTCGCCTCCTCGCGGCTGGTGGAGGCACCCATCCGCCGCTGGGCAAACCAAAGGCTGGAGCCCGCCGTCGTACGTCCTGTGACCAAGCCTGCGGCCGAGAAGGCGCGTGAACTGGTGACAGCCCGGTAGCGGGCAGATGAACTATGGCCCATCGGCCCTGCCCAGGCGGCGCTGCGCGGAATAGGCTGGCCACGACGGCACACGCCGGCGGCGGGCTGCCCGTGCCCGCAGACCTTCGAGCAAGAGGAGATTGGCCATGACTCTTCCCCAGGAACTGACCCCCGGAACGTGGACCCTGGACATGTCCCACAGTGAGATCGGGTTCAGTGTCCGGCACGCAGGCATCAGCAAGGTCCGCGGCCGCTTCACGCAGGCCGAGGCTGAAGCCCGCGTTGGTGACTCCCTGCAGGACTCCAGCCTGCACGCCACCGTGTCCACCGCCAGCTTCGACTCGGGCGACGCGAACCGTGACGGCCACGTCCGCGGCCCGGACTTCTTCGACGTCGAAAAGTACCCGGAGATGACCTTCCGCGGCACGTCCATCACGGGCGACGGCGAGGACTACACCCTCACCGGTGACCTCACCATCAAGGGCGTCACCCAGCCCGTGGAGCTTGAGGTTGAATTCACCGGCGTTGCCGTGGACCCTTTCGGCGCCACCCGGGCGGGGTTCTCCGCCGAAACCGAGATCAGCCGCAAAGCCTTCGGCCTGACCTGGAACGCCGCCCTGGAAGCCGGGGGAGTGCTGGTCAGCGACAAGGTGAAAATCAACCTGGAGGCGGCCCTCGTCAAGCAGGGCTGACGATGCACCTTTGTTTCGGCTACAGGCCGGGTGCCGGGTTTCATTCCGGGTGCCTGGCCTGCCCCGTGCCTGGTTCGTTGCTACCTCGTGCCGGCGAGGGAGCCTTCCACCGCGTGCGACTCCGGCAGAGTCAGCTTCGCAGTGGTCCCCTCACCGTGGCTGCTGGCCAGGGTGACAATGCCGCGGTGGTTCTCCACGATGGAGCGGGTGATGGCGAGGCCCAGGCCTGCGCCCGGAATAGCTGACGAGTGGGCGGTGGCCGTCCGGAAGAAGCGCGTGAACGCGTTTGCCAGGTCCTCTTCCGTCATCCCCACACCCGTATCAGCGACCTCACACACCAGGCTCCCGTCCTCCGTGCGCACGCGCACGGTGACCGTGCCGCCCCTTGGCGTGTATTTGATGGCGTTCGAGACCAGGTTGTCGATGGCCTGGCCCAGTCGGTCCGGGTCGAAGCGGCCGGGAGCGGGCCCCTCGGCTTCAAAGGCGAGCGTGACTCCGCCGGAGCTGGCCCGGGGTTGTGCGGCGTCCACGCTCTGCGCGGCGACCTCCGCAAGGTCCGCCTGCCGCGGCCGGACGGTGAGCGTGCCGGACGCGATCGTCAGCAGGTCCGCCACCAGGTTCAGCAGGCGCTCGGCGTTGCGTTTGGCCACCTCCAGGCAATGCTCCAGTTCCGGATCCAGGCCCTCCTCATCCATGGCGATGGAAAGGTAGCCCAGGATGGAGGTCAGGGGCGTGCGCAGTTCGTGGGAGACGCTGGCCACGAACTGGTCCTTGGCCGACAGGGCCTCCACCAGGGCGGTGACGTCCGTGAGGGCCAGGACAGCGCCCGCCTGCTGGCCGTTGTGTCCCGGGATGAGGCGGCAGGTGGCGGAGTACGCACGCTGGCTGTTTCCAGTGCCGATCCACACGAGCTCGTCGGTGAAAGACTGCCCCTGCGCCGCGCGTGCCCGGGGATGCTGTTCGGGCGGCAGGGCGTCCTTCCGGTCAATGCCAAACACGGGCCGGTCCGCTTCCGCGGCCGGGAACTCCGGCTGGGCGGCCCCACCAGACAGGCTGCCGCGGTGGCGGTTGGTGAGGATGGTCCGGCCCTCCCGGTCAAGCGCCCAGACGTCCACGCTGACCGTGTCCATCACGGTGCCCAGTAGCTGTTCCCGGTCCTCACTGGCCGCGAGGAGTTCGCGGACCTCCGCCTCCCGTTCTTCCAGCCGGTGCCGTTGCAGGCGCAGGGCGTTGGCCACGCCAAAGGTGGTGAAGGCGATGGCGCCCAGGATGACCGGCAGCAGCACTGCCCGGATAAACGATGCGCTGGTGAAGCCCGAACCGAGGATCATGGGCGGGAGGGCCACACTGAGGATGGCAGCAATCACGGCCAGTGCCACGCCGCCGCGGCGCGGGCCGTGGGACAGCCAGACCACCGGGAAGACCAGCAGGAAGCTCAGCACTGACAAATACTGGTCGCCGGCTTCCCGCGACAGTCCGATGGCCAGGCAGTCCAGCACGGGGATGGCGAGGACGGCCCGCTCCGGGAGCCTCTCCCAGGGGATGGCGGCGCACGCGGCCAGCAGGACGGCGTGGAAAACCAGGGAGGAAACGAACGCCGCGGACCACTTCAGGTCCGGATGCAGGACCGATGCCAGAAGGATGACCAGCAGCATGGTTCCGGACAGCGGCAACTGGAACAGGACGGTGCGGCCCCTCCTTCCGAGCGTGCGGAAGTAACGGGCTCCCCAGTCGAATAGCATCGTGCCCCCAGCCATGCCCCGGTTACGTCAACGTTTTTGAAGCATACTGCCTGATTCGCGCTCCCGGCCGGATGTTTCAGCTGAGGGCACCCGGGTTGGCAGCGGCAGGCAGGTGCTAAATCGAGTAGTGGAACTAACCAAGACAAGTACGCAGTTCTCGTGTGCGGGGGGATTGCCGCACCGTACATTCGGTGCATGGCTGAAGTAATTGTTAGGAAGCGTGGGCGCCGCCGGATGCCCGGAGCCGCCAAGGGAAGCGCCCAAGGGTTCGTTTTCCTCGGTATCGCCCTGTTGGTGGCTGTGGGGATCGCCATGTTCGCGGTTGCGGGTTAGGCGGTCCGCCATGCGTGTGAGGCTGCCGTCATCCGACGGCCAGGACCTGGATTGCCCCCATCAGTTCGTAGGGCGTTGCGAGGCATGCAGTGCGTCAGCGGGGAGCCAGGCCTTCTGGTCTGCGCCAATCTTGACCCAACCAACGGGCGATCCTTCGGGGAACCTTGACTGTTGACGCGTACTTTGGGCTCATCAGGCAGTTCTGAAAGGGAGTGGACGCGATGAGCATTACCGAATACGTTGCAGCACTTGGCGGCATGCTGGCCTCACTCGGTGCCGTGGGGCTTTTGGCCGCCGGGGTCATTCGGGCCAAAGCCCGCCACTAATCTGAGGTTCTGCCCTCCTACGCCAGCGCGGGCGGCTCGAACCGGGTGGCCGGCGATCCGCTGGGGAGGGCCTTGAGGACATTCTCCGCTACGCTGCGCACTTTGAGGTTCCGCTGCCGGGAGACCCCGGCCAGCTTGCCGAAGGCTTCCGTGTAGGAGCAGCGGTTCTGTGCCATGATCACCCCGCAGGCAACATCAATTGAGGTCCTGCTCTCCAGGACGGCCTTGAGGTTGTCACCGGCGGACCGCACGCTGCGCACCTCGATGGCCAGCTTCATGCTTTGTGACGCGACAGCGGCAAACCAGGTGGCCTCGCCCACCAGCTCCGGCGTGAATTCGAACCCTGCCGGACCCAGGAACACCAGTGCGCAGGAGGACCGGGGATCCAGGGTGAGCGGCACGGCCAGTGCAGTTCCGTAACCGGCGCCCACCAGCCGGCGGCGGTACGGTTCCCACCGTTGAGATGAGTTATCTCCCGTGACCTGAACCGGGGCGGACGACGCGGCGGCCTGCGCCATGGGCCCGTCGCTGTACCTGTCTTCGGACGAGGCCACGTTGTAGGCAAGGGTGGCGCTGCCGGCCGTGGCAGGCAGGTTTCCTGCGCGGGTCAGGGTTGCGGCGGCGTCCACCGGCACCCCGGCCGACGCGGCAAGTGCCACAGCCGCGCTGTCCGCCAGCCGCTGGACGGAATCCAGGTCAGAGTCCGCGCCAGTGATCAGGTCCAGCAGGAACCCCGGCCGGTCCATGCGCCTGCTTCCAACTGCCGGTTGTACTGTCACCTGTTTCCCCCGTTACGCTCCGTGCCGCGCGGCGATGTGCGGCTTTCCTCGAATGTAGGTGGCGCCGGTGAAGGGGACACGAGTAGTGGGTACTCTACTTTCGCCGCGCCGCCGTGCCCCGCACCACCTGTTTGCCGGGAACAGCCCCGGGCCACCCCCTAGGATGGGGTAAAACTGCAGGTCAGAAAGGCAGCCCACTCTTTCATGTCCGATGAAGAAACCCCATCCAACGCCCCCAAAGGGCGCCGGTTCACGCCCTCATCGCTCAAGGATTTCGCCCTGCCCGTGGTGATCGCCGTTGCAGCGGCGGGCATCGGCATTGCCAGCATCGCCAACGGGCTCGCCTCCCGCGACCAGGCAGACCAGTCGGGCCAAGCCAGCCAGGACAACGCTGCCCAGGCCACACCCTCCCTGCCGCGCTGCGAGGTGCCGGACCGCAAGAGCCAGGTGCCGGCGTCGGGCGCGCTCTTCGGCGTAAACCTGGACCTGCACGCAAAGCCCCTGTCCCAGTACGCCGCGGACCTGGGCCACAAACCCGCAGTCAGTGTGTCCTTCGCAGGATTCCCGTACACGGCGGAGGAGAAGGCGCACCTGGACCAGGCGGTCACCCAGATCCGCGCCGACGGCCAGACGATGCTGCTCACGCTCGAACCAATGCAGGGCCTGGGCGCCGTCACGGATGAGGCCGTCGCCGCGCTTGCGGCAGACCTGGCATCGTTCAACGACGACGGTGTTCCCGTGATTGTCCGGTTCGCCCACGAGATGAACGGCTCCTGGTACCCGTGGTCACAGCAGCCCGCCGCATATGTGGACGCGTTCACCCGGATGGCAAAGGCCGTCCACACGACGGCGCCGGGCTCTTCGATGATGTGGGCGCCCAACTACGGCGGCGGCTACCCGTTCGCCGGCGGCCAGTACGAGGCCCAGCGGGACACCGCGGACTTCGCCGCCCTGGACACGGACGGCAACGGCACCGTCACCATGGCCGATGATTCCTACGCGCCGTATTATCCCGGCGACGACGCGGTGGACTGGGTGGGCATGTCCCTCTACCACTGGGGCGCCAAGTATCCGTGGGGCGAGAACGAACTGCCCGAGGCCAACAAGTTCAAGGACCAGCTCACCGGCAACTACGTGGGTGCCAACGGCGACGACAGCCTGCTGACGGATTTCTACCACGTGTACGGGCAGGACCACGGTAAGCCCGTGGCCATCCCCGAATCCGCGGCGCTGTTCGCTCCGGGCACCGGCGGTGCGGCCGAGCTGGACATCAAGCGTGCCTGGTGGGAGCAGCTGTTCAGCCCGGACCTGGCCACCGAGTTCCCGCAGCTGAAGATGATCAACTGGTTCGAGTGGGATAAGAACGAGGTGGAGGTCAAGGGCCGCGTGGCCTGGACCGTCACCAACACCCCGGCCGTCCGGGAGGCCTTTATCGCCGCGCTGCCGGACTGGTTGCGCTACGGCCCGGCAGAGTCCTGCCAGCCGGGCTGAGGATTAGTCAGCAGGCTTATGAAACAGGTAGTGACCACTCTGTTGGGCGGTTGCCGGGTTTCCTAGGGTGGGCCCATCACGTACGACGCTCGAGTGAAACGAGGCTCAGTCCATGCGCACGCGCCCAACCCAAGCAGCCCTCCTGATGACCGTGTTCCTGGCCCTTGCGGGTTGCGGGACGGGCACGGGAACCGGAACTGGAACCGCAACGTCCTCGCCGCCGGCGCCCAGCCCCACTCCAAGCCCGGCCAAGACCTACACCGATGCGGACCTCAGCTCCATCGTGGGCACCCTGAAGGACTCGCAGGGGCGTGCGCTGACGGTTGTTCCCGCAGCCCAGATCGACCAGGGCATCATCAAGGCCAAGGAAATCCTGAAGGGAGCGGTCTTCACGCCACCGGAGTGCAACGTCTTTACGGACAGCAACTCCCAGATCCCGGAGGACAGCACCTATGCGGCAGGAACCACCATTTCGGCGGCGGACAAGACGGCCATTGTGGTGACGGCCATCGCCCTCAAAGACGCCAAGGAGCTGACCGGCCACCTGGAAGCCTCCCGAAAAGCCGTGGCGGCATGCGGAAAGTTCACCGCGGAACTGGCGGGGCAGAAGGTCACCACGGAAGTTCAGGAAATAGACGCTGCGACGGGCGGGGATCAGTCGTTCGCCGCGCTGGCCAGGGAGAGCCTGTCCACGGGGGAGGCCCAGACCTCACTGACCATGACGGGCATCAAGGGGAACCTGGCTGCCACGGCAGTGAAAGCCGGACCTGATGTCACTCCGGCCGATGCGGCCGAGCTGGTCCAGCTCATTGACACCATCCTGGCCCACGGCTGATCCGGATCAGCGGGGCAACCCGTCCAGCCAGTCCTGGAACGTTTGGCGCCCGACGGCGGCACCCGCCGCCGGGATCAGCGCACCGCTGCGCATCGCCTTGCCCATAGGGCCAGGGAAGGGAGCCTCCACGACCTTTTTGCGCTGGCCGGACTTCTCCAGGTAGGTCCGCACCAGGCCGGCCAGCTGCTCTGTGCGCGGGCCGCCCAAATCCGGGATCCGTCCCCGAGGGCCGGCCTCGGCTGCGTCCACCAGGGCCTCCGCCACCTCGCGGGCGGCCACCGGCGCGGTGAACATCTTCGGCACCACCACCACCGGCCCTGCCGAGGCGACCTTCACCACCAGCGGCACGAACTCGTGGAACTGGGTGGAGCGCAGGATGGTCCACGGTATATCCCCGTGCCGGACCGTGTCCTCCTGCACCAGCTTCCCGGCGTAGAGGCCGGAGCGTGCATTATCGATGCCCGCGATCGACAGCACCACGTGGTGCTTCACTCCGGCTTTCTCCTCCGCGGCCAGCAGGTTCTGCGAGGCGTTCGTGAAGTAGTCCACGGCCTTCTTGGTGGCCGTACTGTTGATGCCGGCAACGTCGATTACCGTCTCAACCCCGGCCAGCGCCTGGTCAAGGCCGCGGCCGGTTGCCAGATCAACCCCGGCGGAACGGCTCAGGGTGACAACCTCATGTCCGCGCTGCACGGCAACGTCCACCACGTGGCGGCCCACGGTCCCGGTCCCACCGGCAACGGCAATCCTCATGGCAGCATCCTATGTCTGAATCCTTGGGATGGAATCGGAAAGATATTGCCGATTGATAATGGTTGAGGCGTCTGGAGGTGAGAGCGCTCCGCAATCTGCAATATCTTGCGGAATCCGGTCCGTTGAGTCAGGATATGAACGGCAGGGCGTGTAATCTGCATTATATTTCCGAAGGGGTGGCGTATGGAGGATGTGGCAGCCATAGGTGCCGGCATTCGGCGCGCCCGGAAGGAAGCGGGGATCACCCAGGGCACGCTGGCGGACCTGATCGGAACCTCGCCCCGCACCATCCACGCCATCGAAACGGGAACCGGCAATCCGTCCCTGGCCACCGTTGTGGCGGCCGCCAACGCGGTGGGGTTGCACCTCAGTACAGCCGATGACTGAGGACCTGGCGCGCCTCAAATTCGTTTCCCAAGCGGACGTCTACAAAGCCGGGGTACTGGCGGGGCACCTGAACCGCGGCGGCAACGGCGGGATCGCCTTCACCTACACCCCCGCGTACCTGGCCGCGGGCAGGGCACCCGTATCCCACTCACTGCCGCTGACGGACGCACCGGTTGAATCGCCGAGCGGCGCTGTTCCCGCGTTCTTCGCCGGCCTGCTGCCCGAGGGGCACCGGCTGACAGTACTCAAGGACGCCATCAAGACGAGCCTGGGGGACGAACTCAGCCTGCTCCTTGCGGTTGGTTCCGACACCCCGGGTGACGTCCAGGTGGTCGCCTCCGGCCAGGACCCTGTGGAACCTCCGGCGTTGGCCGAAGCGTCGCATCCGGAAACACTCGACTTTGCCGCGCTCGCGGACGCCATCGATCCGCACGGTCTTCCAGGGATCCAGGCCAAGGCCAGCGCATCGATGCTGACCACCCCCCTTTCCCTCGCGGGCCGCCGCTACCTGCTCAAGCTGGACCCGCCCCGCCACCGTCACCTCGTGGCCAACGAGGCCGCACACCTTGCCGCGGCGAAAGCCCTGCGGATCGCTGTAGCAAACGGTGCCGTTGTCACGGACCGGAACGGATTGCAGGGCTTGCTCGTGGAGCGCTTCGACCGCACCGGGAAGGACGGCCTGGCCCGCCTGGCACTCGAGGACGCTGCCCAGGTCCTCAACCTGCCGCCGTCGTCCAAGTATGCCGTCAGCGCCGAGGACGCCATCCTGGCGCTGGCCGGCGCGTGCAAGGCCAGGGCTGTTGCCGTTCGGAACCTGTACATGCAGTGCGTCTTCGCCTGGCTGACCGGCAACGGGGACCTGCACGCGAAAAATATGTCAGTCCTCCAGGGGGAAAACGGGGCCTGGGCTGTCTCGCCCCTCTACGACATTCCCTGCACCCTGGTGTACGGCGACGACACCATGGCCCTGACCATCGGCGGCCGGGTCAAGAACCTCAAAGCCCGGCACTGGGAACAGTTCGCAGCCGACATCGGACTCCCTGCACGCGCTGCGGCGTCCGCGAACCAGACGGCCCTCCGGGCGGCTGAAGGAGTCAGCCTGGAGGCATTGCCCTTCTCCGGATCACCACTGAACGGGGCACGGCGTGAGCTGCGGTTCCGGCGCGGCGAACTGGCGGCCTGATCCGGACACCGGGGTACATGCCGGTACATGCCCAGGCAGGGGAGGGGCAGCCATGTCCGCGGCGCCGGGTTCTCAGTAGACTGGGACCCATGTCCGGGCAGGAAGCTGCAATCGACACGTCCCGACGAACCCCTGAGGAGCGTTCGCGCACGTTCGCGGGCATCCTCATCAACACGGCACTGGCCAACGTCACCACCAGTTACCTCTGGTTTGCCCTGACGTTCTGGGTCTACCTGGAAACCCGCAATGTGATCGCCACAGGCGTGGTGGGCGGCGCCTACATGCTGCTGATCGCCCTCTCCAGCATCAGCTTCGGCACCTTCGTGGACCGCTACCGCAAGCTGGCCATCATGCGGTTCGCCGCCGCCTTCACCCTGGTGATGTTCGCGCTGTCCGGCGTGATGTTCCTGCTGACACCCGGTGCCGGCCTGCTGGACCTCGGGCAGCCCTGGTTCTGGATCTTCACCCTGATCATCCTGGTGGGAGCGGTGGTGGAGAACATGCGCAACGTGGCCCTGTCCACCACGGTCACCATCCTCATCGAGCCGGACCGGCGCGCCAACGCCAACGGCATGGTGGGAATGGTCCAGGGACTTGCCTTCATCGTCACGTCGGTATTTTCCGGGCTGTCCGTGGGAATCCTGGGCATGGGCTGGACCATCGCCATCGCGGTGGTCCTCACCGCCCTTGCTTTCCTGCACCTGCTGACCCTGCGCCTGCCGGAGGAAACCCAGGTGGCTTCCAGCGACGCCCAGGGCGGATTCGACCTCCGCGGCTCCATCGCCGCCGTGCTGGCCGTTGCCGGGTTGTTCGCGCTGATCATCTTCTCCACGTTCAACAACTTCATCGGCGGCGTCTACATGGCCCTGATGGACCCGTACGGGCTCGAGATGTTCCCCGTGGAGCTGTGGGGCCTGTTCCTGGCCCTGGGCTCCACCGGATTCATTGCGGGCGGTGCCCTGATTGGCAAGTTCGGCCTCGGCGCCAACCCGCTGCGGACCCTGCTGATCGCCGTCGCCATGATGGGTGCGCTCGGTGCCCTGTTCACCATCCGGGAATGGGCCTGGCTGTACGTGGTGGGAATCTGGCTGTACCTGGCGCTGGTGCCGTGCGTCGAGGCCGCTGAGCAGACCGTGATCCAGCGGGTTGTTCCACTGAACAAGCAGGGCCGGGTGTTTGGGTTCGCCATGGCTTTCGAATCCGCGGCGGCACCCATCACGGCGTTCCTGATCGCACCGCTCGCCCAGTTCTGGATCATCCCCTACGCCCGGTCCAGTGAAGGGGCGGCGCAGCTCGCGCCGCTGCTGGGTGAAGGGACGTCCCGGGGCATCGCCCTGGTGTTCCTGGTGGCCGGGATCGTCATGATCGTGGCCGCGGTGCTGGCCTTCGTCACTCCCGTGTACCGGCGGGTGTCCGCGTCCTACGCCCAGGCCCCGGCCGAGGAGACGGCCGGGGCCTGAGGTCCGGCTCACGCCCTGTCGCCGGCCTTCGTGCTGCTGGCTGTCCCGTTACCTGCTGCCCTGCCCTTGGAACGGGCGGAGTAGAACCGGAAAGCCAGCAGGGCTGCGGCTGCCAGCAAGCCTCCTATGACCAGGCCCAGGGTGGTGGCCCCTTCGCCGGTGGCCAGATAGTGCCCCAGGGCCGTCAGGAGGAAAGGCGCGACGGCGGCCAGGCCACCGAGCGGCAGGGTCCCGGTCACCCCGGGCTGCTGCTCCGTCACAGGCTCCGCGGGGACCGGTGCCACGGCGCTTCCGCCGGCCTGGCCGCGGAGCCCGGCGCCCGGGCCGGGGACAACAGGTTCGCTCAGTGCCGAGAACGACGGCTCGCTGTCGCCTCCTGTGGTGGGCGCTACCTGGAACCGGTAAGCCTCGCCGTTCTCCAGGCCGCGGACCACCACCCGGGATGTCCCGGGCTCGGCCATGATGATCTCGCCCACCTGGGTGCCCGTGGCATCAACAGTCCTGACGGCGACGCCGCCTGACACGGGTGCGGGGTTGGCCGGGGGATCCACGGGTGCCGGGTTGGCCGGCGGGTCTGCGGGTGCGGGGTTAGCCGGGGTATCCACGGGTGCAGGGTTGGCGGGCGGGTCTACCGGTGCGGGGTTAGCCGGGGGATCCACCGGAGCCGGGTTGGCGGGCGGGTCTACCGGTGCCGGGTCAACGGGCGGAGTGCCGGGATCCGTCGCGGGATCGGTAACGGGATCGATGATGACCACCACTTCGCCGTCGCCCGGGATGACCTCGCCGATACCGTCGCCTGCGCCCTCGTCGCCTTCGACGGGCTCGTCCTCCGGTGGTTCGGTAACGCCGTCGTCGGCTCCGTTTCCGCCGTTGCCGTTCCCGGTGCCGGTTCCGTTGCCAAAGACGAGCAGTTCGACGTTGCGCAGGGTGTCGGTGCCGTCCCGGCCGCCGTTGTGCTGGACTGTGGTGACGGACCCGGGGGAGCCCAGCGTGCCGTCGCCGCCGGTGGTGGTGATGGTGTAGTTGAACTCGAGGTCCGAGAACAATGCGGTGTCGGTGCCATCGGCCGAGCTGAGGATCTCCCGCACCGCCACGACGTCCGCCGGGTCGATGCTGCCGGCGAAAACTGCCTGCTGGAGCGTCGGACCGGTGAGGGTGCCATCCGCGGCGCGCTGGAACTGGGCGGTCATGGACGTTGCGCTGCCCACCTCGGTGGCCGGGTCGGCGGGATCGGTGCGGACGCTGAGCCGGACGCTGAGGTACCTGTCGCCGTCGATGATGTCGTTACCTCCGCGGCCTTCGATGGTGTCGTTGCCGCCGCCGCCGAGGAGGATGTTGCCCTCGCCCCACACCTGGGATCCGGTGAGGACGGGGCATTCCTTCGAGGCCGAAGCGTTGATGACGTCCTCCACCGGCGTGGGCAGGGAAGGAATCAGCTGGTCGAGTCCCAGGATGCGGTCGATGCCGGCCTGGTCCAGGACGTCACAGCCGATGAAGCCGCCGCCGCCCACCGTCCGGGGGGTGAGGTCGTCGCCGCGGAGGGTGTCGGCGAAGGGGCCGCCGGAGAGTGCTTCCACCTCGTTGTAGCGGTCCCGGACGCCCACCTGCAGGATGTCCAGCGGTGCGATGGGCAGGTTCAGGTCGGCGTCCTGCGGCTGGGGATCGTACGCGCCGATTTCCCAGTCGAAGCCTGACGCCCCGGCCACTTTCTCGATGCCCGGCCCGGCCAGGCCGATGTCGTCGCCGCCCTCCATGTCGTAGTCGTCATCGCCGCCCTGGCCGATGAGGATGTCGTGGCCCGGCTTCTGCGAATCGTCGAGGAAGAACAGGTTGCTGGAGTCGCCGATGAGCAGGTCGGGGCTGTCGCCGCCCTCGGCCCAGTCGTCCCCGCCGCCGCCGAAGACGCCGTCCAGGCCCTCACCGGCGATCACGAAGTCGTCGCCTTCGCCGGCGAAGGTTTCGTTCGAGTTCGCCCCGCCGTTGATGAAGTCCTTGCCGTCTCCGCCGAGCATGAGATCCAGGCCCGGGCCGCCGTCGAGCGCGTCATTGCCCGGGCCGCCCTTGAGGATGTCGTCGCCGGCAAGATCGCTGACGACGTCGTTGCCCTCGCCGCCGAGGACCGTATCGGCGCCGTCGCCGCCTTCAATGACGTCGTTGCCCTTGCCGCCCCAGAAGGTGTCGTTGTCCACGCCGCCGTGGACGCGGTCGGCGCGGTCCGTGCCGTTGTACACGGCCTGGCCGTTGATTCCCACCGGGTCCACGGAGTTCGAGGCACGGTACTTGATGGTGCCGTCCGGCATCCGGAGCAGCAGTGCGGTTTCGCTGCACTCGGTGCCGGCATCGTCCGCCACGGTGTTGCCCGAGTGGGCAAACCCTTCAACGGTTCCCGCCAGGTTTTTCAGCTCAAACTTGCAGTCGGCGGTGGCGAACGCGTCAGCCTTCAGGGCCTTCGCGTTCGTGTTGCGCATGATCATCTCCGCGAAGGAGTTCCCTTCAAGCTGCGCCATCAGGTTCATCCCGGGGGTGCGCGCCAGGTAGTACAGCCGGTCACCGTTCTGCAGATCCGTCATCTGGCTCTCGAACACGTAGTTGAAGGTGCTGCCCAGCAGGCCCCCGAACAGGTTGGTCCTTTCGGCGAGGCCGCCCATCCAGAGGTCGATGTCGTCCAGCCCGGTGGTGGATGCGGTGCCGTTGTTGGCCCACGCATCGGTGCTGTTCATGAACGCCACGGCGTCATCCGGGGCCACCTCACCGGCCAGGGCGTCCGGGCTGACAATCAGCCGCGCAGCCTTCCGCTTCGCCTCCAGGGTGGTGGCGGAAACGATGGAGGGGTGGGTGCCGTAGGCGGCGATGAAGTTGATCAGCGAAGCGGGGTGCTTGATGTTCTCGCCGAAATCGATCCAGTTGGCGTACGGCTTGAGCTGGCTGTCGTTGGTGGCGCCGTGGAGGTGTCGGCGGAAGACATTCAGCGAAGGGATCCCCTCGGACCGGCCGCGGGCAAGGTTGATGGCCGCAAGGTCCATCGGCAGGCCCAGCAGCTTGCTGCGCAGGGTGTCCGTGACGAACTCATCAAGTTCCGCGCCCACCTGGTCCGACATTCCCATGACGATGCTGCCGGCGGCTTCCTCGGAGGTCAGCGGACCGGCCGGGCCGCCGTCGGTGTAGGCGGGCGGGTTCAGGAATCCTCCCAGAAGCGGGATGTCGTTCTGCGAACCCGGCACGTCGTCCTGGTTGCCCCAGACGCCGTCGGGTCCCGGACTGTCCTCGTTGCGCCGCGAAATGGTTTCGGTGAGCATCGAATGCCCAAAACGGTAGACCGAGTGGGCAAACTCCGCGTTGATGGCCGGATTGACGTCGGTCTGGGAGAACGCGAAGGGTTCGAAGATGTTCAGCGCCGGCTGGATCTTGCGGGCAAACTCCTCGAAGACAAGGTGCTGGTACTCCATTTCCGTGATGAAGCGCGCTGCCTGGAAGAGGCGCTCGCCGTTCCAGCCGTCAGCGCCGGCGGACGCCTGCCATTCGGTGAGGGCAGCAGCACCGCGGGTGGACTTGTCCGTGCTGAGGACGTTCTTGATGTCCCCCACCAGGCGGTCGTGCTCGGAGTGGAAGACCTGGTGGATTGCCGTCAGTCCGATGTTCTCGTTGACCCGTCCGTCGCCGGCGATGAAGTGCGCATTCAGCATCTCGTCGTCATACGTCCCGGGAGCCTGGGCGGCGAAGTCTGCAGACGCCGTGTTGTCCGCGTCGGGGGCCGGTGCCGCCGGCGGGGTTGCCGGGTTGTGGTCGGTGTCCTGGGGCGAAGGGTCTGCGTTGTGGGCGATGTCCGTCAGGAACGGTGTGTTGAAGTACAGCGCATCCTGCGGTACCAGCGTTCCGTTGCCGCCGTTCGCGGTCCGGTCCGCCTCCACCAGCCCGGACCGGGTAACGAACTGCGGAAGCCCGTCTTTGGGGCCGGGGATGAACTTGCCGTAGGCGTCGGCCGCCAGCAGCGGAACGTTGAGGACGTCCTTGTCCAGGAGCTGGATGCCGAGCATGTCCCGGGCCTGCTTCTTGGTGTCGGCCCAGGTGGCCATGCCGCCGGCCGCCGCCGTACCCGCCGGGCCGCCCAGCAGGCCGCCGGTGGACACCGGCCGGCCCTCGGAGTTGTTCGTGTATTCGCGCAGGAAGACCTGGTGAGAGGCGTGGGACGCGTAGGTCTGGCTCTGGTCCACCCACGGAGAGTCGGTGTTCAGCGCGTCCTGGAGATCGTCGGAGGTGCCCAGGATGCCGTCCGGGCCGGGCTGGTTCTGCGCCCGGGTGAGGACCATAAAGCGCATGTGGGGATTGAGATCGTCCGCGGTGCCGAAGGCGTGGTCCGGCCCTGCAATGAGCGGATCGTCGGCCTTGAGCGGCACGTAGACCGTTCCGCCGCCCTTGACGGTCTGGTCGATGCCGTGGTCAAAGAACTGGCCGAACAGGGTGAAGAGCGAGTTGTAGGGCGGTGACAGGCCGACGTCGGTAGTGACGTTGGGGATGTCCAGCGTGTTGTGCGAGGGGACGCAGCCTTCGGGCGCCGCCGCGACCGGGGGAACGGCCTCAGGGTCCGGATCAGTGGTGCACGGCACCACGCCAGTGGTGCCCTGGGAGCGGGCTGGGAAGCCGGCGGCAGCCACCGCGGCCGGGTTGGTGGACGTCTGGTCCGCGATCAGGTTGCTGATGGTCCGGGGCCGGGAATCGAAGACGCTTCCCGATTTCTGCGTGTAGCTTGTGGCCACCGGCGGACCGCCGAACGAGCCGCTCTCGGCAGGTCCAAACGACTTCGGCGCCAGCCGCGGGAACACCTGGTCCGAGGCGCCATAGGTGTCCTGGCCCGGCTGCAGGTTGTTGCAGCTGCCGTCCACGGTCCGCAGGCCGTGGGACAGCAACGGGCTGGCCAGCTGGTTGGGTCCGGTGCCGATCAGAGCCCCGCACGGGCCTGTGGCGGACGTCGTGTTCGCCACGTGCGCCTCGGCGATCTTGATCTGCTTGAGGATGTAGGACAGGTCGGCCGGGGTGACGGTGAACCCCGAGCCGACCGGGGCCTGTACGGCCTGGGCTGCCAGCGGAGGCAGGCCCATGGATGCCACCAGCGCCAGCGCTCCTGATGCGGCAAAGGCCCGCAGGCCTGCTCCGGTGGTGGTGCGGTTTCTTTTGCGCGCTGAAACGCGAGGTACTTTCCCCATGCCGTGACTGCTCCCCAGTAGCGCCGGCTTCCCAGTTGAGCCGGCTACGCAAGGCCATCCTGGAGGAGCGTCCTAGGGAAAAGCTTGTGATGCCAGGGAACGCTAGCGGAGCCCGCCTTTATCGTCCGTGGAATCGTGGCCCTTGCCGTCGTCCGAAGAGTTCCGATCACGGAGCCCGCCCTTGTCATCGTTGGCGTCGTGCGCGGCGCCGTCGTCGGAAACGCCGGGTGCGCGGAGCCCGCCCTTGTCGTCGTTGAGGTCGTGGGTGGGGCCGTCGTCAGAGACGCCGGGTGCGCGGAGCCCGCCCTTGTCGTCCACCGGACCGGGGGCGTGCGTGACCTGGACCGGAGGCAGGGTCACCGGTTCGGCCGGAACAATCTGGGTCTCCGGCGTATGCTCAGGCACCGCCGTGATGCTCGCGGTCGGCGTGGGAGTGGCCAGTGCCGACGGCGAATCGTCGGGCTTGGGGGAGTCTTCGAAGGCAGCCGGCTTGCTGCCGGAATCAACATTGGAAACCACGACGCCGGGGGAGACGGCGGGAGGCGGCCCGGCATTCGCCTGGGCCCAGACGGTCAGGCTGGCAGCGCCGAGGACGGCGGCGAGGGGGAGGTACCACAGCTTGGACATTGGTCTTCCTTTCATGTGCTGGTTCCACCACTCTTCCTCGCCGCTGTGAAAGGGAAATGAATCTTCCATGAGAGACCTCTCATCCATGGTTCAGGGTTGTGACTCAGGGTGTTCACGTGCCGGCTCGGGGCCGGCATGGACCGGGGTGAAGCGGTAGCCGGCTCCCCGGACGGACTGGAAGTGCTCCGGCCCCAGCTTGGTGCGGAGGTACCCGACGTAGACGTCCACCACGTTCGATGACCCGTCGAAGTCGTAGCCCCAGACGCGGCTGAGCAGCTGTTCACGGCTCAGCAGCTTGCCGGCGTTCTCCACGAACACGCGTGCCATGGCGAACTCGCGGGCGGACAGGGAGACTGTCCGGCCCCGGACGCTGGCGCAGCGGAGGTCCACGTCCAGGCTCACGTCTCCGCTGGCGGGGGCCGTGGCCGCCGGCGCTGCCGGCGTGTCCCGCAGCCGGAGCCGGATGCGCGAAAGCAACTCCTCGAAACGGAAGGGCTTGCTCATGTAGTCGTCCGCGCCGCCGTCGAGCGCTGCCAGCGTATCCGGAAGGGAATCCCGTGCCGTCAGCACGATGACCGGAACGGTGCAGTTCATGGCGCGCAGGGCCGAAAGCACGCCGAAGCCGTCCATCCGCGGCATCCCGATGTCCAGGATCAGCAGGTCGAACTCACCGGAACTGCCGTAGTCCAGCGCCCGGATGCCGTCCTCCACGGAAGACGTGGTGTAGCCGGCCGCCGTGAGGCCCTTGGCGATGAAGGCGGCGATCCGTGGCTCGTCGTCGGCGATCAGAATGCGAGCCACGATGTTCCTGACGGAAGGGAGAGGACAAACCTGCTGCCCACATTGACCCGTGAGGTGAGCCGCACGGAGCCGCCATGCGCTTCGGCGATCGCTTTGACGATGGGCAGGCCCAGTCCAGAGCCCTCGGCGCCCCTGGATACGCCGGCCCGGGCAAACCGGTCGAAGATCCGTTCCTGGTCCGCGGCGCTGATGCCGCAGCCTGTGTCGGCAACCCAGAGGTCAATCGTGGGTTCGTGGGGCAGTTCGGAGGAAGCGCCGTCCGCGGCCGCGGCCCATGCTGCGCCGATGGAGATGATGTCACCGGGTTCCGTGGAGTGCACGGCATTGGCCGCCAGCTGTTCAATGGCCTGGGTGAGGCGGTTGCGGTCTGCCCGGAACCAGCCGCCGGGCAGCTGTTCAATCTGCCAGTGGCGGTCTCCCAGGACGCGGATCCGCTCCATGGCGGCTTCGAGGAAGGAATCCGTATCGATCCAGTCAGGCCGGACAAAGTCGGGCCGGCCGCTCCTGGCCAGCACCAGGAGCTCGTTCACCAGGGATTGCATCCGGTCAACCTCCTCCAGGAGCAGCACACGGGTTTCAGCGACGTCCGTGGCATCTGCCGGCTGCAGCAGCTGCAGGTGGCCGCCGATGATGGTCAGCGGTGTCCTCAGTTCGTGGCTGGCGTCATCCACGAACTGCCGCTGGTCCTCGATGCCCACTTCGAGCCGGTCCAGCATGCGGTTGAAGTCGTTTGCCAGCTGCGAGACGTCGTCGTCGCCGGGCGGGACCGAGACGCGGCTGCTCACGTCCTCGAAGGTGGTGGTTTCGGTGGCCTGGCGCAACCGCCGGATGGGGACGAACAGGCGGCCGGTCACGGCGTACCCCACCGCGCCGGCCAGCAGCAGGGTGGCCAGCGAGACCGTGGCGAAGGTTCCGAAGGACGCCACCATCTGCTCCCGCTGCTGCCCGATCTCGTTTCCCGCCACCAGTACGCCGTTGGGGGAGTCCCCGCCCAGCGAGACGGGGGTAATGGCCAGGCGCACCATGTGGCCGTCCAGGACCACGTCCCGCAGGGCAGTGGTTCCGTCCAGGGGTACGGCTAGCGCTGTTTCCAGCACCTGGGGCTGGCCGAGGTTGCGTGCCTGGGCTCCGGCGGGCAGGAACGTGTCCCCTCCCGCAATGGTGGCCATCACGGACTCGTACCGGCCCAGCGTGCCGCCGCGCAGGAAGACAGTGAACAGGTCATCGAGCGACGGGTAGGGCTCGCCGCCGGGAAGGCCCTGGTCCACGATGTCCTGGAGCCGAGCCGACTGGTGCAGGAGGTCCTCGCTGACCCGGCTGTTGAGGTCCCGCAGGTTCAACGCAAGTGTGGTGGTGCCGGCAACGAACAGTCCCACCGCGAGGAAGGCCAGGACCGTGGCGAGGACCCGGACCCGGACGGTCCGCAGGCCTGCCCGGACGCCTCGAAGTGCCGCCGAAATTGCCCGCCACCACCGGACCAGGAGACCCGCCCCCCACCTGTCGGACGGTGCAGAGGCGGGGGTTCTACGCAGGTTCATGGGCGTCTCCATTCCTTTTCCGGCCGGCTTTGCGGAGGCGGGTTCGTCATACCGCGCTGTGATGCCGTCTCGTTGCCAAATTAGGGGGACCCGCTTGGGGATTCCTTTGACAGCGGCCGCGCGTACCTCCCAGGGACCACCTAGGGTTTTCCCAACATTCTTGATGCCGGCAGTGCATCGCCCTGACCTGCGGAAATCCGGACGGGGCCGCGCCCCCGGTTCCGGTCGTGCCTGTTTGCCGGGGCGGAAACGCCAAGTACTTGCTTCCGGCCGCCCAAGTAGTCGGCAGGAAAACCCGAAAACTGATGTGAGTACTTACTACTGTTGTCTGACTTTTGCCTGGGAACTGGAATTAACGGAGAAGGTTCGATCACTCATCGGGGGATTAAATGGTGGTTACGTTGGAAACAAGCCCAGGGCTGATGGTTTCGGGATCCGGAACGCCGTCGACGACGCCGGCGCTCCGCATCTCGGTACTTGGCCCCCTCACCATCCGGCGCGGGAATGTTGAGCTCCGCGCCAATGACCTCGGCGGTCCCAAACCCCGCCAGGTCCTTGAGATCCTGCTCCTGAATCTGGGCTCGGCGGTCTCCAAGACCCGCATCATGGACCTGCTGTGGGGCGGCAACCATCCGGCTGTTGCCCTCCCCACCCTGGAAAGCTACGTCAGTGTCCTGCGGCGAAACCTGCAGCCTGGCTCCGGCAGGACGGGACCCCTGCGGACAGTCACCGGGGGTTATGCGATAGACCGTTCCCTGGTGGAACTGGACCTGGACCGTTTTGATTCTCTGACCAAGCAGGCCAGCCACGCCGCCCCGGCAGCTGCATTGTCGCTGCTGAGTGAAGCTTTGGAGCTAGGTTCCGCCCCGCTCCTGGGGGATGAACTCCTTCCTGCCTGGGCGGAGGAGGAGCGGTCGCTGCACGCGGCACGCGTGGCGTTGGCCCGGGTGCAGGCCGCAGAACATGCCCTGGCTGTGGGGCAAGCAGACAAGGCCGTTTCATGGGGCCTTGCCGCCACTAATGAGGATCCCCTCAATGAGCGGGGATGGAACGTGCTGATCCTGGGGCTTGAGCGGAACGGGCAGGACAACGAAGCCCTGCGTGCCTTCGAACGCTGCCGCAGGATCATGGACGCCGAGCTGGGGTGTACGCCCTCACCGGTACTGAAGCAGGCGCAGGCCCGGCTCCTGGAGCGGACGGCGGCCCCTGACGTATCTCCCAGGGCCAGCGCCACCGCCCGCCCGCTGCGTGAGGTTCACCCGGTGGCTGCACCCACTGCCCGGCCGGAAGCGGCAGTTACTGATCGGTTGCGCGTCCTCATTGTGGACGACCACACCATCTTCTCCGACCTGCTGGCCGGCGCGCTGGACCGGGAACCGGACCTCAAAAGCCTGGGCGCCGCCAAGTGCGTGGAATCTGCGGTGACGATGTTCCGCGAACTGCGTCCCGACGTCGTGATCATGGACCTGCACCTTGCCGACGGTTCCGGGCTGCACGCGGCCCAGCGCATCTTGTCCGAAGCCCCGCTGGCCCGGGTGGTGATGCTGACCGGCAACCCCTCGCAGGACGCGCTGCGGGAGGCCGCCCGCATGGGGATCTGCGGGTTCCTGCCGAAGGACGGCGCCTTGGGCCTCATGCTGGATACGCTGCGGCACGCCCGCCCGGGCAACCTGATTGTGCATCCGTCATTGGTGGCGCGGCTGGGCGCGGGGCCGGAGTCCGCGCCGGAATCTGCTGCCTGACAGCAGGCGGTGAGAGTGAAAGATCTTCGCCGCAGGACGCGCGGCAATTCCGGTGCCGCCCCCGAAGCCGTCCAGCGGCGCGAGGTGCGGATGGCCGTGGCCCGGTTTCTTGCGGCCGGCTTCGCAGCGCTGGTCCTGGTGGCAACCCCGGTGACTTTCTGGATCCGCGATGCTGCGGAACAGCATGCCCTTGTCAACGCCAGGGAGTTCACCCAGCGCCTGGCAGACAACGTTGTGGGCCCGCTGATCACCCCGCAGCTTTTGGCCCAGGATCCTGCAGCCCTGGAGGAGCTGGACCAGCGGGTGGCGCCGTGGCTGGCCAACGGAGGCGTCACCAGGATCAAGGTGTGGGATGCGAACGGCAAGGTGGTGTACTCGGACGTCCCGTCCCTGATCGGTGAGGACTTCGAGCAGGAGGAGTGGGCGCACCTCCTCCTGGCCGGCGGGCCTGCCACGGCCACACTCGAGTCCCAGACTGCTGAAGAAAACGAGTTCGAGGCCTCGTCCGGGGAACTGGTGGAGGTCTATGTCCGCTCCGCCGCCAAGGATGGGGCGCCGATGATCTTTGAAACGTATTCCTCGGGTGCGGCCGTGCGCGCTGAACAGCAGGCGGTCCTGCTCAGCATGATCCCGCCCGTGCTGTTGTCACTGGCAGTACTGCAGCTGGTCCTGCTGATCCCGGCGGTCCGACTGGCCAAGCGGATCCAGTTCCACCAGGCGCAGCGCAATGCGCTGCTGCACTGCGCCATCGAGGCCTCCGACCAGGAACGGCGCCAGATCGCCAGCGAGCTGCATGACGACGTCATCCAGAACCTGTCCGGACTGGCCTACGCCCTGGAATCGGAGGAGCGCCGCGGCCAACCCGGCCAGCGGCAGGTGTTCGCCGATGCACGGACCATGCTCCAGCGCGACATCAAGGCGCTGCGGGCCATGACCAGCGAACTCTATCCGCCGGACCTCGAAGAACTGGGGCTGAAGGCGTCCATCATGCGGCTGGAGGCACCCCTGGTGGAACGCGGCATCGCCTTCACCGCCAGCATCCCGGAGCAGGTGTCCCTGGACCGGGACCGGGCCGTCCTGGCCTATCGGGTGGCACGCGAAGCGCTGGTCAACGCCACCAAGCATTCAGGGGCTTCGGCCGTGGACATCCAGATCCGGCAATCCGGCGAGCTCACCCAGATCACGGTCTCGGATGACGGGCAGGGCTTCAACCCCCGCACCGCGCACCGGGAAGGCCACTTCGGCCTTCGAATCCTCAAAGACACAGTCCAGCAGGCCGGCGGAACCCTCCACATACGTTCGGCCCCGGGCCGGGGAACCTTTGTTACGGCGACGTTCCGTGCTGCCACACCGGCAGTCCGGTGGGCCGGCCGGTATCCTTCCAAGCGTTACGGCAACCACGCCATGGAACCGGAAACCATCTAGCAGTTGCCCGCCGGCAGCCGGGGCGGCTCCTGGGTCCCGGCTGCGACAGGCCCCGGACAACGCAAGCCCGGTGCCACGGTGCCACCATCCCATCCCAGGCTCCGCCGAAGACCTGGTGCCACCACAAAGGTCCGGCGGCCCCCGCATTAAGCGGGAGCCGCCGGACCTTTCGTCTGGCTAAGCCGGTGCTACTTGTTTACCACCGTGATGGGTCCTGCCGTGCCACCCAGCGTGGATTCGATCCAGATGTTGCCGGGGTTCGTTGCCGGTGCGCTGCCGTCCCGGAGGCGGAGGGTGAAGACGCCGCCGGTTTCCGGTGCCGCCGCAGCCGTTACAGCTGCCGTGCCGATGATGGTGCCACCGGGGCCGCCCACGCGGACGGTAATGGTCCCGCCCACGGCGCTGCTGGTGCCGTTGACCCGGAAGTCGCGGCTCTTCCACTGCCCCTGGCTCGCCGTAACCCGGTCCGGAACCGGAGCCACCGTGACCACGTCGGTCTTCGTGACGCCGCCTGCCGTGACCGCCAGTTCGAAGGTGAGCGGCTTGTTGGTCATGGGGTACCGGTAGACGGGAAGGTTGAACGTGGGCCGCAGGGTGGTGCTGCCGCTCAAGGTGACCCCGTCAGGATCCGTGGGGCTGCTCAGCACCTGCCGCCACTGGTAAGTGGCCCCGGTGGTGGTGGATCCCGTCCCGTCCAGCGTTACAGGAGTGGCCGTGGTGCGTCGGGCCACGTTCTGGTCAGCGCCGGCGTTGGCCACCACATCGCCCTGGACAGTCACGGGAGCGCTCATGGCGGATTCGGGGCTGTCACCGTTGCTGTTGCCGGCCCGCACCGTGAAGCGGTACTGGGTGTCCCCGGCGAGCCCGTCGTACACAAGGCTGGTCACGTCTCCGGCCACCTTCTTGGCTGAGCCGAATGCTGCGCCGTCTGCCGTGTAGGCCTGGACGGTGTAGCCGGTGATGGTCAGTCCTGCAGCACCGGGATCCGGTGCCGTCCAGGACACCGTGGCCGTGCCCTTGCCGGCAACCGGGGCTCCGGCGAAGGCGGGTGCGGCAGGTACGGGGTCGTTGGTGATGGTGAACTCGACCGTGGCCTTGTCCGAGACGTTCCCGGAGGGGTCGATGGCCGCGTAAGTGAACTTGCTGGTTGCGGCCACCGGAACCGGGCCCTTGTACAGGGTGGCACCCTCGGCTGCGACGCCGCCGCTGCCGACGGGGTCGGACCCGTCCAGGGTGTAGTAGATGTCGCTGCCGTGCTCATTGGCGGTCAGCGTCAGCTCCTGCGCCGTCGGGAAGGTTCCCCCGTTGGGTGAAGCGGTCACCGTTGGCTGCGTGGTGTCCGTCTCCGGGATGAACGGAACGGCGGGGAAGGTCTCGCCCGCGCTGCTCACGGAGACCACGTAGACGTCATATTCCTCGCCGGAGGTGAGCCCCTTGATGGTGGTGCCAGCGGCCTTCGGATCGCTGATGCGCACCCCGGATTCGGCCTGTTCGCGGCCGGTAACTGTATGTCCGACGGCGGTGACGCGGTAGCCGGTGATGGCGGGCGTGCCCGGGACTGCTTGAGCCGGTGTCCAGTTGACCTTCAGGTCGCCGCCTACCTTGGCCACCTTGACGTTGGTGGGCCCGGCGGGGCCGGACTGCAGCGGGCCGTTGGGGCAGCCGCCCATTCCGGGTCCGCCCAGTTCACCGTGTTCGGCGATGGTGAGGCCCTGGCGGTTCGCGTCGGCGTCCTCGACTTCCCACGCCATGGCGCGCTCGCCGGACGCGGCGGCCGCGATTTCGGCAGTGGCTGCGTCGTTGAACTCATAAATGGCCGTGAACGTGCCGTCGGTACCAAAGGCCAGGCTGGAGCTGTAACCGTCTGCGGCGGTGAGCGGCCCGGGGACTGCCCGGACATCGCGGCGTCCCACACTGGTGTCCTTGAGCGCCGGCTCCACGATCCGCTGCTCCATTTGGGTGGGGTTGACGCCGGCTCCGGCGTGGCCCTTGACGGTCAGCGTGGTGCCGGACAGGGAGGAATGCTCGGTGACGTAGGCATCCTGGACCGTGGTGGCCCCTGCCTCAGCACCGTTGAACTTGATGGAGACGACGTCGCCGGGCTGGATATCGGGGGTGACGTTCAGCCCCGTACCGGCGCCCCAGCAGTATCCTCCGGGGTGGTTGATTTCGAAGGCCACGTCCCCTGCGGTGACCACGCCCTTTGCAGACCCGACTACTCCGGCCCCCTTCCGGGTGACTTCCACCAGCGCGGTTTGGCCCACGCGGTCCTGGTAGCCCTCAATGGTGACGAAGTCCCGGTCCGGGAAGACCACAAGGTTGTCCGGGAAGGTGGGGACGGCCGCATTGGCGGAGGGGATGGCCATCAGGGAAGTGGCGCAGAGTATGGCGGAGACGCCGGCAATGGTGCCGGCCCTGCCGTAACTGACGCGGAACCGCGGCCCTCCCGGTTCGTGCTGTGGTGATTTCATGAGAACCTCACTGATCCTGGATGCTTGCGCAAGGTGTTCGCGCATGCCCTGACGGTAGGAAGGCGACCTTGCGGAAACGCTGGTTGCGCCACCAAGGATTGAAGGAATGCGCCAGGGAACCGGCGGCTGTGGGCGGGCCCTACCTGATCCCAAGGCTTTCCCTAGAAGCCCGGGCAACACTGACCGGCATGGCATCAACAGCAACCATCAGGCGCATCAGGGTCCTTGTCCCGCTCATCCTCCTCACACTGGTGGGGACCCTCGTGGCGGGCATTGTGACTGCTGCACCGCGGACACCGCCGGCAATGCTGGGTGCCTCAGGAAGCCTCGACGGCGGGCTGGGACGAATCAACGGGGTCATACCCCTCGAAGCCGACGGCTGGACGCCCCCATCAGCCCCGGCATCTCTCGCCAGCCCGCCGGACGGGGAAATGCACCGCGTCCGCATCCTCGTGGAACTGACAGCCATGGAGAAGGACGGTATTTCCTTCGACCCGTCCTGGTACGCGGTCTCGGCCCTGGGCACGGGCAGCTGGAAACCCATCTGGGCAACGCCCGCCCCGGCCCTTGTGCCGCAGGGGGAGAGCATGAACGCCACGCTGGTGTTCGAGCTCCCGGACCGCGCCATCGATCTGACCCTGGAGTTGCCCGGCGGACCAGGACTGTCCCTGGGTGCAGGGCACCACCGGGGCGCCAAGTGAACCGTCCCGCCAGTTCCGGGACTTCCATGAATTTTCCAAGAACCAGGCAAACCGGGCAGGGAATCCCCAAGCTGGCCCCTGCACAGTCTGGTTATTGAGCAAAGGAGATACCCAATGTCCATTTCACGCCGCCAGGTCCTGTTGATCGGAGGACTGGGAGTCCTTGGGGCGGGAGCCGCCATGTTGCCTACGGGTTCGGTTGAAGCGAAGTCCGCCAGCCGGCTCAGCGACAAGGAGATGCCCCGTCCGTTCCAGTCCGCCTTTGTCCAGGCCCCGTTCCTGGCGCCCTACGCCACCGGCACCGATCCTGCTGACGGCTTGCCGGTCAACTACTATCGGGTGACGGAGAAGGCCGCCACGGCCAACATCCTGCCTCGCCTTACCACGCCCATCCTGGGCTACAACGGAATTTTTCCCGGGCCCACCATCAGCCTGGACCAGGGGACGAAGGCCGTGCTGCGGGTCCGCAACCAGCTCCCGGCCCAGCACGCGCTCGACGGGCATGCCCTGTCCACGTCCACCCACCTGCACGGCTCGGCGTCGCTGCCGCAGTATGACGGCTACGCGTCAGACATCACGCATCCGGGCTTCTACAAGGACTACCACTACCCCAACTTCCAGCCGGCACGCACCCTCTGGTACCACGACCACGGAGTCCACTACACCGCCCTGAACGCCTATTCGGGCCTCGCGGCGCAGTACCACATGCATGATCCGCTCGAACGCCAGCTGCTCCCGCAGGGCCGCTACGATGTGGCGCTGACCGTCAACGATGTCATGTTCGCCTCCAACGGGGCCCTGGGCTACGACGACAACACCCATTCGGGCCTGTGGGGCGACGTGATCCTGGTCAACGGGAAGCCCTGGCCGGTGATGAAGGTCCAGAAGCGCGTCTACCGGTTCAGGATCCTCAACGCCTCCATCTCCCGCTCCCTGCGCCCCACGCTCAGCACCGGCGATCCGCTGGTGGTGGTCGGAACCGACGGCGGCCTGGTGCCCACGGCCCAGAGCGTGGCCAGCTACCGGCACGGCGGGGCGGAGCGCTACGAGGTGCTGATCGACTTCCGGAAGTACAAGACAGGGCAGCGGATCGAGCTCCGGAACCTGTCCAACAAGAACAACGTGGACTATGACTACACCAACAAGATCATGGCCTTCGATGTCACTGATGAGCCGGTGGACACCACGGACCCCACCTGGAACCGGATCCCCACCACTTTGGTGGGAAGCGAGGCGATGTCGCTGAGGGCGAGCCAGTCGGTGAAGACCCGGTCGTTCCGGGTCAAGCGGAACGATGCCACCAACATGTGGACCATCAACGATGACAGCTGGCAGGACGTCATAGCCAGCGGCTACAAGAAGGTGGCCGCGGACCCGGCCCTGAACTCGGTGGAGATCTGGGAGATCGAGAACAAGTCGGGTGGCTGGTTCCACCCGGTCCACATCCACCTGGTGGACTTCCAGATCCTCAGCCGCAATGGCCAGCCGCCCATGCTGCACGAACGCGGCCCGAAGGACGTGGTGTACGTGGGTGAGGACGAAAAGGTCCGGCTGCTCATGAAGTTCACCCCCCAGCAGGGTCTCTACATGATGCACTGCCACAACCTGCCCCACGAGGACCACGACATGATGGTCCAGTTCCGGGTGGGCCTCAAGGAATCGGACGTGGACGTCAACGATCCCATGACCGCGGCAAAGGCCGAGTGGGACGACGAAGAGGATTGACCACACAACGTACGACGACGGGCGTGGGGCGCGGGGGTGAGACCCCCCCCCCCCCCCACCCGCCCCACCCAAGGTCGCCCGGCCGGGCGTATAAAAAAAAACAA
>NZ_JBHWJV010000017.1:0-70233 GCF_042731175.1 Pseudarthrobacter sp. NPDC059871
CCCAATCCTCCACTGTGATCACCCACCCAATCGTTTGGAACGGGTGGCTCAGTTTTCAACCGTCACAATGGCTCAGTTTTCGACCGTCACCGACAATACCGCGGCTGGGCGACTTCAACGCGACATGACGCAACCGCCTGAGGCTCACGCCGGCGTCGACCGCGTCCTGGAAAGTGAATGGCAGATCGGCAAGTGGCGTTGGCAGCGGGCGAGGGGTCTTCACGGCAACATAATTGCAAAACCTTCACCAAGGGATCGGGTTATCCACAGGCTAAGCACGCCTACTGCCAACTGACTGGCAGTTGTTGTCGTTCTGAAGGCCCAAAACGACAACAACTGCCAGTTAGTTGGGAGATGCGGCTCAGGAGGCAGCGGCGAGGGCTGCCAGGGTGGAGACCAGCAGCCGGCGTTCCACCACCTTGATGCGCTCGTGCAGGGTCTCTTCGGTGTCGGCGTCCTCGATGTCCACCGCTTCCTGGGCGATGATGGGTCCGGTGTCCACGCCAGCGTCGGCCCAGTGCACTGTGCAGCCGGTGACCTTGACTCCGTAGGCCATTGCGTCACGGACTCCGTGGGCACCGGGGAACGCCGGAAGCAGGGCGGGGTGGGTGTTGAGGTACTTGCCGCCGAAAGCGTCGATGAATTCCGGGCTGACGATCCGCATGAACCCTGAGGACACCACCACATCCGGCTGGAACGCGGCCACCGCCTCGGTCAGTGCGGCGTTCCACTGGGCACGGTCCGGGTACTCCTTGAAGTCCACCACAAAAGTGGGAATCCCGGCCGCGGCCGAGCGCTCCACGCCGTAGGTGCCGGGCCGGTCAGCTCCGACAGCGGCGATGTCCACGTCCAACTCCCCCGCCTTGACCGCGTCAATGACAGCCTGAAGGTTGGAGCCGGTACCGGAAACGAGGACTACGATGCGCATGCGTCTAGCTTATGGGCAGGCTCGCGTAGGCTGGAAAACATGAACTCCACACCGGAACCGGCCAGGCCCCAGCGGACAAAAGCGCCGCTCAGCGAGGCTGCAAAAGCCTCCCGGGCCAAGACGCACTCACTGTTCCGGATGTTCATCGTGTCCGTTCTGGGGTCGTTCTTCGTCTACCAGCTGGACGTCCGTTACCTCTGGCTGACGGGAATCCTGACAGCGGCCGCACTGGCCCTCGGCATCGTCTTGTTGATCCGGTGGTTCCGTTCGAAGGAGTCGCGGCTGATTCTGTTCGCCACCATCTGCGGCCTGATGGTGACCGCCGGCATGGTGCTGCTGACCCTGGCCTCGGCCCTGTTCTTCAACCAGGCAACGGAGTATCAGGCGTGCGTGAACCGGGCGCTTACGGACCAGGCACAGCGGAGTTGCCAAGTGCAGCTGGAGGGTTCACTCCCCCGCCCGGCGCCGTAGCAGCGCCTTTGCTGACAGGCCAAGGACCTCAGGAGCGCAAGCCTCGCGGCTAGTGGACCAGCTCCACGTCGTCGTCTGCCACGGCCCGCTCACGTTCCAGCCACGGCCCGGCAGCGTAACCGATCACGACGCCGGCACCCACCTCCGCGGCCAACCAGACTCCCGTCCACAAAGGGTCGGGACCGATCTCGGTCAGCCGGCCGATGCCGGCCGAGCCGCGGGCAAGCCAGGCCAGCCCCATGGCGAGCAGTCCCGCCGCGACCCCTGCCAAGACTCCCAGGACCAGGGTGGACACCGTGGCGGTGAACCAGCGGGCGTGGACCTTGATGGAGAGCCACTCGTCGAAGTGGTTTTCGCCTTCCCGGAGGAACCACCAGCCGGCCAGCACGCCGGCGATCACCGGAACCAGGAGGGCCACGAACGCGTAGTCGAGGGCGCCGGCGGGAATGGCAGCCAGTACCGGGATGGATGGCAGGGGCCCCACGGCGGTACCCAGCGGGCCCACCTGGGAACCGACTCCCATGGCGAAGCCGGAGCCCGAGGTCCAGGCGAGGGCGAAGACCACGAGGTTGGGAAGGTAGCCGAGCTGGGCGACCGTGAGGGCCGCACCGCCGGCGGCACCGGCGTCGAGCGCTTCGTAGACGGCCAGCACCAGGTTCCAGTGGACGAACAGGTCCAAGGCCAGCAGCACCGCGGCCAGTGACAGGGCAGCGGCAACCGCCACCAAACCGGCCTTCACCACCGAGGCGAGGTAGGACCCTGCCCACCGTGAATGCTGGCTGGTCCGCGAGATCCAGTCGACGGCGTCCACGCCGATCAGCCGGCTCCACGATCCGGCTTCGCGGCGGGCGCCGATGACCATGCCCAGGGCGAAGGGAATCAGGGGGACCACCATGGCGTACCCGAGGTTGATGCCCACGTCCGGGGTGCGGCAGACGAAGCCGGTGGCCACGCCGAACGCCGAATAGACCACCCATGACCCCAGCAGCGCCTGCCACAGCTGGTCCGTGTAAGAGGCCCGGGCCAGGCGTCGCCCGGCCCGCCAGGCAAGCAGGAAGGGGATCAGTGTCAGCCCGAGGGGCACCAGCGTGAGCAGGCCTGAGCCGGTGTGGGATGCTGCGGTGGATCCGGCCGCTGCCAGTTCCAGCGGGACACCGTGCACCAGGAGCCAGGACTGGCCGGCGAGGCGGGCCAGCGTCTCAAACCCATCGTCCTGGAAGCCGGCCGTTGCCCAGACGGCAATGATGGGAACCAGCACGGCCAGCGCCGAGATGATCGCCGCCTGCGCTGTTTCAATAGCTCCCTGCAGCCACAAGGGCATGGGAAGGCCACGGTCTCCGGTCTGGTCAGCGCGCAGTTTCATCGTGATCCATGGTGTCACGCCGGGCCCGCACTGCCCGCCAGCGACAGGCCCCGGAGTGCGGGCACACGAATGCCGGGAGCCCCTGAAGGGACTCCCGGCATTCGGATAGCGTGCGTTACGTCAGAGGCGCTTGTCGTCCCCGGTGCGGCGGCCGCCGTCCAGGCCGTCCGCGTCGATGTGCTCCTTGCGGACTTCCTCACTCACAGTGACGTCGTCCTGGACCACTTCCTTGTCGAGCCGGACCCGCTCCACCGGAACGGTTTCCTTCTCCACCACGGGGCGCTCCTCGTGCAGGGTCACTTCGTGTTCCTCTTCGCTGATGTCCGGTCCGGAGAGTGCGGCGCCGCGGTTTTCGTCCGTGATCGGCTCGCGCTCCAACCGGACCTCCTCGCGCTGGACAGGAACGGTCTTCGTGACGTTTTCCGTAGTGACGTACTTCCGCAGGCGGACCCGGCCGGCTGCTTCGCGTTCGGTGCCGACGTTCAGCCGCTCCTCGGACCGCGTCATAGCGTCGTCAGTATTGGGGCCCGAGGTGTCCTGCCCAACGCCGCGGCCGCCGTCGTAGTCCCGTTCGCGGCTGGCGTCGCCTCCGCCCGTGACCCCGGCGGTGGGGGTGCCGGCGTTCAGGTCGGCATCACCCTGCAGGTCGACGTCGTTGCGCGTATTGTCCTGCGACTCCGAGTACGTGGTGGCCCCACGGTCGTAGTGCGTGTACAGCCGGTCCTCCTCCTCGGGGGTGAGGTGGCCGTCGACGTCGACGCGCGGGGCGTCCTTCACATGGTCCTTGGTGTAGGGGACCACCAGGTCGTCGTCCTGGCTGCGCGCTCCCTCGACGGGGATGAAGGACTGGGACGTGCCGAAGAGGCCCGTCTTGACGGTGACCCAGGTGGGCTCACCCGTGTCGTCGTCTGCGTAGAGCTGGCCAATCGAACCGATCTTGTCGCCGTCGGCTCCGATGACGTTGCCGCCCTTGTGGAGCAGGGTCTCAATGTTTTCCCGGTTGAGCATGACTTCTCCTTGGATGGTCGTTGCACTAGGCATGCGCCAGCTGCGGATTTTCCGGCACGGGATTCCCCCGGTCTTCGGCTCCCGCCCCGTTGCTTGAGGCACTGCGCTGGCTGCCCCACTACAGTAAGCATGCTTAGCATCAAATGGGAAGTCTGCTTAGTAATTTTCACAGAGACCCGCGACGGCGCACTCCCTGCTGTTCACCGAACCTTTCCCTCCGGGCCATGCCTTCACACCCGCCGCGTCAGGGCCGGCGCCCACCGTGGAGGAGTGAGGATCGCAATTGTTGCTGAATCATTCCTGCCGCTGATGAACGGGGTCACGCACTCCATCCTGCGGGTGCTGGACCATCTGCAGGAACGGGGCGACGAGGTCCTGGTCATTGCGCCGTCAGCGCACGACGGCGGTGCGGAGAACCACGTCAAGGGCGCGGAGATCCACCGGCTTCCGGCAGTCCCGCTTGCGGGATACGCGAACGTCCGGGTGGCGATGGGCGGTGTGTACCGGGTCAAGCGAATCCTTGCCGACTACGCACCGGACGTCGTCCACCTGGCCTCGCCGTTCGTCCTCGGCTGGCGGGCAGCCCAGGCGGCGGCCCAGCTGGGCATCCCCACCGTGGCTGTCTACCAGACGGAGGTTCCCGGCTACGCGGCCCGCTACGGCGTCCCCTTCCTGGAGAACTGGGCCTGGAACCGTGTGGAGAACATCCACCTGCTCGCCTCCCGGACCCTGGTGCCCTCCACGTTCGCGCTGAACCAGTTGCGCGGGCGCGGCATTCCCCGGGTGCGGATGTGGCGCCGAGGGGTGGACACGGCCAGGTTCTCGCCGGAAAAGCGCGACGACGGGTGGCGGGCTTCGATAGCCCCGGCGGGCCGCCGGCTCATCGGCTACGTGGGCAGGCTGGCCGTGGAAAAGCAGGTGGAGGACCTCGCCGCCCTGGCCGGAATGCCGGACACCACCCTGGTGATCGTTGGTGACGGCCCCCAGCGCGCGGCCCTGCAGGAAACCCTTCCGGGAGCAGTCTTTACCGGATTCCTGGGCGGCGACGACCTGGCCCGCGCGGTGGCGTCCTTTGACCTCTTCGTCCATCCGGGCGAGTTCGAAACCTTCTGCCAGACCATCCAGGAAGCCATGGCATCCGGAGTGCCGGTGGTGGCCACGGGACGCGGCGGACCGCTGGACCTGGTGGAGAACTCCCGGACCGGCTGGCTCTACGAGCCCGGTGACCTGTCCGCCATGCGCGGCCACGTCCTGGACCTCATGGGCGACGACGCCAAGCGCCGGGCGTTCGCCGCCGCGGCGCACGCCTCGGTACAGGCCCGCACGTGGCCGGCCCTGTGCTCGGAACTGATCAGCCACTACACGGACGTCATTGCCGAACAGCCGCTGCTGTCCGGTCCGTACAAAGCCAAGGGAGCTGCTCTATGAAAATCTCGGTGATCGGCTGCGGCTACCTGGGCGCCGTGCACGCGGCCACGCTTGCCTCGATGGGCCACACAGTGGTGGGCATCGATGTGGATCATGCGAAAGTGGAACAACTGGCCCGGGGTGCAGCCCCCTTCCACGAACCAGGCCTGGACGAGCTGCTGCAGGACGGCAGCGCCACGGGACGGCTCCGGTTCTCCGCGGACATCGCGGACATCGCCGGCGCCCAGGTGCATTTCCTGTGTGTGGGCACCCCGCAGGACAAAGCCTCCGACGCCGCCGACCTGTCCTACCTGGTCTCCGCCACCCGGGCCCTGCTGCCGCACCTGGCCGCAGGCGCCGTCGTCGTGGGTAAATCCACGGTACCGGTGGGCACTGTGGACATGCTGCGCGGGGTGCTGGGACGGCGTCCCGATGTCCTGCTGGGCTGGAACCCCGAGTTCCTCCGGCAGGGCACAGCAGTCAAGGACTCGCTGGTGCCGGACCGCCTGGTGTACGGCGTGGACGGCGGAAAGGCCGCTGCGTTCAACCGGTCCACCGGCGCACCCGTAGGTGTGGCGGCGGCCCTGGATGCGGTCTACGAGCCGCTGCTGCGAGCAGGCATTCCCCGGCAGGTCTGCAGCTGCGCCACGGCAGAACTCATCAAGTCCGCGGCCAACGCGTATCTGGCCACCAAGATCAGTTTCATCAACGCGGTGTCTGAGCTGTGCGATGCGTCCGGCGCGGACGTGGCGGAACTCAGCGAGGCCATGGGACTGGATCCGCGGATCGGCAACCGGTACCTTCATGCCGGGCTGGGCTTCGGCGGTGGTTGCCTGCCCAAGGACATCCGCAGCTTCCGGGCGCAGGCCACAGGCCACGGCGTGGATGCGGTGGCGGACTGGATGCAGCTGGTGGACTCGGTCAACCTTGGCCAACGGCAGCGCACGGTGGACCTGGCGGCGGAGCTCTGCGGCGGTACCGTGGCCGGCCGGACCATCACCGTGCTGGGCGCCTCCTTCAAACCGGACACGGACGATATCCGCGACTCCCCCGCCCTGGACGTGGCAGACCGCCTCGCGGCGGCCGGAGCACACGTGACAGTCACCGACCCCAAGGCCGTGAACAACGCGTGGCGGCGCTACCCCCGGCTGCGGTTCGAGGCCAAGGCAACCCGGGCCCTGGAAGGCGCAGAACTGGTGCTGCTCCTCACCGAGTGGGATGAGTACCGCCGGCTGTCCCCCGCCCTTGCAGGCGGCCTGGTACGACGGCGGGTGTTGCTGGATGCGCGCAACGCACTGGACTCCGCGGCCTGGCAGGCCCAGGGCTGGGTGGTGCGCGGCCTTGGCACGCGCCCGGACTCATCGGCTGTCACACGGCCGGAGCCGGCTGGAACGATGGCGCCGGCGCAGCACGCACGTCGATAGCCACCGGTGCCCGGAACCGGGCCAGGCAGGTTCCCGTCCGCCAGTGGACGTATCAGTCCAGGAGGCCCAGGCCGGCGAAGGCGAGCGCCACGCCGTTGCCGGCCGGGCCGGGGGTGATCCGGTCGGCGACGGCGACCACGCCGGGGTGACCGTCCTCCACCGCGATGCCCACCCCGGCATATTCGAGCATTTCGATGTCGTTGGCGCTGTCGCCGATGGCCACAATGTCCTCCCGGCGGAGGCCCAGGCGCTCCTCCACCACCCGGATGCCCACCGCCTTGTGGGTTCCGGCCATGAAGATCTCGCCGGCTGAGTCGCCAAGGGCGGACAGCGAACTGGGGATGAGCCCCACCTGCGGGCCAAGGCCACCCATGAGGCGGGTCAGCGGTACCGGGGAATCGAAGCAGGAAATCTTGGCGAAGGACGTGCCTCGCAGGTCGTCGCTGTACTGGACAGGTCCCAGGATGTCCTCCACAGGATCCACGTCGGTGCTGAGGACGCCGTCGTGCCGGGAACGGCCGGCAAAAACGGGGGCCAGGACCCGCCGGAGCCGCTCGCCCACTCCGGTGCGGCCATGCAACGCTTCGGGAGCCTCCAGGATGTAGGCGACGTCGTGGGCGTCCAGGGTGTCCACGATGAGGGCCGCCACGTCGGGCTCGAAGCGGGTGTCCTTGAGTACCTCCCCGTTCATTTCCACCCGGGCACCCGCGCCGGTGATCACGCCGTCGAACCCTGCCTCCAGGATGTGGGCCGGCACCATGGACAGCGGACGCCCGGTACACACGAAGACCAGGTGGCCGCGGCGGCGCACTTCCTGCACCGCTTCCACGTGGGCTGCCGGGGCCAGGCCGTGGTCCGCGTATGTCCCGTCAATGTCGAGGAATATGGCACGTGGGCGGTCAGTTTGCTGGCTGGACATGCCGGACTCCTTGGTGTTGCTTCGGGGACAATTCATCCTATCGAAGGCCTTGAATATGGCGTCCCTCCAGGCCAAGAGGGCTGATCAGGCGGGTATTTACGGGGAAAACTGATAGTCATCCTGTGATATTCAAAGCCTTGCAGCGAAGTAAGCACGCTGATTGAATTAGGGAACCGGAGATGGGGGCACGGCACAACTTACTAATAAGGAGTGAGAGCATGGGCATTCTCGGATTTCTCATCTTGGGCTTGATCGCCGGCGCAATCGCGAAGGCTATCCTGCCCGGCCGTCAAGGCGGAGGCTGGGTGGTAACAATGGTCCTCGGCGTAGTCGGCGCTATCCTCGGTGGCTGGATCGGATCGCTGATCTTCGGCGGCGGCCTGGCCGAATTCTTCGATATCCGGACCTGGCTGCTGGCTATTCTCGGATCCATCGTGGTCCTGCTGATCTACGGTGCAGTCATGAACCGCAGCGGGCACCGGGCCTAGCAGTCCCTCCCCTTCCAACAAATGAGGAACGCCGTCCCGGCAGCGGGGCGGCGTTTCTGCGTTCCGGGCCCGGACCGGGATTCGTGCCCAATCCGTAGTGAAGCTGGCCCCCATTCCCGGCAGTTCGCACCTTATGATGTGCGAGGGGGTGGTGTTATGGCTGAATCCAGCCACGAAAGCACAATGGCAGTCCGGACGTTCGAGGCGATGCTTGACGCCAGCCCGGATGCCTTCCTGGCCCTCGCGGCGGATGGCACCATCACCCTGGCCAACAAGGCAGCAACAACCCTCTTCGGGCTGGACCGCAGGTTCCTCACCGGCCTGGATTACCGGACCCTTCTGGCTGACCGCTCACACCCGGAGGTGGACAGGCTCTTCCACCAGATCCTGGCCCGGTCCGCCGAACACCCGCGGGAAGTGGCCTGGGTCCACGCCGACGGCACCAGCTTCTCCGCCGAAGTGGCCGGGTCCCTCCTCCCCGCCGGGCCCGGTCAGCTGGCCGCTGGTGCAGGGCCCGGCGCCGGCGAAGCCACGGACACCGCGCCCGACGACGGCGTCCCGGCCAGGGCACAGGTCCTCCTCTCGGTCCGGGGTACTTCGCACCGGCAGGCCACGAATGCGGACCTTCGCCAGGCGATGTCCCTGCTGACGTCCACCCTGGAGTCCACCGCGGACGGCATCCTGGTGATGGGCTCCGACGGCACCGTGGCCGGCTACAACGACCAGTTCCTCACCATGTGGGGCATTCCCCGCAAACTCATGGAAGGTGAAAGCGCGGACCCGATAATGGAGCGCATCACCAGCCAGCTCACCGATCCCGGGGCGTTCCTGGCCAGGCTCATGGAGGTCCAGGGCAATACCACCGCCGAGAGCCACGACGTTGTGGACTTCACGGACGGCCGCACCTTCGAACGGTATTCCCGCCCCCACAAGGTGGGCGATGACGTCGTGGGGCGGGTGTGGAGCTTCCGGGATGTCACTCCCCGCCGCAAGGCCCAGCAACAAGCGCACCAGGCGATGCTCGACTTGGCGGAGCAGGCGGAAAAGCTGCGCGTCATGGCCTTCCAAGACCCGCTGACCGGCCTGGCCAACCGGGCCGTGTTCAACGACGCCCTGGCCGGGTCGCTGCAGGAACCCCGGCTCAAGTCTGTTGATGTGCTGCTGCTGGACCTGGACGACTTCAAGGAAGTCAACGACCTCCTGGGCCACCAGGCCGGCGACGACATGCTGATCGAGGTGTCCCGCAGGCTCCGTGGCTGCGTCCCCGCCGCGGATGTGGTGGCACGGCTGGGCGGCGACGAGTTCGTGGTGCTCCTGACGGCCTGCCCCAACGTGGACGAAATAGCGGCGTGCATTGTGCGCTGCCTGCACGTACCTGTCACCATCAGCGGCCGTGCGCTCCGCCCCAGCCTGAGCCTCGGAGTGGCATCGCGGGGGCGGGACGAGGTGGGCCCGTCGGAGCTGCTGCGCCAGGCGGACATCGCCATGTATGCGGCGAAGGCCGCCGGAAAGAACCGCTTCCTGCGGTTCCACCCGGACATGATGGCTGCCCTGGTGCAACGGACGGACATGGAAAGCGGCCTGCAGTTCGCCCTGCAGGGCGGGGAGATCTCGGTGGATTTCCAGCCCATCGTGTCGCACCGCAGCGGGCAGGTGGTCCAGTTCGAGGCCCTCGCACGGTGGGACCGCGGCGCCGGGCGGGTGCCGCCGTCGGACTTCATTCCCCTGGCCGAACGCACGGGACTGATCCGGGACATCGGCCTTGAGGTGATGGCCCAGGCCATGGCGCAGCTGGCGGACTGGCTGGGCGAGGACCCGGCACGGTCGCTGGCCGTGAACGTGTCCGGCGTGCAGCTGCAGGAACACGACTTTGCCGCGAAGGTGCTGGGCCTGGCGGAGACCAACGGCGTGGCCGCCCGCCAGCTGGTGCTGGAAGTCACCGAGAGTGTGTTCTTCCACGCCGACTGCGACCTGATCAGGCAGCTCAGCACGTTGCGGGACGCGGGCGCCCGGGTTGCCCTGGACGACTTCGGCACCGGCTACTCCTCCCTGGGGCGGTTGCAGGACCTGCCGGTGGACACCGTGAAGATCGACAAGACCTTTGTGTCCATGGTGCGGACCGGAAGCGAGCGCCTGCCCATCCTCAGTTCCATGATCAACATGGCGCACAGCCTGGGGCTGACCGTCACCGCGGAGGGAATCGAGACGGCCTCACAGGCGGACTACCTCACGGCGCTCGACTGCGATGCGCTGCAGGGCTACCTGTTCTCGCTTCCGGAGCCGGCCGCGCGCCTGGGGCACGCGCTGCGCCAGGCCGAAGAGGTACTGGGCGCGCTGCACCAGCGCTAGCCGGCGGCTGCGGCACACGTACGACGCCGAGCCGTCCGGCTGTTAGGCTGCCTGCCTGCCGCCGGGCTGCTTGGGCTTCTTTCCCGATCCCAGGGGCTGGCCTGCCGGCCGCTGCGGAGTGGCCGGACGGCCCTGCGGCTCGCGCGCTTCGGGTGCTGTGGACTGGGCGTGGTCGTACGGTGCAGGGTCCTGGGCGGATGACCCGGCGGCCGGCTCCGCGGCGATGGATTCCCGGGTAACGGCCGGGGCGTCGTTGGCCTGTCCGGCTGATTCCCCGTCAAGGGCGTACTCAATGACGCCGTCCTCGTTAACAGCGTTTTCAGCCGGGACAAACACATCAGCGGGGTTTGCCATGGCGGCGCGGTTGCGGCGCCAGCGGCGGATGAGGTCCACGGCGGCCAGCAGGCCCGCCAGCGGAGTGAGCACCGCAGCGGTGTACACGAAGAGCAACCAGGTGAGGGTGGTCAGCGGAGGCTGGTTGTTGTGCAGGAGGGACAGCCCGCCAAGGATCCCCACGAGCCAGAAGAGGATGACCGCCGCGAGGACTGCTCCGGCGGGAAAGTACTGGTTCCGAACAATCTTCTTCAGGGTTTCCAATGCACTTCCTCCTTGCCTGGCCGGGGCTGCGGAAAGTGGCCGCATCACCCTAAGTATGGGGCCCGTTTCCGCCGAAACCCGGCAAGACGCCACGGCGAGTGATGAACGTAACTGGAGGGCCGCCGTCGTCCCCGTTTTTGGCGGCAATCAACCTCGCCTTGGCGGTATTTGGTCTTCCGCCGGCCCGGCCCGGCGCATAGGTTGTTCCTTGACCCCACGAACCCGGGAGGACCCGCATGCGCAAAGTTACGGCCGGACTGTTCCACTCCATTGACGGAGTGGTTTCGGATCCGTTCAAGTTCCAGTTCGACAGCTTCGACGATGAGCTCGGCGAGGGGCTCACCACCATGATGAACACCGTGGACACTGTGGTGCTGGGCCGGAAGAGCTACGAGGAATGGGCGTCCTACTGGCCCAACGCGTCAGCTGACCAGGACTTCGCCGCGTTCATCAACCCGGTGCAGAAGTTTGTGGTGTCCCGGACGCTGAGCGAGCCGTTGGAGTGGCAGAACTCCCGGCTGATGGACGCGCCGCTGGAGGAGTTCGTCGCGAAGCTCAAGGAGGGCGACGGCGGTGAAATTGCCGTGTGCGGCAGCATCTCCGTCACCCGGCAGCTGCTGTTCGCTGGGCTGCTGGATTCGCTGCAGCTCATGACCCACCCCGTGGTGGCCGGCAGCGGCAGGCGGCTGTTCGAGGACGGTGATCCGCTCACCCGGCTGGTCCTGCTCGATGAGAAACGCACCAGCAAGGGCAACGTGCTCAGCACCTACGGACTTCGCGGCGACTAAGCTGCTCCGCCGCCGGGGCACGGCCCGCTTGCCACAGGCCGCCGATCGGGGGCACCTTGAAGCGGACACGCCGGGATGGTGGGCATTCGGCCCGGATTCAGCGGTTGATGTGCCCCGCGACGGCGGAGATGTCGGCCGGCGTGGTCCGGCAGCACCCGCCGATGATCCGGGCGCCGAGGGCCTGCCAGGCGGGGACGCCGTCGGCAAGCGCTGCGGGGGCCGTGGCGGCTGCCGGCGCTGCGTCCCAGGTTTTGGTGCCCGCGTCGTAGGTCTCCCCCGAATTCGGATAGGCCACCAGCGGCTTGCCGGTGCCGCTGCGGAGGGCAGTGAGCGCCGGGGCAACCAGCGCCAGCGGCACGCAGTTGACCCCGACGGCGGCCACGTGGGGCTCCGCGTCCAGGAGTTCCGCGACGGCGGGCAGGGGCGTGCCGTCACTGATGTGCCCGGCGTCGCGGAGGGAAAACGAGAACCAGGATTCGACGCCGAGGTCCCGGGTCAGTTCCGTCAGGGCCTGTGCTTCGGCGAAGGAGGGCAGGGTTTCGCAGGCCAGGACGTCCGCGCCGGCAGCGGCCAGGGCTTCGAGGCGGGGACGGTGGAAGGCCCGGAATTCGGCGGGTGTCAGGGCGTAGTCGCCGCGGTACTCCGAGCCGTCGGCAAGGTAGGCACCGTACGGCCCCACGGATCCCGCGATGAACAGGGGCCCGGCCTCCGGGTGGTGGGCCAGATGCTCACGCCGTGCCTCGTCGGCCAGCTGCACGGACAGGGCCACGAGGTCCAGCGCCTCCTGCTCCGTCATGCCGCGGCCGGCGAATCCCTGCGGTGTTGCCTGGTAGCTCGCGGTGGTGGCGATCCTGGCACCTGCCGCAAAGTAGTCCCGGTGCACGTCCCGGATCAGGCCCGGTTGTTCCAGCAGGACCTTGGCCGACCACAGCGGATCGTCCAGGTTGCAGCCGCGCACCTCGAGTTCCGTGGCCAGTGCGCCGTCGGAGGTCAGGGATTCCCCGGCGTCGAGCAGGGCGGACAGCGTGGGGATGGCAGGCATGATCGTCACTATACGCATCCAGATATGCCGATGCCGGGTGTTACGTCCCCGTGAACGCGCCGGAACCGCACCCCAACTACACTCGGAACCATGTCGAAATCCTCCAGCATGGGCCGCGGAATCATGGCCCTGCTGGCTGTGGGATCCCGCCACGCGGCCGAGCGTCCGGGCGGCACCGTGGCTGAGATCGCCGCCGGCCTGGGCAAGGACCGCAGCCAGGTCTCACGGTACCTTCGCAGCGCGGAGCAGGAGGGCTTCCTGGCCCGCGCCGTCCACCGAACGTATGCGCTGGACTGGGCGGTCTTCACCGGCGCCCAGCAGCTGACGGCACGCCGGCTGGAATCTGACGGTGCCACGGCCCTGGACAACCTGGCCGGCGAAACTGATGAAGCCTGCTTCCTGGGCATCCTGCACGGGAACAGCACCGTGACTATCGGCGAAAGTGTTCCGGCCAGCAGCAACCTGGTGGGCTCCTGGCTGGGCCGGCCCTACCCCGCGTACTGCAGCGACGCCGGGCAGGCAGTGCTCTGGGAGGCCTCCGACGAGGAAGTCCGCACCGTCTTCGCGGACGTCGACTTCGTCCGGCACGGGCCCAATACGCCGGACAGCGTGGAAGAGTTCCTGGCCAGGCTGGAAGCGGCACGCATCCGGGGCTATTCGGTGGTGGACCAGGAGGCGGAACCGGGACTATATTCACTGGCCGTCCCCGTCCGCGATTTCAAGGGCGAGGTGGTGGCTGCCCTCCAGATCGTGGGGATCAGGGACCGGTTGGAACCCCGCCGGGAGGCCTGCGCCGCGGCGCTGCTCCAGCAGGGACGGTGGCTCGAAGCGGAGTTGGGGTACCGGCCTCGGGACTAGCGGGGCACAGCCGCAGCGCCAAGCCGTACCGCGGCGTTGGCCAGGGCAGCGGCCGCGTCACGGCGCTCCGCCAGGCCGGGACCGCCGAGCACGCTCAGCGCGGCCCGCACTTCTCCTGATCCGTCCCGCACGGGCACGGCCAGCTCAACAACGTCATGCTCGAATTCCTCGACGGCGGCTACCACCCCGGCCTGGCGGTCCCGGGCCATGAGCTCCCAGACACCGTCGATGGTGTGCGCCGCGCCAGGCCCGCCGATACCAATGAAGTTCACGTCCTGCAGCAGCCCCTCCAGGGCCGGCCGGTCCAGGTCCCACAGCAGGGCCCGGCCGGCACCCGTGCACCACACCGGGCTGACCATGCCGGGCTGGACGAAGCTGCCGGGTACGGAGTCGTTGCTGGAGTTCCGGAGCAGGATGGCCCGGTAGCCGTCGCGGACAGAGAGCCTGGCACGCAGGCCCAGCGCGGAAACCAGGGATTCGAGTTCGGCCCGGGCGGCGAGCACCCAGCCGGTATTGAGTGCCGCGGCCAGGCTGAAGTATTCCGGCCCGGCCCGGAAGGGACCACGCTCCGGGCGTTCGAGTAGTCCAAGGTCGCAGAGTTCCTGGGCCAGCCGCGACACCCTGCTCTGGTCCATGGACAACGCCGCAGCGAGCTGGGATACGCCCAGGAGGGGCCGCCCGGATTTCTCCCTGTCCACCACCAGCCGGACAATCCGGAGCCCCTGCGCCATTGACGACGCCTCAGCAGATGAATCCACGCTTTCCCTGCCCCTCCCGCCGGTCACGCGCCCCATTCTTCCACGGCCTTGCGGCGCGAAGCCCGCGTAGCCAGCACATGGTCACCGCAGGCGGCCATCGCACCCAGGCCTCGGACGACGACGGCGCGCGCCGGCTAAGGTGCCGGGCGCACCTGCCGCACCTCCGTCGTCGTCCGTTCCCGGCTTAGCGCCGCGCCTGAACCGGCTTGCGGCCGTGCCGAAAGTGGAAGTAGAGGTAGCAGGCGGCCACGAACGGCACACCGAAGTACAGCGCCGGCGCCTGGGCGGGATCCAGGGCGATGCCGATCAGCGAAACGACGCACAGGGTGAACGCCAGGATGGGCACCAGCGGGAACAGCGGCGCCTTGTAGGCGAGGGTGGAGGTGTCGCCGCCGGCCCGGATGAACGCGCGGCGGTGGAAGAAGTGCGAGGCCGTGATGGACATCCAGACGCCCACCACCGCGAAACCGGCCGCGGACACCAGGACCAGGTAGACCGTCTCGGGTGCCACCACGCTGCTGATCAGGGAGGCCAGGCCGCCCACCATGCTCAGGGAGAGCGCGGCCAGGGGGATGCCGCGGCGGGTCAGTTTCTTGAGGGCACGCGGTGCATGGCCTTCGTCGGCGAGCGAGTAGAGCATGCGGGCGCAGGAGAACAGGCCGCTGTTGCCGGCGGACAGGAGCGCGGTGATGATGACGAAGTTCATGATGTCGGCCGCGAACGGGATGCCGATGGCGGAGAAGACGGTGACGAACGGGCTCTCGTCCAACCCCACCTCCGTATACGGGATGGTGGCCGCAATGACGGCGATAGCGCCGACGAAGAAGATGAGCAGGCGGATCAAGGTGGTGCGCATGGCCTTGGGGATGGCCGTGGCCGGGTCCTTGGTTTCGCCGGCGGCAACGCCGATCAACTCGGAGCCGGAGAAGGCGTAGAAGACGGCAAGCACGGTGACCAGGACGCCGGTGAAGCCGTTGGGGAACAGGCCGGACTCGGTGGCGAAGTTTTCGAACAGGAACGGGTGCCCGTCCCCGCCGCCGCCGAGCGGACGGAAGCCGAACAGTGCCGCGCCGCCCAGGACGATAAGGCCGATAATGGCGGCCACCTTGATGATGGCGAACCAGAACTCGGACTCGCCGAAGAACCGGGCGGACACCGCGTTGAAGCCGAAGAGGATGGCCGCGAACACCAGGCACCAGACCCACACCGCCACGTCCGGGAACCACCGCTGCATGAGCAGGCCGGACGCTGTGAACTCGGAGCCGATGGCCACGGCCCAGCAGAGCCAGTAGAGCCAGGCGGTGGCAAAGCCGGTGGCTGGCCCGATGGAGCGGGCCGCGTAAATATGGAACGCCCCGGACACGGGGTAGGCGATGGCCAGTTCACCCAGGCAGGCCATCACCAGGTACACCACGAACGCCCCGACGAGGTACGCGATCACCGCGCCCAGCGGGCCTGCCTGGGAAATCGTGTAGCCGGAGCTGAGGAACAGGCCCGAGCCGATGACGCCGCCCATGGCGATCATCACCAGGTGCCGCGGCCCCATGGAGCGGCGGAGTCCGGAGGTGACCGGCTGCGCCGGGTCCGGCCTGGTGTCGAGCGTAGGCAATGAGGGTTCCACGGGTTTCTCCAGTGTGGGTGATCGGTGCAGGTGGCGGCGGCGGTATCCGGTGCTCCGCGGGCCGGCGTGTTTCGCTGATGCGCTTCGCAGGGCCGGTGACCGAAGAAGTGAATGCCGACAGAGCCGAAAGTAGCACGGTTGCCGAATTTACGGTCATTAAAGGCATGGCGGCTTGATTATATTGCACGCTATTACGAGGGTGCCGGCGACGGCGGCACTCCCCCAGGTGCCGTCGTCGGGCGCCCACAAAGGCAGCGGGTAAAATTGGAGGGCCATGCGCTGTTCCTACTTTGATGCCGCCCGCTGCCGCTCCTGCACCCTGATGGGCACGCCCTACGGGGAACAGCTGGCCGGCAAGCAGGCCCACTGCCAGACCCTCCTCTCCGGCCACACGTCGCTGGAGTGGCTGGAGCCAGTGGCCAGCCAGGAGACCGCGTTCCGCAACAAGGCCAAAATGGTGATCAGCGGGACAGCCCAAAACCCCACCATCGGCATCCTGGATGCCGACGGCCACGGCATCGACCTGCGCAAATGCGGCGTCTGCTCCCCCGGGCTCCGCGCTGTATTTCCCGTGGTGGCCGCCTTCATCCGCACCCACCGCCTGACGCCCTACGACGTGCCCACCCGGAGCGGAGAACTCAAGCACCTGATCGTCACCGAGTCCCCGGACGGCGAGATCATGCTGCGCCTGGTGCTGCGTTCGGAGCAGCTGGTGCCGCGCATCCGCAAGAACCTCCCGGGCCTTCTTGCCGAACTGCCCCAGGTGAAGGTGGTGTCCATCAACCTGCACCCCGAGCACAAGGCGGTGCTGGAGGGTGACCGGGAGATCCTTCTGACGGAGCAGTCCACGCTGAACATGCGAGTGAACAACATCAACCTGCACCTGCGCCCGCAAAGCTTCTTCCAGACCAACAGCGCGATGGCCGCCGCCCTATACCGGCAGGGGCGTGAATGGGTCAGCGAACTGGCGCCGGCGTCCGTATGGGACCTGTACTGCGGCGTGGGCGGCTTCGCCCTGCACGTGGCCGATCCGTCCCGCACGGTGACCGGCATCGAAACCAGCAGCGAGGCCATCGTCTCGGCCCGGCTCAGCAGCGATGAAGCAGGGCTGCAGGGCATGGAATTCGAGGCCGGGGATGCCACAGCCTTCGCCCTTGCTGCCCGGCAGGCACCGGAGCTGGTCATCGTGAACCCGCCGCGCCGGGGCATCGGCAAGGACCTGTGCGGCTGGCTGGAATCCTCCGATGTCCGGCACGTGGTCTACTCCAGCTGCAATGCCCAGTCCCTGGCCCGCGACCTGGCCGCACTCCCCTCGTTCACGGCACGGCGGGCACGGGTCCTGGACATGTTCCCGCAGACCACGCACTACGAAGTGATGGTGCTGCTGGAGCGGGCCGGCTAGCCTTCCGGCGCCCGCTGGGCCAGGACGCGTTCGACGGCGGCCGCGCTGGCTTCCTGCCCGTCGGACCGCAGTCCGGCCACCACTCCTGCAACATCGGCGGCGGACCGGTTCTGGCTCAGCTTTTCCTTCGCCTCGATCCGGGTGATCAGCAGCTCGATGCCCACGATGGCGCGCAACTGCCCGGCGATGAACTTTTCGGGCGCGTCCCCCACGCTCCACGGGTGCTCGCGCTCCCCCTCATGACGGTCCGTCAGGCGGCGGACGTGCCGTGCCAGCCAGCCGGCGTCGTCATGGACAACCAGGCGGCCGTACACGTGCGCGGTGCTGTAGTTCCAGGTGGGCACCACCCGCCCGTGCTCGGCTTTGGACGCGTACCAGGACGGCGAAATGTAGGCGTCCGGGCCCTGGAGGATCGCCAGCGCCTCACCGGCAACAGTCGCGGAGGCCTGCGGGTTGTTCCGGGCAACGTGCGCGTGCAGGGCACCGTGCTCCCCCACGTCCGGCTCGTAGACGAAAGGCAGCAGCGTAGCCAGCAGACCGCCGTCGGTCATGGTGATGAGGTTGGCCGCGCCGGGGCTGGCCAGCAGGTGCCGGACGGCGTCGGGGCCGGCGGCGAAGTGGGCGGGAATGTACACGGAAATGTCCTTTCGGTGTGTGGGGAGGTCAGGCTGCCGGTTTGAGCCTGACGCGGACGGCGGCGCCGGCACAGAAGATGACGGCCAGGCCGCCGATCACGGTGGTCCAGGTGACGGCTTCGCCCAGCAGGAGCGCCGCCCAGCAGATGCTCAGCACGGGCTGCAGGAGCTGGATCTGGCTGACCTGCGCCATGGGGCCGATGGCCAGGCCGCGGTACCAGGCGAAGAAGCCGAGGAACATGCTGACCACCGCAAGGTAAGCGAACGCTGCCCACTGGGCGGGCGTGGCGGACGGCGGCTGGCTGGCGAGGTCGAACACGGCCAGTGCCAGCATGGGTGGGAAGGCGAGGACCACCGCCCAGGCGATGGTCTGCCAGGAGCCCAGTTCGCGGGCCAGCAGGCCACCCTCGGCATACCCCACAGCGGCGCACACCACGGCGCCGAGCAGCAGGAGGTCCGCCCAGTGCAGGTGGCCCATCCCGCCCGATTGCAGGAACGCGAACGCGAGGGCAGCCAGCGAGCCGAGCGCCATGACTGCCCAGAAGGCTGCCCGGGGACGCTCCCGGGTCCGTAGGATGGCGGCCGTAGCTGTGGCGGCCGGGAGGAGGGCGATCACCACGGCGCCGTGCCCGGCCGGAACGGCGGTGAGCGCGTAGGACGTCAGCAACGGGAAGCCCACGACGACGCCCCCGGCCACCAGCGCCAGCCTCGCCCAGGTGCGTGGTTGCGGAAGCCGCTGCCGCGTAAGCGCCAAGGCTGCGGCTGCAAGGACCCCGGCGACGACTGCACGGCCGGACCCGATGAAAATCGGGGACAGGCCCGCCACCGCCATCCGGGTCAACGGGACCGTGAAGGAGAAGGCCGCGACGCCAAGGAGCCCCCACCAGATGCCGGTGGACGTCCTGCTCGGGGCTGTCCCGCTGTACCGGACGGGTAGTATCACTGGCTCCGGAAGGGCGGTAGCGCTACTATGTTCTCTCATGAACAACGATAGCAGTTCGCGGATCGTCCTGGCACTGAGGACGTGGATCACCGCTGCCGCACCCGGGGCGAAGCTGCCGTCCACGCGCTCGCTGGTGGCCGAGTACCAGGCCAGCCCGGTGACCGTGCAGAAGGCGCTGCAGGCGTTGACGGCGCAGGGGCTGATCGAAAGCCGTCCTGGCGTGGGAACGTTCGTGCGTGCCGTCCGGACGGCGCGCCCCGCGGACTATGGCTGGCAGACCGCGGCGCTGGGGTCACCGTCGTCCTCGCTGCCGTCGTCGTCCACCATGCGAACGGTGCCCAACGATGCCATCTGGTTCCACTCGGGTTATCCGGACCGTGAACTGCTGCCGGAACGCCTGGTGCGCACGGCGCTGGCCAGGGCGGCACGCGGTGACGCCGCACTGTCCCGCCCGCCGGCAGCCGGGATGCCGGAGCTGCAGCAGTGGTTTGCCCAGGAGCTGGGGGCGGCGACGCCGGTGGGGATCACTCCCCCAACGCCGAGCGATGTGATCGTGCTGCCGGGAAGCCAGAGCGGGCTGAGCTCGATCTTCCGGGCGCTGGTGGGGGCCGGGCAGCCGCTGCTGATGGAATCGCCCACGTACTGGGGTGCCATCCTGGCTGCCGCCCAGACAGGCGTAAGGGTGGTACCGGTACCCAGCGGGCCGGACGGCCCGGACCCGGTGGGACTGGCCAGGGCGTTCGAGGAGACCGGGGCGCGCGCGTTCTATGCGCAGCCCAATTACGCCAACCCCAGCGGTGCACAGTGGGTGCCCGGCCGGGGCGGCGAGGTCCTGGAGGTGGTCCGCGCACACGGGGCGTTCGTCATCGAGGACGACTGGGCCCATGACTTCGGCATCACCTCAACCCCGGTGCCGCTGGCCACGCAGGACGATTCCGGGCATGTCATCTACATCCGCTCGCTGACCAAGAGCGTGTCCACGTCGGTCCGGATTGCCGCTGTTGTTGCACGGGGCCCGGCCCGGGAGCGGATCCTGGCGCACCGGGCCGCGGAGTCGATGTACGTCAGCGGGCTGCTGCAGGCAGCGGCGCTGGATGTGGTGACGCAGCCCGGCTGGCAGACCCATCTGCGGAGCCTGCGCCAGCAGCTGCATTCCCGCCGGGACCTGCTGGTGACCAGCATCCGCGAGCATGTGCCGGACGCCCACGTTGAGCTGCTGCCCAAGGGCGGGCTGAACCTGTGGCTGCGGATGCCTGACGGCACGGACCTGCCCCGGCTCACCCGCGACTGCGAGGATAACGGGGTCATCATCGCCGCCGGAACGGAATGGTTCCCGGCGGAACCAGCCGGACCGTTCGTCCGCCTCAACTACTCCGGCCCGAACCCGGCGGCGTACCCCCAGGGTGCCAAGGTGATCGGCGAGGCGCTGGCGCGGCAGGGTTGAGCCGGTAGAGCAGGATTCGCCCAAGAATTGATCAAGGTTGGCGCAGGGCCAGCTTTTCTCCCCCGCGCCGTGGCTACGCTGGCCGTGCACTTCGCATCCGGCACACGTCAATGGGGGCACAAATGAATACACGGAAGCACTCTTATCGGTCGCGCGCCGCAGACCCGAAAGCCGAGACGGGTGCCGGCAGCAGCGCCCGGGGGCACGGCACCAAGAACGGTGTTGCCGCGGCGGCCGCGGCCGCCGTCGTGCTCCTCCTGACCGGCTGCGGCGGATCCCCCGCCTCGCTCAGCGCTGCGACGGCAGACGAACCCACCAGCACAGCTGCGGCCTCGCCGACACCAACCGTCACGCCCATCTCCGGAACTGCGTGTGCGAGCGTAGACAGCCAGAAGTCCGCCAGTGGCACCACGTATATCTGCACAAAGGACGAGGCCGGTGCCGTCGTGTGGCTTGAGGCCTCCAAATCGCAGAATGTGAAGGAGAAGCTGGCGGCCGCTGCTGGTGCCAAGGCTGCCGCAGACAAGGCAGCAGCGGACAAGGCAGCTGCAGATAAAGCCGCGGCAGACAAAGCAGCTGCCGACAAGGCAGCAGCGGACAAAGCGGCAGCCGATGCCGCCGCGCAGGAAGCGGCGCGCCAAGCCGCGGAAGCCAAGGCCGCACGAGACGCCGCCGCAGCACAGGCTGCGGCCGAAGCCGCTGCAAGGGCGGCAGCAGCGCCAGCACCTAAAGCCGTGCCGGTCGCTCCTGCGGCCGGAACCGGTTGTGACCCGAACTACTCAGGATGCGTGCCTATCGCCTCGGACGTCGACTGCGCCGGGGGAAGCGGCAACGGTCCCGCCTACGTACGGGGGCCGGTACAGGTTATCGGCAGCGATATTTACGGTCTGGACCGGGACGGCGACGGTTTCGGCTGCGAGTAGTTAGGCGGGCTTGACCAGCTCTTCGCTCCTGTCCCACAGCTCGCGGGCCAGGACGGCGTCGTAAGCCTGCTTGTTCGCCTTGGCCAGAGCACGCTTGGCGTAGTAGGCACCGGAGATCCAGTCGGTGCCGGCCGTGCCGTTGATGAGCCACAGCATGGTGTCGGCGCCCTGGTCCGGGGTGAGCATGAAGCGGTTCAGGATGGTCTTGTACGCGTGCCGCATCGGACTCGCTGACTCCGCCGCGAAGTTGGTGCGGACCACGCCGGGGTGGAATGCCGCCGTCGTAATTCCGCGCTCGTGGAAGCGGCGGTGCAGCTCGGAGGTGAAGAGGATGTTGGCGAGCTTGCCGGTGCCGTAGGCGCGGTTGACGGAGTAGCTGTGCTCGGCGGTGAGGTCGAAGAGGTCCAGCTTGCCGAAGCCGTTGGCGGCGCTGGAGGTGTTGATGACCTTGGCGTTGCTGGCCGCGAGGGTTTCCAGCAGCAGCGTGGTGAGCAGGAAGGGCGCCAGGTGGTTGATCTGGAACGTGGCTTCGTTGCCGTCCACGGTCAGGGTCCGCTTGCCCATGATGCCGCCGGCATTGTTGGCAAGGACATCGATGCGGGGGTAGTCGGACTTCAGCTGCGCCGCGAGGGTGCGGACCTGCGCGAGGTCAGCGAAGTCGGCAACGAAGTAGTCGGCGTCGATTTCCTTGGCCAATGCCCGGGTCTTCTCGGCGGAGCGCCCCACGACCACCACTTTTTCGCCTGCCTTTGCCAGAGTCCGGGCGGCTGCTGCGCCGATGCCGTCGCTGGCGCCGGTGATCACGATGGTGCGTTGGGTCAAGGGGTGTCCTCTGCTCGGAGCGGCTGCGCCCTGCTCTTACGGATAGCACGGGCGCACATAGGGGGAACAACGACGGCGGGGCGGCCGGTGTTCCCACCAGCCGCCCCGCCTCGAAAGTAAGTAGCGCCAAGTGCCGTTTTGAGGGCCCAAAACGGCACTTGGCGCTACTTGGTTGGGGACGCTATCCCGCCAGCCCGGCCACCAGGAAGATGACCGCTGCGATGCCGAAGCCCATGACGCCGATCAGGGTTTCCATCACGGTCCAGGTCTTCAGTGTGGTCTTGACGTCCATGCCGAAGAAACGGCCCACCAGCCAGAAGCCGGAGTCGTTCACGTGCGAGACCACCACTGAACCGGCGGCCACGGCGATGACCATGGCGGCCACCTGCATGCCGTTCAGGCCGCCCGCGGCCACGGCCGGAGCGATCAGGCCTGCCGTGGTGGTGAGTGCCACGGTGGCGGAACCCTGCGCGATGCGGAGGATGGCGGAGATCAGGAAGCCGGCCAGGATCAGCGGGATGCCCAGTCCGCCCAGGACGTCAGCCAGGGCCTTGCCGATGCCGGAGGTGCGCAGCACGCCGCCGAACATGCCGCCGGCGCCGGTGATCAGGATGACGGAGCAGACAGGCCCGAGTGAGGACTCCAGCAACTGCTCCAGCTCGCCTGCGTCCTTGCCGCGCCGGGCGCCCAGGACGAACAGGGCAACGAGCACGGCGATCAGCAGGGCCACCGGGGTTTCACCCAGGGTGCGCAGGATCTGGAACCACTGCTGGTCCTTGGTGCCTTCGGCCAGCACACCGGAAGAGGCCATGGTGTTCAGGCCAGTGTTAATGAAGATCAGGGCCAGCGGCAGGAGCAGCAGGCCGATAATGGTGCGGAAGCGCGGCGGGTGGGACTCGGCCTCGGCCGAGGCGTGGCCTAGGATTTCCGGCACGGGCAGGACAAGCTTCTTGCCGGTGTACAGGCCGTAGAGGTAGGCGGTGACGTACCAGGTGGGGATGGCGACGATGAGGCCCGCGATGGTCACCAGGCCGATGTTGGCGTCGAAGAACGCAGCGGCGGAAACCGGACCCGGGTGCGGCGGCAGGAAAATGTGCATCACGGAGAAAGCACCGGCGGCAGGCAGGCCGTAGCGGAGCACGCCACCGCCCAGGCGGTGGGCCACTGCGAACACGACCGGCAGCATGACCACGAGGCCGGCGTCGAAGAAGATGGGGAAGCCGAAGATCAGGGAGGCGAGGCCCAGCGCGAAGGGGGCACGCTTCTCGCCGAAGATGCCGATCAGGTAGTCGGCCAGGACCTTGGCGCCGCCGCTGGTTTCGACGATGCGTCCCAGCATCGCGCCGAGGCCCACCAGAAGCGCTACCGTTCCCAGCGTGGTGCCGAAGCCGTCAATGAGGACCGGCACCACCTTGTTGGCCGGGATGCCGGTGGCAAAGGCGGTGGCGAGGCTGACGAGGATCAGGGCGATCAGGGCGTGCACGCGCAGCTTGATGATCAGGAACAGCAGGGCGAGGATCGCGGCTGCGGCGATGAGCAGCAGGGGACCTGCTCCCAGCGTCTGGGTCCATCCTTCGATGGTCATGGTTCTCCTTTGAAACAGTGCTTCTTGGTGGGGGTTCGGGGGTGCTTAGGAAGCGCGGGGCGCCTGGTCCGCGTCAAGGCCAAGGGTTTGCACGACGGCGGCGACCAGTTCCTCCGGTGAGCGGGAGATGTCGAGGCGGAGGCTGCCGGCGTCGAGCTCTTCCTGGTTCAGGGGCTCCAGCGTGGCCAGCTGGCTGGGCAGCAGCGTGGGCGGCATGAAGTGGCCTTCGCGGCCCTGCATGCGCTGGCCGATCAGGTCCGCGCCGCCGTCGAGGTGCAGGAAAATCACTCGTCCGCCGGCCTCGGACAGGAGGCGCCGGTAGCTCTGCTTCAGGGCGGAGCAGGTGAGGACGGTGCTCAGGCCATCCCGGGACTTGCCTGTCATCCAGTCCCTTATCTCACCAAGCCAGGGCCAGCGATCGTCGTCCTGGAGGGGAATGCCCTGGCTCATCTTGGCGATATTGGCCGCCGGGTGAAACTCATCCGCCTCGGCGCAGGCCCAGCCCAGCGTGTGGGAGAGGGCGGCGGCGAGGGTGGATTTGCCGGACCCGGCAACGCCCATCACCACGAGGTGCGTGGGTGGATACTGCATATCTGTACCTCCGGAGAAGACGTCGTTGGCTTTTGTAGAAGCTCCCTGCGGTGCCCAGCTGGCGTGGGCTACGCCATAAGGTATCACCTTTCGGAGCGATAAATACTATCTTTCAGTGTCACAAGTCATACCTTTGCACTTTTCGGCGGTATTCTGGAGGTGCGCTGCGGCGCAGAGAGAGGCGGCAGGAATGTCAACGGCGACAGTTGAAGAGACGGATGACGCGCACGACGGCGGCACGTCCGGAGCGATGCACGAGCGCGTCCTCGAGGCGGTGGGCATAGCCATAGCGTCCGCCAAGCTTCCGCCAGGCAGCCGGCTCACGCTGGAAGGGCTGCAGCAGGAGTACAAAATTTCCCGGACCGTTGCCCGGGACACCATGAAGGTCCTGGAGTCCATGAACCTGGTGTACTCGCGGCGCCGGGTGGGCATCGTGGTGCAGGAACGCGAGCGCTGGAACGTCTTTGACCCCAAGCTTGTCCGGTGGCGCCTCGCCTCCGAGCGCCGCGAGGTCCAGTACAGCAGCCTGACCGAGCTGCGCATCGCCGTCGAACCCATAGCCGCTGCCGGGGCAGCGCGGCGGGCCAGTGCCGACGAACGCGCACAACTCCTGGCCCTGGCCGGCGACCTGCGGCGGCTGGGCGAGGCCGGCGACCTCCAGAACTTCCTGGCGGCGGACATCGAATTCCACCAGCTCCTGCTGCGCAGCTGCGGCAACGAAATGTTCCGGGCGCTTGAAGGCATGGTGGCGGAGGTCCTGACCAGCCGCACCCAGCAGGGCCTCATGCCGTTCAAGCCCCGCAACGAGGCACTGCAGGCGCATGAGGATGTTGCTGCTGCCGTGGCCAACGGCGACTGCGCTGTTGCCGAGCGGGCAATGCTGCACATCCTCGACGAAGTCCGCGAGGCCATGGGGCTACGCTGAAACCATGAAAACGGGTTGGGGGATCCTGGGAACACTCGCTGCGGCCATGACGGGGGTACTGCCGCTGGCCGGCTGCATGAACTACGCGTGCCCGGCCATCGGCTGGTCCAATTCCTTGACCGTGACCGTCGAGGGGAACCCGGCCGCCGTCAGCGAAGTCCGGCTGTGCGACGAAAAGGACCGGTGTTCCCGGCCTGCTCCCACCCCCGCCGATCCCCTCCCCCTGCGCAGCGTGGCGCCCACCTTCGATCCGTCCACTCCCACACCACAGCCGGCGCCGGAATCTGAGTCCTATCCCCTTTTCACGGTCACCAGGGAGGGTGACACCTGGAATTTCATGATGGGGATGAGCGCTCCCCCGAGGGCCACCATCAGCGCCCTCGCGGCGGACGGAACGGTTCTGGCGGAGCAGAAGTTCGACCTGACGTGGACGCGCGTGGGCGGATCTGAACAGTGCGGCGGCCCCATGAGCACGCCGCCCATCGAATTGCGCGTGCCCTGACTCCGGCTTCCTGCGCACAAGCGACGGCGGGCCCGGCAACCGTGCCGGGTCCCGCCGTCGTACGTCCTGTCAATGAGCCCTACTGGTGTGAGCCCTCATGACGTGGGCGTGGCCTACATGCGCAGTGAGGCGTAGGGCTCGCTGGGGAGGTTTCCTGCCGACCATGGCGATCCCGAGCGGATGTCCGGGGTGTGTCCACGGCCGTCAGCCAGGATGGTGCAGATGGTTGCGATGAGTACCCAAAGAACGAGAAGCAGGAGGCCGAGCAGTTCCATGGTTGGTGCTTTCTGGTGAGTGTGCGGATGGGGCGATTTCAGTGTGTTCGGCCGGCGTGTGAGCAACCGTGTGACGGCCGCTGACGCCGCCAATCCCGCGGCGTACCATGAGCCCTATGGCCGAGAACTGGATTCGGCTCCTCGGTCCGCCAGCGATCGAGTCCCCCGGCACCACTCCCCCGCAGCCCCGGGGCCGCAAGGCCTGGGCGTTGCTGGCCTACCTTGCGCTGCAGGCCGATGGCACCGGCCGGTCCCGCACTGCTGCCCTGCTGTTTCCGGATGCGGCGGACCCGCTGGGGGCGTTGCGCTGGAACCTGTCGGAGCTGCGGCGGGCACTTGACGGCGTCACGGTGGCGGGCGATCCCCTGCGGCTGGATCTGCTGCCGCCGTGGCGCTGCGATGCGCTGGACGCGATGGACCCCGCCACCGGTCCGGGCACCGACCCGCGCCGCTTCACCGGGCAGTTGCTGGAAGGCCTGGCCTTTACGGACTCCCCGGTGTTCGATTCCTGGCTGGCGGACCAGCGCTACCGCCTGGACAATGTGGTCCAGTCACTGCTGTACGAGGCTGCCCTGGCGGCACTGGCATCGGACGCCGCCGGCGAGGCCGCCGAACTGGCAACCCTTGCCCTGGAGCGGGACCCCTTCCACGCGGACTGCAACGCCGTCCTGGTGAAGGCGCTCATAGCCGCGGGCGAGTACCGCAAGGCCCGCGCGCACGCCGTCCACTGCGGCAACCTTTACCGGCAGGAACTGGGGCTGCCGTTGCCGGCGGAGGTCCGCCGCGCATTGTTCGACGCGGATCCGGAGCCCGATCCCGGCACACCGGCCACTGCGGCAACCGTGCGGTCCTACCTGGATGCCGGCGGGGCATCGCTGTGGGCCGGGTCCGTGGACCGGGGGCTGGAGCAGCTGCGGCTTGCCGTCAGCCTGGCGCAGCATACGGGCAACAGCCATTTGGTGGCCGAGTCGCTGGTGACGCTGTCCGGGGCGCTGATCCACCAGGCCGGCGGGGCCGCGGCGCCGAGGTGGCGGACCTTCTCCACCGGGCGCTCCAGGCGGAGGGGCCCGACGGCGCCTCCCGGACCGCCGCTGCGGCGTACCGCGAGCTGGGCTACCTGTCCGTGCAGCGGGGTGTGCCGGACCGGGCCGCCGGGTGGCTGGACAAGGCCATGCAGGCGGCGGACGGTTTTCCCGACGAACAGGCCCGGATCCTGGCCATCCAGGGCATGCTGGCCTCAGACACTGCACGGTACGGGGCAGCTGCAGCGGCCCTCACGGAGTCCGGGAAACTGGCCGAGGCTGCCGGCAACCGACGGCAGCAGGCTTTCAGTGCGGCCCTCCTGGGCCGGGTGCACCTGCTCCGCGGCGAACTGGACCTTGCGGGAGCCATCCTGGACCGCGCCCTGGCCTGGATCGCGGAGGAGCATTGGACGGCATTCGAGCCGTTCGTCGCGGGGGTCCGCGGGGAAACCTACCTGGCCGCCGGGGAGATGGAGCAAGCCGCCGCGTTTATCGACCGGGCCTGGGTGATGGCGGAACTGGCGGGCGACCACTGCTACATGGCCCTAGCGGCCGGGGCCGAAGCGCGCCTCTTCGCCCGGCACGGCGACCTCGCAGCTGCGGAGCACTGGATCGACCGCGGCCTGGAGCCAAAGCCCTGGTACCTCTGGTATTCGGCCAGGCTTCTGGATACGGCCGCGGAAGTTGCCATTGCCATCCGGTCGCCGCGGGCCGCCGGCTTCGTGGACAGGCTCGGTGAGCTGGCCAGCCGGAGCGGGATGCGGGAGTTCGTGGTGCGCGGCCAGTCCCACCGCGCCGTGCTCGGCGACGAAGCCGCGGCGGAGGCCGTCCCCTGGCTGGCCAAGGAAATCGACAACCCTGCGCTGACGGCGTTCCTGGCGGAGCGCCACCCGGGGTAACGCAGCCCGGCTGAAGCGGCCCGGGGTGGCGGAGTGGCAGCCAGATAACCATTGCTGCACAATCCTCCCGATGTGCCTCCTTCCTGCCGGGACATTCCACGGGCCCGCGGACACTATGAGGTATGGAACGGTTGGGGGGGGAAACAGATGAGGTGCTGTGGAGCCGGGACGAGGGCCTTGACATGGCCAAATCCAGGCACGGATCCCCGGGCCGGAAACAAGCAGATTGAGGATCCTGTGGCGCTCTGCGCGTTCAACTGGGACCAGGGGCTGATGAACCCTGGCGGCGCCACGGATGACCTGATTCCGCCGGACTTCGAAGGCCCCGCGGCCCGTCCCCCGCAGGATCTGGAGACCGGCGTCACCGATGCACAGGGTAACCCTGCCACGGCCATGCCCAACAACTTCGGCCCGGGCCACTACGTTCCGGAACTTACTGCCTGCGTGGTGGACAATGCTGTGGCCATCATTCCGGGGCCGCACAGCGTCTGCGCCGAGCTGGGGATGCCTACGCTGGACGCCGGCAGCTGACGTGGCACACCCGGGTTAAGCAAAAGCAGGGCCTGCCCGAAGGCAAGCCCTGCTTTATGACACCTAACGGTCCCGGAACTCTAGGAAATTAGAGAGCCTGGATGTTGGTGGCCTGGGGACCCTTGGGGCCCTGCTCGGTGTCGAAGGAAACCTTCTGGTTCTCTTCGAGGGAGCGGAAGCCGTTGGAGTTGATCGCGGAGTAGTGCGCGAAAACGTCCTGTGAGGAGTCGTCCGGGGAGATGAAGCCGAAGCCCTTTTCAGCGTTAAACCATTTGACGGTACCAGTAGCCATTATTTTTGTCCTTCGTGAAGGTGGAGGGAACGTCCCGACTTTCGGGCCCTCCGGCGTGGGGTGTTCAAAAACCGCTACTTCAGAAGAACACGGGCTTTCGACCGTGCGTACTGCCTGAACTACCAACTGCATAAACACAACAACATGTACCACACTACAGGAGTTTCCGGCGCTGCCGAACCACGGCCGGTACCCGCCCTGATGACAGCAGCAAGCATTCCCAAAATGCAGGGCGTTGCTCCCCCTCGACCCCGGTACCCGCCCAGGCATATCCTGCATCCAGATCCACTCCGCCCCTATTCCGGGAGATGACACCCATGGAGATGCCCAAAGCTTCGGAGCAGGACAAAGAACGGTTCCGGCGTGTGGTGCCGGACCATCCCGACGTCGTGGTGAAGCCAATGTTCGGCAACCTGGGCGCGTTCATCAACGGCAACATGTTCGCGGGCCTGTTCGGATCCACCATCGGCGTGAAACTCTCCGACGCGGACCGGGGCATCCTGGAATCCTCCGAGCGGACCGTACCGTTCGGACCCGCGGAGCGGCCGATGGGCGGGTACACCGGACTGCCGGAAGTCTGGAACGAAGAGGGCGACGGCGACGACACCCGTGCCAGGGCCTGGGCCGAAAAAGCCCTGGGCTACATCGCCACGCTGCCGCCCAAGCAGCCCAAGGAACCGAAGGCCACCAAGGAACCGAAGGCCCGGGCGCCACGGTCCGGCACCCCGCGGGCAGCCGCGAAGTAGCCATGTCCTCCCCCGCAGCCTCCCGGCAGGAAACCAACACAGTAATAGTGGGTGCCGGACAGGCCGGCCTCGCCACCAGTTACTGGCTCAGCCAGCACGGGGTGGAGCACCGGCTGCTGGAACGGCGGCCAGCGCTGGGCGGGGCGTGGCAGGACCGGTGGGATTCCTTCTACCTGAACACCCCCAACTTCTCCCTGGACCTGCCCGGCAAGGCCTACGCCGGGTCCGAACCTGACGGGTTCCAGCCGCGGGACGCCACCATCGGCTGTTTCCGGAACTATGCGGAGGACATCGCGGCGCCGGTGAAGCTGGGAACCGCTGTCACCCGGATCTCCCCGGCGGATGGCGGGTTCACGGTGGAAACGGACCGTGGCGCGTGGGCTGCCCGCAACGTCGTCCTGGCCAGCGGCGCGTTCCAGCGGCCGCGGATCCCGCCGGCCGCCGTCGGCATCTCCCCGGACGTGCTGCAGCTGCACAGCCACAGCTACCGCAACCCCGGCCAGCTTCCGGACGGCGCGGTGCTGGTGGTGGGGACCGGGCAGTCGGGCGGGCAGATCACCGAGGACCTGCTGGACGCCGGCCGCACGGTGCACCTGTCCGTGGCGTCGTGCCCGGAGGCGCCCCGGCGGTACCGCGGCAAGGACGTCTTCCACTGGATCATGCAGGTGAACGTGCACGGGCCGGAGTACGGCATCAACGCCCTGCAGGTGGATCAGCTCCCCTCCCCCGCGGGCCGGTTCATGTGCAATCCGCTGCTGTCCGGCAACGGCGGCGGCCGCAGCATCCGGCTGCGGTCCCTGGGCCGCAGGGGCGTCCGGCTGCACGGCCGCTTCGAGGGAATGCACGACGGCGGTCCCGTCTTCACGGACGATCTCGCCGAACGCCTCACGCTGGTTGAGGCCGGCTTCGGCCAGCGGCTGGGCCGGCTCTCCGACGCCTACATCGCAGCTGCCGGCATCGACGCCCCGGCGGCCGATGTCCCTGAGCCTGACAATTGGCTGCCGTCCGAGTCCGGATCCCGGCTGGACCTGGCGGCGGAGGGCATTACGTCCGTGATCTGGTGCACCGGCTATGGATTGGACTTCAGCATGCTGGACCCGGCCCTCGACCTCCTGGATGAGTGGAACTACCCCCGCCACCTGCGCGGCGTGACGGAGCACCCGGGCCTGTACGCCGTCGGCCTCCCCTGGCTGACCAGGCACATCTCGGCGACGCTTCCCGGGGTGGGCCCGGACGCCGAGTACGTGGCGGAACACCTGGCGTCGCGTACCGCTTAGCCGGGGCCGTCGACCTTGCGGTGCCTGCCGGTCCGGGCGAGGAACGCGTAAACCACCAGCGCAATCCCGGCCGCGATCATCACGGCTGGCACGGCAATGTCCATCGGAATCAGGAGCGCTGACGCCTGGAGGGCCATGATCACGCCGAGCACCGCGAGGACACCGGCCGGAATCAACGGCCATTTGAGATGGCCGGCGCCTGAGCTACTGACATCGGAGGAGCGGACCGGAACCAGGGTCAGCACGCCGAAGGTGGCCGCCAGGCCCAGGAACAGCACAGCGGCAATTGGTGTGCCCTGGAACGCCGGCGGCAGGGCCACAATGACGGCCAGGGTCAGCATCACCCCGGCCGGGATGATGGCCCACCAGTTGTCCGGGACGCGGACGTAAACGGCGCCGAAGCCGGCACCCATGAAGAGGAACAGGAAGCCCGCGGACGCGCCGCTGCCGGTGAGCTCAGCGGAGGTGACCACCGCGGCGAGGCCAAGGAACACGGACCCGGGGATGGCCGCCCACCAGTGCTCCCGGCGTCGGACGAAGACGGACAGGAACAGGACACCGGCGGCAGCAAACACCAGCGGCGCAACGATCGCCCCGCTGTCAAGGACGCCCACCCGGTCCAGCATCAACAGGACACCGAGCATCATCAGGACGATGCCGGCGATGATGCTCGCGTTGGCCTGTTTCACCGTGTACCTCCCGGAGCCGGGCAGGCGGCAGGGTGCCGCTGCTGCCTTCAGGCTAGGCTCCGGCCGGCAGCGGCAGGTAGGGCCCAAAGCCCCGGCACCGCCCCGGCGGTACGTGCGGGAAACCAAGCTGCCTACTTCAGGCTCAGCACCTCGTCGATGGGGCGGCCGTTGACGTACACCTGCGCACTGGTGGCGCCGGAGGCGGCCATCGCCGTGTACTCCAGCTGTGCCTTGGCCCGCGGAATGTCGCACACACCGCCCAGCATGAACTGCCCGGTCAGCCAGATGGTGATGGTACTGCCGTTCAGCTCACCGGCCACATACGTCAGGTTCGACTGATACAGCGCGTTCACATAACCCGATTCGCCCAGTGTGTAGGTCTTGTTGGCGAGCAATGCCTCGATGCTCGGCCGCACCTGGTCCGTGAAGCGGACAGGTGCCGTGGTGATGGGAACCACGCTGTCTCCGCACCCGGTCGTGGGGCCCGGGCCGCCGTATCCGATGCCGATGTAGTACACGGTCAGCGGTCCCGTTTGTTCCGGCAGCCCGGTGGGTTGCGGTTCCTCCGTCGCAGGCTGGCTGGCGGGAGCGGACGACGGCGGCGCGGCGGCGCTGGTGGTGGGCGCGGCTGAGGTGCTGGACGGCGTCGTCGTGGCGGGGGCCGCCGTCGTGCTTGGACCCGTGGTGCCGGTCGCGCTCGCGGTGGGCGCTGGCGCGGCAGAACTGCCCGTGGGCGTCGGCGCGGGAGGGCCGAAGCAGCCTGTGAGCACCATCAGGCCGCTGAGCCCCAGAATGCCAAGAACCGGATGCCTGGGCCTGGTCATGATGCCCCCTTGAATGTGGGCCTGCGGGGTGCGGGACCCACCTTCAAGCTACGCCGGAGGGTTACTCCAGAACAGGGACTAAAGTCCGGCGGCGCACACCACTACGGGTGCACCAGCACCTTCACCGCGGTGTCCTTGTGGTTGATGAGGGTGTCGAAGCCCTGCTCCACCAGGTCCTCCAGCGCGATCCGGCCGGTGATGAACGGCTTGAGATCCACTCTGCCCTCCTGCACCATCCTGATCACGGCGGGGTGGTCTCGGACGTAGGCGATGGTGCCGCGCAGGTCGATCTCCTTGAGCACCAGCTTCTGCATATCGATGGTGGCTGGCGCGCCCCAGATGGACACGTTGACCACCACGGCGCCCGGACGGACGGCGTCGAGCATGGTGTCCAATACCGCGTTCACACCGGCGCACTCGAACGCGACATCAGCCCCGGTCCCGCCGGTGAGCTCCCGCACCCGGGCCGGCACGTCCTCCTTGCTGGGGTCCAGCACATGGTCCGCCACCCCGCTGGAAGTGGCCTTCTCCTTCCGCGCCTGGGTGAGTTCGCTGATGATGGTGGTCACGCCCATGCCTTTGAGGACAGCCGCGGTGAGTAGGCCGATAGGACCGGACCCGCCCACCAGCGCAACATCGCCTTCCTTCACGCGGCTTCGCGCCACCGCGTGGTGGGCCACGGACAGCGGCTCGATCAGCGCCGCCTCGTCCAGCGGGATGTCCCCGATGGGGTGCACCCACCGCTGGTCCACCACGATCCTCTCGCTCAGCCCTCCCCCGCCGCCGGACAGCCCGATGAACCCCATCTGGCGGCACAGGTGGTAGCTGCCCGCCTGGCACATGTCGCAGTCACCGTCCACGAAGTAGGGTTCGACGACGACGTTGTCACCCACTGCCAGTCCGTCCACGCCTTGGCCCACTTCGGACACAGTCCCGGAGAATTCGTGCCCCAGGGTCACCGGGGATTCCTCGTGGGACACCGGGTGTGGGTGCCCCGGGGCGGGGCAGAAGATGGGCCCTTCCAGGTACTCGTGCAGGTCGGTGCCGCAGATGCCGCACCACGCGACGTCGATCTTCACCGCCCCTGCCCTGAGCTCCGGCTCCGGGACGTCCTCGATGCGGATGTCCTTGCGGGCGTGGAAACGTGCTGCCTTCATGATGGTCCTTTCATGGGTTTCGGTGGGTTCAACCGCCGGCTCAGCGGGTGTGGTGGCTGGGCTGCAATTCGTAGACGGGGGTGTCCAGTCCTTCCATCCGGGCCTTCAGCTGCAGCGCCAGGTAGGCGGAGTAATGCCGGCTCTGGTGCAGGTTGCCGCCATGGATCCAGAGCTGCGGCACGTTGGTGGGCTTCCACATATTGCGCAGCTCCCCCTCCCATGGGCCAGGGTCTTTTGGCGTGTCTGAGCCATACCCCCAGCACTTTCCTACCTGGTCCGCGACCTCGGGCGAAACCAGGTCCGCCAGCCAGCCGTTCATGGAGCCGTAGCCGGTGGCATAGACAATCAGGTCCGCCTCCAGTTCGGTGCCGTCGTCCATCACCACCGCGTTGCCGGTGATCTTGGTGACCTGCCCGGTCCTCAGCTTCACCCGGCCGTCGATGATCAGCTGGGAAGCGCCGACGTCAATGTAGTAGCCGGAGCCGCGCCGCAGGTACTTCACGAACAGGCCGGACCCGTCCACGCCGAAGTCCAGGTCGAACCCGGCGGCCTCCAGCTGCGAGTAGAACTCGGCATCCCGGGACGCCATCTCCTGGTACACCGGCACCTGTGCTTCCGGGAGGATGCGCATGGGCAGCGAGGCGAACAGCAGATCGGCCTTCTCCGTGGTCACCCCTGCCGCGAGCGCCCGCTCCGAGTACAAGTCCCCCAGCGCCAGGTCCATCAGGGACTCGCTGCGGGCGATGTGCGTTGAGGAACGCTGCACCATGGTGACGTCGGCGCCGTGCTCCCAGAGGTCGGCGCAGATATCGTGGGCCGAGTTGTTGGAGCCAATCACCACGGCTTTCTTGCCCGTCCAGTCCCCGCCGCCGGTGTGCTGGGAGGAGTGGCGCTGCTCCCCAAGGAAGGACTCGGCGCCGTCGAACGTGGGAATGCTCGGGTAGCCGGACACGCCCAAGGCGAAGATCAGCTGCTTCGGCCGGAGCGTCACGGGTTCGCCGTTGCGAAGGACGCTGACCTCCCATTCCTGCGTGCCGTCGTCGTACGCTGCCCCCACGCACTCGGTGCCGGACCAGTAGTTCAGCTCCATGATGCGGGTGTAATGCTCCAGCCAGTCGCCGATCTTGTCCTTGGCGGCGAAGACGGGCCAGTCGTCCGGGAACTTCAGGTAGGGCAGGTGGTCGTACCAGACGGGGTCATGCAGGTGCAGGGACTTGTAGCGGTTCCGCCAGGAGTCGCCGGGGTTCTGGTTCTTTTCGATGATGATGGTGGGCACGCCCAGCCGCTTCAGCCGGGCGGCGAGGCCGATCCCACCCTGGCCGCCGCCGATGATCACGCAGTAAGGCTGCTCCTGGTAGCCGAGCCTGGCTTCCTGCTCTTCCTTGAGTTCCTTCCAGGACCGCCGGCCGCGGACAATCTCGTGGGCCACGCCCTGCTCGCGCCGCGGACCCTTCTTTTCCTCGAAGCCCTTGAGCTCCTGCATGGTGGTCAGCAGCGTCCAGCATTTGCCGTTCCGGAGCCGGAGGTGGCCGTAGCCGCGGGCGTCACCGGTTTCGAACGTGATCCAGGCTTCCGCGCTGTCTGCATCTCCGGTGGCGTCCTCGGCGAGCGCCCAGTTGGTGGGCTGCACGCGGTCCAGCGTGGACTCCAGCATGCGCCGGATGTCCGCCTTTCCCTCGAGGGTTTTGAGGTTCCATGTGAATGCCACGAAGTCCCGCCAGTAGCTGTCGTCCTCGAAAAGCTCAAGTGCTGCGTCCACGTCGCGCCGTTGCAGCGCCTCGTCCAGGCCGCCGAGCCAGGCCTTGGCGGCGGCGGTGGGTGTTTCGGTCATCTCCACTCCTTTGTGTTGGTGCTTGGCCGCCCTGTCCCGCCGGGGTGCTGCGATATGCTGAGGCGGGCGTGAGCTGCATCACTAGTGGAACGCGGCGGGGGTAACAGGTGCGTTACACGCCCACCGGACTGGCAAGGACGCCGGCGGCGAGGAGGACACGGTGGACTACGGTCAGAGGTTTTCGGACCCGGCACGGTATGCGCGGACGCTGCGGCGCGCGCACGAGCTGGTCATATCCGGTGTCTCGCGCCCCGAGATCCCTACTAGCCTGGTCGCCTCCTGGCACAGGTCCATGGCGCTGGGCATCAGCCCGGACCAGCACAGCCCGCGGCACCTGCACGATGTGTCCGAGGTGCTGGAACTGCGGCGCGCGCACCGGCTGCAGCGGGTCATGCCGGCGCTGCACGAGCTCCTGGCGGACGACTCGCGGGACGGGCGCCACCTCTTGGTGCTCACCGATGCCGGCGGGGAAATCTTCTGGCGGGTGGGCAGCCCCGCCGTCCTGCGCCGGGCCGACCATCTGGAGTTCCTGGAGGGAGCGGACTGGTCCGAGGCCGGGATCGGTACCAACGCCATCAGCGAGGCCCTGGTGACCGGCGGTGCCGTGCAGCTGTTTTCCGCCGAACATCTTGTGCGCACCCACCACGAGTGGGCCTGCACCGCCGCGCCCATTACGGACCCTGCCACCGGCGAAGTGCTGGGCGTCCTGGATGTCTCCGGCCCCCTGGACACGATCAGTGCGGACACGCTGCGGATGGTGCGGTGCGCGGTCCGGGTGGCGGAATCGCTCCTGGGAACGCTCGACGGCGGAGCCTCCTTGGCTGCGTCATCTCCCGTCCGCGCTCGGCGGTCAACGGCTCCTGATGCCCAGCCGGCCGCCGTCGTAACCTCCCTTGAACTGCTGGGTGACAAAGCTGCGGCGGTATTCGACGACGGCAGCCGAACCACCCTCACGCTCCGCCGGGCCGAGATCCTGGCTCTACTGGACTCCCGGTCGCAGGGTTGGTCCGCGGAGGAACTGGCCTACGAACTGCACGGGGACTCGGGAACGCCGCAGGCCATCCGAACCGAAATGTTCCGGGTCCGGTCACTGGTGGGCGGCGCCGTGGAATCCAACCCCTACCGGCTGGCGGCAAGCCTGACCGGACGCTCCGACTCGGGCCGGGTGCTGCGGCTGCTGCGTGCTGGCCGGGTGGCCGAAGCGCTGGAGGCTTACCGCGCTCCCCTGCTCAGCCGGTCAGGAACCCTGGCCGTGCAGCTGCTGCGGGACCAGATGGACCTCGCCGTGGGGTCCGCCGTTCGGGCCAGCGGGGACGCCTCCTTGCTGGTGCGTTGGCTTTCCACGGACATGGGGGCATCTGATCCGCTGGCCGTCGAGGCGCTGCGCCGGATCGTGGGACGCGACGATCCGGGATACCTGGCTTTCCGGGCTGCCTGTGACTGACAGTCAGTCTTTTGAGCCTGTTCGTAGCCAGAGGGGCCCTGCTGGTCACCACACGGTGTCGCCGCGCAGCACCACGTCGCTGCCGCCGTCCACGTAGATGACCTGCCCGCAGAGGTGGGAGTTTTCGGGGCTGTTGAGCCAGGCCATCAGGCGGGCCACCACCATCGGTTCGGCGATGCCGTTCAGCGGCATGGGGACCATCTTGAGCAGCGACTCCCGCTCCTCTTCCGTGTCGATCAGGTCCGCCGTCATGGGCGTGGCGATAATGCCGGGTGAAACGGCGTTCAGCGGGATCCCGGCACCGGCCCAGTCGGCCGTGGCAGCATGCCGGCGGACCCAGCGGGAGAGTGCCAGCTTGGTGGACACGTAAATGAGCCCGCCGGTGACGGCCGGTTCCTTGGCCAGGACCTCGGCGCGGGTCAGGGCTGCCGGCTCGTCCCCTGCGGCCAGCAGCGCCACGAGCTCATCGTCGCTGGCCATGAGGGCAGCCATCGAGGAGACCAACAGGGCCCGCGGCGCGTCCGAGCCGGCCAGCAGCGGGCGGAGTCCGTTCAGTGTTGCGAGGGTGCCGAAATAGTTCACCGCCACCGTGGCGGGCGCCGGCAATGCGAGCCCGGCCACGGCGTAAACGGCGTCGATGGTGCCGCCGCTGGCGTCCCGCACCGCGTCCACCATTGCGGAACGGCCGCCTGGGGTGGAGAGGTCTGCCACGACGTCGGCGTCATGGAGATCAACGCCGATGACGCGCTCACCGCGTTCCTCAAGCAGCTCCTTAGCGGCCTTACCAATGCCGGATGCTGCGCCGGTGATGACGGAGGTGCGGGCCATGGCAACGTCCTTACACGGGCCGGATGGGGTTGGCAACCACTCTTCCCGGTTGCCCGCGGCCGGGCCAGAGTCCAAGGACCCTGCAGGCACTTCCGGTCCGGCACGCAATCGACTGATCTTGTCACGCAGTTAACCCGCCATTCACATTCCCCAAGGAACCTGTCCAACCGGCCTCCCTAGGTTCGAAGCATGGACAATATTTCCCGCAGAACCCTGATCTCCGCCGGCCTGGGCGCAGGCATCGTCGCCGCCCTGCCGGGTGCCGCCGTCGCGGTTTCCACCGCTGACGACGCCGGCCTCCGCACCAACCCCTTCCTGCTCGGCATCGCGTCGGGCGAGCCGTGGCCGGACGGCTTCGTGCTCTGGACCCGCCTGGCGCTAAACCCCGTGGCCGAGGACGGCCTGGGCGGCATGCCCGCACGCAACGTTGCGGTGCAGTGGGAAGTGGCCGAGGACGAAAGCATGCGCCGGGTAGTAGCCCGCGGCGTCGAGCACGCCCGGATCGAAACCGCGCACTCGGTACACGTGGAGCTGCGCGGCCTGAAAGCCGGCCGCGAATACTTCTACCGGTTCCGCACCGGCAGGCACCTGAGCCCGGTGGGCCGCACCCTCACCTCCCCTGCCCTGCACGAGACGCCCGCCGCGCTGGCCATGGCGTTCGCCAGCTGCGCGCAGTACGAACACGGCTACTTCACCGCCTACCGGCGCCTCGCCGAGGACCACCCGGACCTGGTGCTGCACCTGGGCGACTACCTCTACGAGTACAAGAAGGGCAGCTACGTGATCGGCGGGGGCAACCCGCGGGACCATGAAGGCCCGGAGACCGTCGCGCTGGAAACGTACCGGCAGCGCCACGCTCAGTACAAGGCCGACGCCGACCTGCAGGCAGCGCACGCCATCGCACCGTGGGCAGTGGTCTGGGATGACCACGAAGTGGACAACAACTGGGCGGATGAGGTGCCGGAGAACAGCGACGCCGGCCAGCTCAATGACACCACGGAGCACTTCCGCCAGCGCCGCGCCGCCGCCTTCCAGGCGTACTACGAGAACATGCCGCTGCGCCCGTCCTCGCTGCCGGCCGGGCCGGACATGAAGATCTTCCGGAAGATCCAGTGGGGCCAGCTGGCCAACTTCCACATGATGGACACCCGCCAGTACCGCGACGACCAGCTCGCCGGCGACGGTTGGAAGAAGAACGTGGCCGGGCGGCTTGCGGAGGACCGCACCATCACCGGCGCCGAGCAGGAGAAGTGGCTGCTGGACGGCTTCCGGAACTCCACCCAGCGGTGGGACGTCCTGGGCCAGCAGGTCTTCTTCGCCGAGCGGGACCGCGCCCAGGCCCTGGACGTGGACGATGTCTCGATGGACGGCTGGGACGGTTACGTGTCCTCCCGGCGCCGCATCACCCAGGGCTGGGTGGACTCCAATGTCCGCAACGCCGTGGTCCTCACCGGCGATGTGCACCGCAACTGGGCCAACGACGTCAAGGTGGACTACAAGGACCCGACCTCCCCCGTGGTGGGCTCCGAACTGGTGTGCACGTCCATCACCTCAACCGGCAACGGCACGGGCTCCACCACCGATCCCGTCATGGCCTGGAACCCGCACCTGAAGTTCTACAACGACAACCGCGGCTACGTGAACACCCGCATCACCAAGGAATCGATGACCGCGGACTTCCGGGTCCTGGACCACGTCACGACGCCGGGCGCACCGGTCTCCACGAAGGCCTCCTTCGAGATCCGCGACGGCGTCCCGGGGCTTCAGGCGCGGGGCTGACCTTTCGCGCGGCGCGTTTGCGTGACTTTTTGGGGCCAGCCCGGCCGGAACTCCCGATCTTGTGGGGGTTCCGGTTCCGGCGCTCGCCGTTGGTTACGCAAACGCGTCGAGCGGGGCCTTGCCAACAGCCTGTCCGGCCCGTTTGGCCAACCGGCGGGCGATCGCCGCGCACACGATCAACTGCATGGCGTGGTACATGATGACTGGCAGGATCACCACACCCGCAAGTGGCCCGTGGAACAGGATGGCCGAGAGCGGCAGCCCGCTGGCGAGGCTCTTCTGCGAGCCGCAGAAGAGGACTGCGGTGGCATCAGCACGTCCGAAGCCCAACCTGCGTGCCGTCAATGATGTCGCGGAGAGCACCAGTGCCAACAGCGCTGCACAGATCCCCCCTGTCACAGCCAGCTGGGCAGGCGGAATCTGCTGCCACAGACCGCCGGCCACGGCCGCTCCGAAGGCTCCATACACCACCAGGAGGATGGCGCTGCGGTCTACCACCTTCAGCGGCTTCGCCCGACGGACGGTCCACCGCGCCAACGGCTTATGAAGCAGCTGCCCCGCCACGAACGGCGCAAAGATCTGCAGCGCTATCTTGAACACCGCGTCCGTATGCAGGCCGCCGAAGGAACCCAACACCAGGGCAGCCAGGAGGGGTGTGGCCACCACCCCCAAGAGGTTGGAGATCGAGGCCGCGCACACGGCCAACGCAGTATTTCCCCCGGCGATGCCGGTGAAGGTGGTGGCGGTCTGTACCGCCGTCGGCAGCATCGTCAGAAAAAGCAGTCCTGCAACGAGCTCGCGCGAAAGAAGCCATGAGGAACCGGCAGCCACGCCGAGTCCGAGCAGCGGAAAGACGGCGAAGGAAAACGCAACAATGACGAGGTGCGGCCGCCAGGCCTTCACGCCCTGGAGCGCAGCCGACGGCGGTAGCCTCAACCCGCTGATGAAGAACTGCAGACCTACGGCGATCCCCGCGGCGGTGGAAAACACCGGGCCCACCCAGCCCCTGGGCGGCCACAGCGCGGCTACGGCAAGAGTGGCCAGAAGCAGCAGCACAAAGGGATCAATCCATCCGAATTGTCGGCGCACCGAACCGGAACGTGTCCGTATTTTTCCCATCGAACAGTCATCCTTACGTCGGCAGTACGGTTAAGAATACTGTAGACAGTTTGACGAAACGGCTCCCTGTGTAAACCCTGCGTAAACTCAGCCCGGGGCAGGCGGGAGGAAAAATGTAGACAGTAGTCTTGGAGCATGATCCAGCAAGAGAGCCTCGTTTCACTGGCCGCCAGGGAGATCCGAAAGCTGATTGTCAGTGGCGAATTGGTGCCCGGCGACAAGTTGAATGAGCCTCCCCTCGCCGAAAAGCTGGGCATCTCCCGTCCTCCGCTGCGTGAGGCATTGCGGACCCTTGAAAGCGAGGGCCTTCTTGAGCAGTCACCGAGGCGCGGATACCGCGTGGTGTCCATGACGGACACCGACATTGACGAGATCTACTCGCTCCGGCGCGCACTGGAGATGTTCGCACTGGACCGCCTTCTGGCCCGGAAGGACCCCGGCGCGTACTCATCGCTGGACCCGATCATGAAAGCCATGCGGGCAGCAGCAAGGCGCGGCGACCGGCCGGCAGTGGTCCAAGCCAACATCGACTTCCATACCGCACTGGTTGATGCCGCCGGCCACCGCAGGCTCAGCGACACCTACCGCTCCCTCATGGTGCAGATGCAGGTTTCCATGGCGGCCAATGTCCTCAACGAGGAACGGTCTAAGGGTGACCTGAGCAAGGGGTGCGACAGGCACGCCGAACTGTTGGAGTGCCTGCGCTCGGGGGACGCCGACCGGATCCGGCGCGAATTCGAGGAGCACGGCGAGCGCGACTACCTCGCCCGGCAGGGCTCGACCACCAAAAAGGAGGCCAGTGAATGAGCAGCTCACTCCTTGCAGCACTGAACTCCGGATTCTCGGACGCCACGTCCATCGCCGAGGCCTTCCGCACGGGCAGGAAATCCGCCGTCAGCATCCTCGCCGAAGCCCGCGCCATTGCCGACTCCCCGCAGGGCAAGGACCTCAACGCCTTTATCAGCGAGGACTGGGACAGCGCGGAACGGGCCGCTGCAGCCCTCGATTCCCGCCGGGCTGCGGGCGGAACGCTGGGCCCGCTGGCCGGGATCCCGTTCAGCGTCAAGGACGTGGTTGCGGTGGCAGGCTTTCCCGTCACGGCCGCCAGCAAGGCGTTCGCCGCCACCATGGCAAACACCACCGCCCCCGCGGTGCAGCGGCTCCTTGACGCTGACGCCATCCTTGTGGGCAAGACCAACTGCCCCGAATTCGCCTTCGGCATGACCTGCGAAAGCCCCCTGCTGGGCAGGACGGGCAATCCGCGCTACCCGGACGCCACCCCTGGCGGATCCAGCGGCGGTGAGGCCGCCTCGGTCGCCGCAGGCATCTCTGCGTTGGGCGTAGGAACGGACTTCGGCGGGTCACTGAGATGGCCCGCGCAGTGCGTGGGCATCGCGGCCTTGCGGCCCGGGATCGGCGCGCTCCCCGGCGAAGGGCAGGTACCGGGCCTGGCTGGGAACTTCGGGGACGACGGCGTAATCCCGGCGGTGAGCCCCGGCATGCAGGGATCCTTCCAGACGGTGGGCCCACTGGCCCGTTCCGTCCGTGACCTCCGGGCGGCCTATACCGTGATGGCCGGTTCGCCTACGGAGCCGCTGCCCACGCAGGAGGGGCCGATACGGGTTGCGTGGAGCGATGGCCGGGCGTTCGGCCCGGTCCGCACGGAGGTCGCCGAGGTCATGGTGCGGCTGGCCGCCGCCATCGCCGCGGCGGGCCATACGGCCACGGAACAGCCTGATCTTTTTGCCGACTGCCTGCCCACCTACAACCGGCTGCGCGAACTGGACCCCATGGTGGACCACGCCGCCGCGGTTGCCGGCAGGGAGGATGCCATTACCGGCGCCAACCTGCAGACCATCAAAAATTCGCTGGCAGCGTCGCCCGGGGAAACTGCCCGGGCACGCCTGGCTGCGGACGCGGCCCGCACCGGCGCTATCAGGCAGCTTGAGTCCGTTGACATCGCTTTGCTTCCCGTCGCCGGTGGCCCCGCGGCCCGGGTGGACGGCACGCTGGACGTGGACGGCGAGCAGCTGCAGGGATGGGAAATCATGGGCCCGTGCCGGGCGGTGACACTCACGGGATGCCCCGTGGTGTCGCTTCCGGTGGGACTTTCCGCTGAGGGCTTTCCCCTCTCGGTGCAGGTGGTGGCGCCTCCGGGCGGGGAACTTGCTGCCCTCGCTTTTGCCGAGCTCCTGGAGCAATTGGCGGCAGACGCCGGCTGAACTGGCGCGGTAAACGGCCCGTCCAATGGCCCCGCTTCGTCAAAGTGTCTACAGAATTCATAATTAACGTTCCGGAAACGAAGCGGGCGATTTCCGGACACACGGAACCCATAGCGTCATCCGTGTCAGCACATCACTGGCACATGGATCACCGAAAGTGGGAAGCCCGCATGTTTTCACGCACCAGCAAAGCCGCCGTAGTAGCCGCCCTGGCAGCGCTAACCCTCGCTGCCAGTGGCTGCGCAGCAACCAGCAACACATCCGCTGAGTCCGCGCCAAAGGAAAAGTTCACCATCGCCACGAGCGGCACCTTCCGGCCCATCACCTTCTCTGAAGCCGGCAAGCTCACCGGCTTCGACATTGAAGTGGGCACCCTGATTGCGGAGAAGCTCGGCATGGAGCCTGAATTTGTGGAAGGCCAGCTGACCGGACTCCTCCCGGGCCTGAACAGCGGCAAGTTCGACGCCGTCATGTCCGGCTTGACCATGACTGATGCGCGTAAACAGTCCATCACTTTCTCCACGCCCTACCTGGCGGACGGAGCCGTGGCGGTGGTGAAGAAGGACAACACGAAGGTGGAGCAGCTCAGTAAGCTGGACGGCCTGGTGGTGGGAGCCATCGGCGGTTCTGGAACGGAATCGGACGTCAAAGGCATCGGCGGGTTCACCGAGCTGAAGGCCTACCCCGGCGCCCCCGAAGGGTTCGCGGACGTAGCCGCCGGCCGGATCGAGGTCTTCGCAACCGGCAGGATCGCCGCAGAGAACTTCATGAAGAACTCCCCGCTGGCGTCGGAACTGAAAATTGTGGGCGACGTTTACGGCACCAAGCCCGCCGGCGTCGGACTCCCGAAGGACGACACCGAAATGAAGCCCAAGGTGGACAAGATCATTGAGGAGCTCAAGGCAGACGGCACCCTGGAAGAACTGAACCAGAAGTGGTTCGGATTCACGGTCGAGATCCCCTCCGCCTGATCAACCATGAACACCTATGAGCCCGGCTCTGTAGCAGCCGAATACTTCCCGATCTTCCTGGCCGGGGCGCTGACCACGCTGGGAATCGTTGCCGCAGCGATCGTCTGCGCCACCGTTCTTGGCTACGTCATCGCCACCCTGAGGCTCTCCCGGGTCCGTGCCCTGCGGATCTTTGCAGCCGCCTACGTATGGTTCTTCCGCGGCCTGCCGCTCATGCTGTCCCTGTTCTTCTTCTATTACACGAAGCCGTTCGGGCTGACCATGGACGCCTTCACGGCGGGGCTGATCGCCATGAGCCTCAACTCGGCGTCGTTCTTTTCCGAGATCATCAGGGCCGGGCTCAAATCGGTAAACGCGGGCCACCTGGAGGCTGCGGACTCAGTGGGCATGAACCCGCTGCAAAAGTTCTTCCGGGTCACGGCGCCGGAAGGCATCCGGCTCATGACTCCCCCGTACATCAACAACTGCATCATCATGCTGAAGGAGTCGGCACAAATCTCAGTGATCACCGTGCCGGACCTGATGCTGCAGGGCCAGAAGGCGTACAACTCCACCTACAACGTCATGGAAACCCTGGGCGTCGTGGCGGCCATGTACCTGGTCATGACCAGCCTCCTGATGGTCCTGCAACTCGTCATCGAAAAGAAAATGGGCCGCAAGATGGGCACCACCAAGCAACTCCGTGAGGCTGTAGGGAGCATGGCATGATCGGCATCACCGGATTGACCAAGAGCTACAACTCGCGCCAGGTCCTGAAAGACGTGGACCTGCGGATCCTGCCCGGCGAGGTGGTGGCCATCATCGGCCCCAGCGGAGCAGGGAAAAGCACGCTGCTGCGGTGCATCAACATGCTGGAGGTGCCCGACGCAGGCCGCATCCACGTGGACGGCCGCCAGGTGTTCTACACACCCAACGGGCGGGGAAAGCTGGGCGTGCTGGACCAGTTTCGGCTGACCTGGCTCCGGCGGGAGATCGCCATGGTGTTCCAGCAGTTCAACCTCTGGCCGCACCGCACGGTCCTGGACAACCTTTTGGAAGGCCCGGTGATCGCCAAAGGGCAGAAACGGGCCGACGCCGTTCCGCGGGCTATGGAGAAGCTGCGGTCCGTGGGCCTGGAGGACAAGGCGGACGCTTATCCGGCGGACCTGTCCGGCGGGCAGCAGCAGCGGGTGGCTATTTGCCGGGCGCTGATGATGGACCCCAAGGCCATCCTGTTCGATGAGCCCACATCCGCCCTGGATCCGGAGCTGGTGAATGAGGTGCTGGACATCATGGCGAAACTGGCCAAGACAGGCATGACCATGGTGATCGTGACCCACGAGATGAAGTTCGCCCGCGAGGTCGCCGACCGCGTGATCTTCATGGAACATGGAGGCATTGTGGCCGAAGGGCCGCCGGACGAAGTGTTCCAGCACCCCCGCCTGCGCGTGTACGCCTCACACCTGAGCCACTGAATGGCCCGGTATCCCCTGGTCGGGGCCGAGCCGGGTCCGGACCAACGTCCGTCCCTGGTCTGCGCCCTGTTGCCGGGCGTCCGGATCCCCGGGCAGCTGATCGGCATTGGCGAAAACTACTGGCCAGCGCCTGGTCCGGAAGTCCCTTTATGTCCGGTGCCCGCCGGAGGCACAGCCCCGGACCGGCGGGCACCGGGACGCATCCCCCTGGTCTTCGGCAAGTTCGCGGGCAGCCTGGCCGGGGACGGTGCCCCGATCATCCTTGACCCGGCACTGGCCGGGCAGGTGGTCTGCGAAGGCGAGCTCGCCGTCGTCATCGGAAGCCTCCTCAAGGACGCGGGAAGCGCCGAGGAGGCACTGCGGGCAGTGGCGGGTGTGACGGTGGCCAATGATGTATCGGCCCGGGACCTCCAGGCTGCGGACGTCCAGTCCACGCGGGGGAAGAGCCTGGACTCGTTCTGCCCCCTCGGCCCTGACCTGGTGACGCTAGATGAGATTCCTGACCTGCAGTCACTCCGCATCAGGACCACGGTGAACGGCGACCTGGCCCAGGACTCGTCCACGGCAAGCATGGTCTTCAGCGTGGCGGAACTCCTCATCTTCTGTTCCCGCTTCATGACCCTGTACCCCGGCGATGTAATCCTCACCGGCACCCCGTGGGCCGCCGACGAGTCCGTCCTGGAGCTCAGTCCGGGTGACATCGTCTCGGTGGAAATTGCGGGCGTGGGAAAACTGTCGAACCCCGTCATGTCCGCAGCGGCGGCCCGGGTGTGAGCGGCAGTCCGGGCCTGATCCTGAGCAGCTACGCGGCAGCGCCCGCCCTGGACGGATGGAACCCGGAGGCTGAGGCGGCTCTCCTTCACGCGGCAGCCAGGCTGCCCGGCGTTTCCGGGCTTGAGATTCCGTTCTACCCCACGGGCCAGTTGCATAAGTACGACGGCGACTGGCTCCTTGAGCAGGTACGGCACCTTCCCGACCACCTGACGTTTGTGGTGACCACCATTCCGGACACGATGTCCAGGCTGGATGGCTCAGCCGACTTCGGGCTGGCGTCCCTGACCTCGGCCGGGAGGCAGGCCGCCGTGGCGCGTGCCGCCGCTGCCGCAAGGGCGGTGCGAGCGCTCAACAGCGTACTGGGCCGCCCGGCCGTCCGCGCGGTGCATCTGTTCAGCGCGCCGCGCCCGGTTCCCCACGGTGTGCCTGCCGGTGCCGCGGGCATCGGCCCCCTGGCTTCCTCGCTGGAGCAGCTCGCGGCGTTCGAATGGGACACTGCAAGGCCGGTACTGGAGCACTGTGACGCGGCAAAATCTGGCCAAACACCGGTCAAGGGCTTCCTGACGCTGGAGGAGGAACTGGAGGCAGTCACCGCCTCAGGAACTGGAACGGGAGTGGCGGTTAACTGGGGCCGTTCAGCCATTGAAGGCCGCGCCGGACGTACCGCCGGGTGCCACATCCGTAGGTGCCTGGACTCGGAACTGCTGGCCGGGGTTGTCCTCTCCGGATGCGCCCCGGTAGCCACCCGTTTCGGCGAAGCATGGGATGACTGCCATGTGCCGCCTGCACCCGTGGAGCCGGCGTCGTTGTTGACTCCCGCGGCGGTCCGGTCGGTAAGCGCTGCACTGGAGTCCGCACCCGGTGGCCCGAACACCGAGGTTTATCGCGGGCTGAAGGTGTCCGCGCCGCAGGGTTCGTCAGTGGACCAAAGGGTAGGGCTGCTGTCTGATTCGATCGATGTTGTTCGGGCTGCCGGTTTCTGACGGCCGGAGCCTTGCTGACGCAATTACCGTCCGGCCGCGTACCCCTGCGCTCCCCGCGGGTTGGCCGCCGCCCTCAGGATCCCGGTGGCGGGGTCGCGTTCCACGGAGGACAGCCGGCCGAGGGCCCAATCCCCCGCCCGGGTGACCAGGTGCCCGCGCTCCACGAGGCCGGTGATCACCGCGTCGCCCAGGCGGTCCTCCACCACCGCGCCGCCCGGCGTCCACGTCCGCGGCCAGAAGGACCCGGGGATGGACGTGGTGTGGAAAGCGGGTGCGTCGATGGCCTGTTGCGGCTCGTACCCGCCCACGATGGTCCGGAGCAGGTACAGCAGCTGCCACTGGTCCTGCTGGTCCCCGCCGGGCGATCCGAGTGCGGCCACAGGTTCGCCGTCCTTCAGCACCAGCGTGGGCGTCAGGGTGGTGCGGGGCCGTTTGCCCGGGGTGAGGGTTGAGGGCGCACCCTCTTCGAGCCAGGTGGTTTGCAGCCGCGATCCCAGGCAGAATCCCAGCCCGGGAATGGCCGGGGAAGATTGCAGCCAGCCGCCGGACGGCGTGGCCGAGACCATGTTGCCCCACCGGTCCACCACGTCCAGGTGGCAGGTGTCCCCGCGCGTCTCACCGGTCGGTTGGACAGTGGGTTCGCCCACGCCGGGAAAGGCATGCCCGCCACGTTCAGCGATCGACGGCGGGAGGTACTCCGTGCGCAGCGGCGGGAGGAACGGTTGGTGGCCGGGAACAGCGCCGGGGCGGAACTCATGGGACGCCTGCTCACCGATCAGCTTCCGCCGCTCGGCAGCGTATCCGGGGCTCAGCAGGTGTTCCAGCGGCACGTCGGCGTCGCCGTAGTACGCCTCGCGGTCGGCTATGGCCAGCTTCTGGGCTTCGAGGATGGTGTGCGCGCCGAGTGCTGTGGACGGGTCCAGGTGTTCATCGGAGAAGCCGTCGAGGATCGCGAGCGTCTGGAGGAGCGCCGGGCCCTGCCCCCAGGCGCCCGTCTTGGCGATGGTGTGGCCGCGGAACTCCAGGGTGGCGGCGGGCTCGTACCCTGCTTCGAACGCGGCGAAGTCGGCGGCGGTGATGACGCCGGCATGATCCGTTCCGGACGAGTGCCGGTGCGGGCCGGTGAGGAAGTCAGCCGCGGTGGTGGCTACGAATCCTTCGCGCCATTCGCGGCGGGCGGCGTCGATCCGGGCCTCCCGCTCCCCCGTCTTCTCACCCGAGGCCGGGCCGCCGGCGGCAATGAGCCGGTCCAGGACATCCGCGTATTCCGGGTTCTTGAGGAGGTCGCCTCCTGCCGGGACTTTTCCGCCGCGAAGCCACAGCGCGGCGGACGAGGGCCAGTGCTCGGTGAAGAGCCCTGCAACGGAGGCGATGGTGCTGCACACGCGCTCCAGCACAGGGTGGCCGTTCCGGGCATAGCCGATGGCAAAGGCCAGCACGTCCGCGAGCTCCCATGTGCCGTGGTCCCGCAGGAGCAGCAGCCAGGCGTCGACGGCGGCCGGGACGGCGGCGGCGAGCCCACCGGCGCCGGGGACCAGCTCCAGCCCTTCGGCAAGGTAGTGGTCCCGGGTGGCTGCGGCCGGGGCGGGCCCCTGGCCCATCAGCACCACAGGCTCCGAGGGGTTGGCGGCAGTGACGAAGATGCCCGTCATGTCCCCGCCGGGACCGTTCAGGTGCGGCTCCACCACATGCAGGACGAAGGCACCTGCCACCGCGGCGTCGAAGGCGTTTCCGCCCCGTTCCAGCACTGCCTGGGCCGAGGCGGTGGCCAGCCAGTGGGTGGACGCGGTCATGCCGAAGGTGCCGCGGAGCGTTGGGCGGGTGGTGGCGGTGTCTGCAGGCGTGAAGGTCACGCTTGATTGTTTCCGCTGGCGGCCGCGGGGTCCAACAGGGGTTGCTCCGTGTGTCGCCGGGACCTCCTGAAGGCGAGACGTACGACGGCGGTGCGTCCCGCCGTCGTACGTCCTGCTGAGCTGCCGCGCATCATTCCGCACGCCATTGTTCAGGGCCCGGTGCGGCGATACGATGCTCGCGGGGAGAGGCCTGGTCTCGCGACGAACAGGGGGCCATCCCGTGACCGACTTCTTCACCATGCAGCCCGGCGAGACCGCCGCTCCCCTGCCGCCCGGGCCGGTCTTGTGCACCGGGACCGCGGCCATGCGGCGCATCCACCGCTTCTTCCTGTGGGCGTACGGCGAGGCGCCCGGCCTGGTCCGCTCCGTGACGGCGGGCGATACTGGGCGGGCCGCGTACGTCGGGGAGGTGCTGGGGAACTTCGACATGGTCCTCCACGTGCACCACGAGGGCGAGGACCTGCTCATGTACCCGCCGCTGGAGCAGCGCGCCCCCGGCTGTGCCCTGCATATCGCGCAGATGCTGGAGCACCACCGGCAGGTCACCCAGCGGCTGGAACGGATTGAGCCGGTACGGCTGCGCTGGATGGCGACGGCGGGTGAATCGGACGCGTCGGAACTCGCCGCGCTGTATGAGGACCTGAAAGCCGTGCTGGACGTGCACCTGCGCCGCGAGGTCACCGAGGTCATGCCGGTGGTGGACCGGGTGATGACCGAGAAGGAAGCCGCGGCCGTGGGGCAGCACGGGATCAACAAATTCGATAAGAGATTCATGGTGGCGTACCTCGGCATGGTGCTGGCCACGAACCCTCCGGCTGACCGGGTTGAGCTGTTCAAGGAGATCCCGGCACCGGTGCGGCTGGCGTACAAGCTGGTGGGGCGGCGGATGTACCGGAAGCAGTACGCCACGCTGTTCCCGGGGCGGCCCGTTCCGGAGACGCTGTAGGGACGCGGATGGACCGGCGCGGTGCCGCTGTGGCGGCGGTCAAGGCGGTGCACACGCTGGCGTGGTTCTCCATCGAGTCGTGCGTGGTCTACGTGCTCATCGCAGGGTTGGCGGGGCGGACCGACCGGCGGGTTAGCGTGGCCGCCGCGGTGGTTGCCGGCGAATCCCTGGTGTTCGCGGGCAACGGATTCCGGTGCCCGCTCACCGGCCTGGCCGAACGATACGGCGCTGAGAGCGGGTCCGTCACGGACATCTACCTGCCACGATGGTTCGCCCACAACCTGCCCGCCATCCACGTGCCACTTTTGGTGCTGATGGTCTACCTCCACGCCCGGAACCTCCGCCGCCAGCCTCTGCGTGACCGCTGACCTTTCGACTGTTCCGGCCCCATTGCGCGGTTCCGGTGCGGGCGTACAGTTCTTGCATGGAACCGATTCGGGTCATCCTGTTGCCCGGCGCAGTGCTCCCCGCCGATCTGGCCTACGCGCGCCTGATCGAAGCGCTGGGGCCGGGCGTGAGCGCCGTCGCCAAGGAACTTGAGCTGTACCGGGAGGACCAACCACCAGCCAGATGGACGCTGGACACGGAGGTGGACGGCGTCCTGCGCGAGGCTGATGCCCGGGGCTGGCAGAGCTTCCACCTGGTGGGATATTCGGGCGGCGGTGCGGTGGCGCTGGCGTTCGCCGCTCAGCATCCGGAGCGGCTGCAGAGCCTTGCCGTGCTGGAGCCGGCCTGGGCCGGAAGCTGGGACTGGAGCCACTCCTACACTGAACACCGCCGCCGGTACGGCCAGCTGGAAGCGCTTCCTCCGGACGAGTTCATGGCCGGATTCATGCGGCTCCAGGTGAGGGACGACGTCGTCCTGCCGCCTCAGGAGGCCGGTCCCCCGCCGCCGTGGATGGCCAGGCGGCCCGCCGGGATCCGTGCTTTCCTGCGCACTTTCCGGGACTATGACCTGGACCGGTCGCGGCTCGCCGCCTTCACGAGGCCGGTGTACTACGCCGTGGGCGGGCTCAGCCATCCCGATGACCAGGGCGATGTTGCGGCCCGGCTGGCCAGGGTCTTCTTCCCGGACTTCCAACTGGAGGTCTTTCCCCGGCGCCACCACTTCGACCCGCCCCACCGGGTTGAGCCCGAACGGCTGGCGGAGTCGCTGCACCGGCACTGGGCTGTGGCGGAGGGCCGCCCCGCCGGACAGCATGGGGCCCTGGAGTCCCGCGCTTCCTGAGAAGGGCGTCCTGGCAGCCCGGGTTGTGTGCGCGCCCGGAGCGCCGAAAACGCTGGAACGGTGCGGGGACGCTGAAGCGTTCCAGCGTCCCCGTACCGTTCCAGCGTCCTGGGCGGGTGGCGGGCACACAGCCAACCACCCGCCGTCGTACGTTCTTCTTTGCTGAGGCGTGCGCGCTAGAGGCAGACCGGCTGGAACGCGGGGTCCGCGGGACCGGACGCGCGGCCCAGTGCGTTGCCCACCCACTGGTGCACCACGGGATCGTTGGGCGTCTGGTCGTGCTCGAAGACGTCGGCCGGGCACTTGTCCTGGATGGTGAGATTGGTGACCTGGCGCGCGCTCCCGTTCAGGTACTGGCTGTTATAGGGGATCACTACCTCGTCGTACTTCGTGGAGATGACGGTGTACGACGGCCCGGCCACGGTGTCGCCGATCGAGTTGAGCTTCTGCATGAAGGTTGAACCGGCCTGCTGGTCCGCGCAGGCAGCACACCCGGCAAGGGTGTAGTCAGGCGTGGGCAGCATGTCCGGTGGCGGGACGATCAGGCCCTTGGTGCCGTGGTTGGACGGCGCGATACCCACCAGGTGGTGGACATACTTGGCGCCGCCCAGGAAGCCCATGTAGTACCGGGGCATCATGCCGCCCTGGCTGTGGCCCACCAGGTCCACCTGCTTGGCACCGGTGGCGGCCCGGACGGAATCCACGAACGGGGCAAGCTGCTTGGCGGACTCGGCCACGGGGGCGGTGGCGTACACGCCGTTGGTGGCGCCGTAGTTCAGGGCGAACACGCAGTACCCCTGGCTCTTGAGGTAGGGCGACATGGTGGACCAGTTCTTCGCCATGCTTTCGAACGTTCCCGGCACCAGGATGACTGGGTAGGGGTGCTCTGCCGACGGTTTGCAGGACCAGTCGTTGGCGCCTGGCGGGGAAACGTCGACGGCCTGGGCAGGGACCGCCATCAGGGATGTGGCGAGGAGCGCTGCTGCGGCAACGGACAGGGCCCGGGATAGGAAGGACATGGAAACCTCTTTGTTCGTCTGTCTTCGGAGGAAGCCCGGCGCCTGATGTTGGGGGTCATCAGGCGCCGGGCCGGTTTCCATGCTGGCAGCGCCACGGCCCGGAGGCAGCGGATCTGCACGAATGTGCGGCGTATCCGGTGGTGTGGCGGCACCTCGCCTGAGCGGGGCCGGCCGAGCGTTGTTACTGGTCAGTAGGTACTTTCTGTGGCGCTCGGGTGTGGACGCCCACCCAACGGCTCCTGCACAAACGTGCACGGCGCCCCCGTCTGGGTACCGGGAGAGAGCACGCGTTCGGGAAGAAGCCACCACAAGTGAGCGCGCGTTCGGGTTAAAGCCGCCACAAGTGAGCGGGCGTCCGGAAAGAAGCCGCCACAGGTGAGCGGGCGTCAGAGGGAGGCGCCGCCGCAGATGACGTAGTTCTGGCCGGTGATGGACTTGCCGTGCGGGCCCAGGAGGAACGCGGCCAGGGCGGCGACGTCGTCCGGGTCCACCAGGGCACCCAGCGCGGGCAGCTTCACCGGGGTGGCGGCGCGGCCGGGGTCGTTCAGCATCGGGGTGTCGGTGGGGCCCGGGGACAGCACATTGACGGTGATGCCCCGCGGAGCGAGCTCCTGCGCCCACGTCCGGCCCAGCCCCATCAACGCAGCCTTGGTGGCGGCATAGTGGCTCTTGCCCGGCATGCCTGTGGAGGTGCGGCTGCCCAGAAGGACGATCCGGCCGCCGTCGGGCATGGATGGCACCAGCGCGTTGGCCAGGACCGACGCCGCCGCCACGTGGACGGTGAACATGCCCGCCAGCGCGGCCGGGTCAAGGGAGCCGATATGGGCGGTCCGCTGGAACCCGGCGGCGTGCACCAGGGCGTGGGCCGGCCGCAGCCCGGCCACGTCGTCAGCCAGGGATTCAGGATCAGATAAGTCCGCCTGCAGCCACTCGAACTTTCCGTCCAGGGACGTCTCGGTGCGGCTCAGCCCGGTGACGGACCAGCCGTCGGCCAGCAGCCGTCTGGTGATGGCCTGCCCGATGCCGGAGCTGCACCCGGTGACCACCGCATGCTGTTCAGTCATTGATGGAGCCGTCCTCCAGGCCGCCCGGCGTCTGCGTGCCGTCGTAGGCCCACTGCGGGTCCACGCGGACGAACTTGATGGCCTGCCGGAAGTACGTGTACGCGATGTTCAGTGCACCGTCCGGGCCCTGGTGGATGGACGGGTAGGAGTATTCGCGGTTGAGTCCGTCGCGGGAGTTGTTGGACAGGCAGTAGCCGTCGCCCACGTCCAGGTTGCGCCGGATGGGCCAGGAACGGCCGGAGTCTTCGGAGATCGCCAGCGTCATCGGGGACCGCGGGGTGCCCCAGAAGGCCTTCCGTTCGCCGCTGTCGCCGGCTCCCGGACCTGCGTCGGCGTCCGTGACCACCGGTTCGGTGATCTGGCCCTGTTCCTCAGCCAGGCCGTCGTCGTCGATCTCGTCGTAGAGCGAGAGCCGCCGCTCGGTGGAGGCCTCGGCCCGGCTGTGGTTGTAGACCAGCGCCAGGCGGCCGTCGGCGAGCGCCACGTACTGGATGGACGAGTTGTTGTTCGGCAGCTCGGTGGGGACCGGCTCGCTCCAGGTGGACCCGTCGTCGGTGGAGCGGGATTCGTAGATGGAGTCGGCCCAGCGGCTGCGGAACAGGGCCAGCAGGGTGCCGTCGGCCACGGGCTGGATGTTCATGTGGACGCAGCCCAGGCTGCCGGGGAGCACGGTTTCGGACCACGTGGCGCCGGCGTCGTCGGAGATCATCACGGCGCTGTCGTCGCTGTTGCCCACCCACTTTTCGCCCGGGGTGGTGATGCAGCGGAAGATCGGGATGATCAGGCGGCCGGACGGGAGCACCACGGGCAGCTGGCGGACGAACACGCCGCCGGTTTCGTTCGCGGCAAACAGAGTTTCTACGGGTCCCCAGGTGCGGCCGCTGTCCAGGGAAATACGACGCCGGACCTCGGCGGTGTCCTGGTTGCCCGCCTTCTGCGCGGTGTACAGGAGCCAGAGGGCGCCGTCCGTGTTCGTGAACAGGATGGGGTTCTGCTCCGAGCGTGCCGAATCGTCGGAGAGCTGTTCGGACCCGGACCACTGGCTGCTGCCGGGTTCCAGGGCGGAGAACCAGATGGAAATGTCCGGCACGCCTTCCTGGGTGCCGCCGAACCAGACGCAGCCCAGCCGGCCGTCCGGGAGGGTGAGCAGGTTGGCCGCGTGGCTCTGCACGGTGGGCGCGGGCAGGTAGGCGAAGTCGGCGCCGTCGGCCGTTTTTACAACGCCGTCCGGGGTGATGGTGCTGTACTCGTCGGTGGTGGTGTTCGTCATGGGATTAGTCCTCTTTGGTTCCGGCAGCGGAAGTTGCGGCGTCGAGGTGGGACTTGGCGATCTGTTCCAGGTGCGTCAGGTCCGAGGCGATGGTGGTGAAGGTGTAGCCCTGCGTCAGCCGCTGCGCCGCCACGGTACCCGCGGGGGTGTGGATGCCGGCGGCGATGCCCGCGGAGGCGGCGGCCTCGGCGATGGTCTCCAGGGCGGCGTTGAATTCGGTCTCGACGGCGGGGTCCCCGGGGAAGGCCCCGCCCACGGCGATCGCGAGGTCGGACGGGCCCACGTAGATGCCGTCCAGGCCTGGGGTGGCGCAGATTTCCTTGACGTTGGCCAGGCCCTCAGGGGTTTCGATCATGGCGAAGACCAGGGTGGTGGCGTTGGCCTCGGCCGGGACGGGGCCGATGCGCAGGGCCGAGCGCATGGGGCCGTAGGAGCGGCCACCCAGCGGCGGGTACTTCGCTGCCGCCACGGCCGCGGCGGCGTCTTCGGCGTTGTTGATGAGCGGAACGATGACCCCCACGGCGCCGGCGTCCAGTGCCTTGCCGATGGCGGTGAAGTCGTTGGCTTCCGTGCGGACCATGCCGACGGCGGTGTGCCCGGCGTCGATGGCCATCAGCCCGTTGAGTACGCCGGAGTAGCCCAGCAGGCCGTGCTGCGCGTCCAGGGCCACGTAGTCGTAGCCGAGGCGGCCGATGCGTTCGGTGGCCACGGGCGCGTCCAGCACCGCCCAGTAGCCCACCGCCTGCTCACGGGCGCGGATCTTGCGGGCGAATTCGAGGGCCAGTTCGGAGGTCATCAGAGTCCTTCAGTCAGTTCGGTTCAGTCAGTGCGAAGAGTCAGGAAAGCGTCAGCGGTTGTAGGCGGGCATCGGGCCGCGGAGAGAGGTGCCCACGGTGTCGCAGGCTTCCACGACGTCGGCCGGGAGCGGTCCGTTGCCCACGGCGGCGATGTTGGCGCGCAGCTGCTCCACCTTGGATCCGCCCAGCAGGAGGGACCCGACGCCGTCACGGTAGGCGAGCCAGCGCAGCGACAGTTCCGCGAGGGTCACGTCAGCGTCGGCGGCGATCCGGGACAGCTCGCCGATCGCGTCGAACAGCTGCTTGTCCCAGTACCGCTGCGTGTACATGGCCGCGAGCTTGGAGTCTCCGTAGCGGCCCTCGGTGGGCTTGGCGTCGAAGCTGTGCTTGCCGGTCAGCAGGCCGCCGCCCAGCGGGTTGTAGACCATGGTGTGCACGTTGTGGGTGGACGCGAACTCGAGGTATTCCTCCTCCAGCCGGCGGGCCACCAGGTTGTAGAGCTGCTGCGCGACGACGGGCTGCGGCGCCCCCACTTCACGGGCCGTGTGGATCACGTCGGCGATCTGCCAGGCGGCGAAGTTGGACACACCCAGTGCGCCGATCTTCCCCTCGGCAACCAGCTCGGCAACGGTCGAAAGGGTCGAGGCCAGAGGCGTGGCCCGGTCCGGCTGGTGCAGGTAAAAGAGGTCGATGCTGTCCACGTTCAGGCGGCGCAGGCTGCCTTCAACGCTGGCACGCAGCCCCTCAGGCGACAACGGCGTATTGGAGCCGTGGTCCGCGTGCGGCATGCCGGCCTTGGAAGCCAGGATGACGCCGTCGCGCTTTCCCTTCAGGAGGCGGGCGAGCATCTCTTCGGTGACCCCGCCCACGTAGGCGTTGGCGGTGTCGATGGTGGTGATGCCGGCGTCGAGTGCCTCGGACACCATGCGGCCGGCGGTGGCCTCGTCAACGGTGTCGCCGAACGTCATGGTTCCCAGGACCAGCCGGGAGATGGGGAGTTTCAGGCCGTCCACCTGGGCGCCTTCGGGCTGCGTGCTCATGCGTTGATTCCTCGTGGTTGCGTGCGGGAAGAGTTACTGGTTGGACAGGGCCAGGGAGCGGACGATGTGCCGCGGCTTCAGGCCGGTCATGGTGGAGGGGTCCAGGGCCGCGCGGCGGAGCTTGCGGGTGTAGTCCTCCTTGGGGGCGGTCAGGACGGACGCGGTGCTGCCGTGTTCCACGAGCTTGCCGCGCTGCATCACCATGACGCTATCGCTGATCTCCTGCACCACGCCAAGGTTGTGCGAGATGAACACGTAGGTGATGCCGGTTTCGTCCTGGATGGATTTCAGCAGCCGGAGCACCTGTGCCTGCACGGAGACGTCCAGGGCGCTGGTGGCTTCGTCGCAGACCAGCAGTTCGGGCTTGGAGGCGAGCGCCCGGGCAATGCCGATGCGCTGGCGCTGGCCGCCGGAGAATTCGCCGGGGTGCTTCTCCAGGGACCGGACGGGCAGGCCCACCTGGTCGATCAGCTTGGCGGCCGCCTTGTGGCGTTCGGCCTTGGAGCGGATGCCCTGCAGCTTGAGGGGTTCGGCCACGATTTCCTGGGCGGTCATGTGCGGATCCAGCGAACCGTACGGGTCCTGGAACACCATCTGGAACTTGGAGCGCATGGGCCGGAGCTTCGCTTCGCTCATGGACGCGATGTCCGTGCCGTCCAGGTTGATGGATCCGCTGGTGGGGGTCACCAGCCGCATGAGGGCCTTGGCGATGGTGGATTTGCCGCAGCCGGATTCACCCACCACGGCGATGGTCTTGCCTTTGTCCACGGAGAACGAGACGTTGTCCACGGCCCGGAACGTGCCGCCGGGGACGTGGTAGTCCACCACCAGGTTGTCGACGGCGAGGAACGGCTTAGTCATTGCGTGCTCCGGTCTGGGTGAGGGCGGGGTCGGTGGTGGCGGCACGGCGGCCGGTGGCGGCGGGCGTTTCGTCCCACTCCCCCAGCACCGGCACGGCGGCCAGCAGGGTCTGCGTGTATTCGGTGGCGGGGTGGTCCACAATCTGCTGGACCTCGCCGGATTCGACGAAGGAGCCGTCCTTCATCACGTGGATGCGGTCCGAGATGAGCCGGGCCACGCCGAGATCGTGCGTGATCATCAGGATGCCGATGCCGCGCTGTTCCTGCAGTTCCAGCAGCAGGTCCAGGATGCCGGCCTGCACGGTGACGTCCAGGGCCGAGGTGGGCTCGTCCGCCACCAGCAGCTGCGGCTCACTCGCCAAAGCGATGGCAATCAGCACACGCTGCAGCATGCCGCCGGAGAGCTGGTGCGGGTACTTCTTCAGCTGCTTTTCCGGTGTGGGGATGTGCACCTGTTCCAGCAGCCGCACGGCCCGGGCCTGCAGGGCGGCTTTGTCCTTGGCGGACGCGGCGCCGGCGATGCTGATGGCTTCGAACAGCTGGCTGCCGATCGAGTGGACCGGGCTGAGCGCCGTCATGGGGTCCTGCGGGATGAGCGCCAGGGTCTTGCCGCGCACCTTGTTGATGGCCTTGGGGTCTGCGGAGATGTCGACGCCGTCAATCAGCACGGTGCCGGACAGTACCGCCAGGTCCTCGGGCAGCAGGCGGAGGATGCCCATCGCCGTCGTGGACTTCCCGGAACCGGACTCGCCGATGATGGTGACCGTTTCGCCGCGGTGGATGCTGAAGCTGACGGCGTCCACGGCGCGGATGATGGCGGTGTCCGTGATGAGCTCCACCTGGAAGTCGCGGACCTCCAGCAGGGGCTGTTCGGTGAACTCGGTGGTCTTTGCGGACGGGGTCTCAGATGCAGAGGTCATGTCAGGCACCCTTCTTCTTGCGGCGGGGACGGTCGCGGAGGCCGTCGCCCAGCAGGTTGACGCCCACCACCATGAGCACGATCACCAGGCCGGGCAGGGTGACCATCCACCAGGAGGTGGTGATGTAGTCCTGGCCGTCGGAGATGATGCGGCCCCAGGTGGCGAAGGGCCGCTGCGGGCCGGCACCCAGGAAGGACAGCGCGGATTCGAGCAGCACGGCCTGGGCCAGCAGGAGCAGCACCACCAGGGTTGCCTGCTTGATGACGTTGGGGATGATGTGCTGGATGAGGATCTGGATGCGGTGCAGGCCCAGGATCCGGGCGGCGGAGACGTACGGCTTTTCGCGTTCCACCAGCACCATGGAGCGGGTGAGGCGGGCAACTTCGGGCCACTGGGCGATGGCGATCACGAACGTGATCACCGGGATGGACGGGCCGAACAGGGCCACCACCAGGAGCAGCATCATGAGCAGCGGCAGGGACATCTGGGCTTCGAGGATGCGGGAGATGATGGTGTCCACCCAGCCGCCGAAGTAGCCGGCGGCGGAGCCGAGGATCACGCCGATGGCACCGGAGACCAGCACCGCCAGCACGCCGATGGTCAGCGAGACCTGGCCGCCGTGCAGGACGCGGGACAGCAGGTCGCGGCCCAGCTGGTCGGTGCCGAACAGGTGCCCCTCCGTGAGCGGCGGCAGGCGCCGGGCGGCGAGGTCCTGGAAGTTGGCGTCCGGCAGCGGGAGCACGTTGGCCAGGATGATGGGGATGATCACCAGCAGGGTGCAAATGGTGCCCACCACCAGTTTCCACTGGGCGGATTTACGACGCCGGGTGGCGCCTGCCTTGGCGATGTCCGCCTTGGTGACGGCGCTGGGGCTGGGCTGCTTGGCTTGCGGCGAAGCGGACTGTGACGAACCTCCGGCGGGAGGTGCCGTATCGATGCTCATGCTGTTGCCGCCTTTCCAAGACGAACGCGGGGATCAAGGAGCGGGTAGGCGAGGTCGATGAGCAGCTGGACGCCCACCGCCAGGAGCGCGGTGATGAGGACCGTGGCCTGGATGAGGGGGTAGTCGCGGGTCTCGAGGGCCCGGACAATCAGGGAGCCCACACCGGGCCAGGCGAACACCACTTCAACCACCACCACGCCGTTGAGCATCGCGGCGAACCGGGTGCCCAGGGCGGTGAAGACGGGGATGGCGGAGTTGCCCATGGCGTAGCGCCAGGTGAGCAGGGAGCTGCGGACGCCGCGGGAGCGGGCCACCGTGAGGTACGGGGCGGCGAAGTTGGCGGTCATTTCGCGGCGGACCATGCGGGAGATCAGGGCGATCTGCAGGATGGCGATGGTGACGGTGGGGAGCACCAGTCCGCCCCAGGTGGCGAAGCCGGAGGCCGGGAAGATGGGCACCAGTACGGCGAAGCCGGTGAGGAGCATGATGCCGGTCCAGAAGTCGGGCATGGACTGCCCGGCGATGGTGAGCACGTTGACGCCGAATTCGCGGCCTGTGTCCGGGCGGCGGGACATCCACACACCCAGCGGGATGGCGACGACGGCGGTCAGCAGGATCGCGGCCGTGGCCAGGGTGAGGGTGTACGGCATGCGTTCGAAGACCACCTGCATGGCGGGTGCCTGGAACGAGTAGGACTGGCCCAGGTTGCCGGTGACCAGCTGCTGGATGAAGATCCAGTACTGCTCCAGCAGGGGCTTGTCCAGGCCGAACTGTTCCCGGACGGCGGCCAGCTGGTCGCTGGTGGCCAGGGGGCCGGCGTAGGAAACGGCGGGATCGCCCGGGGCCATGCGGATGAGGATGAACACGGTGGACACCGTGAGGAACACGGTCAGCAGGCCCTGTCCCAGGCGTTTGAGGATGTAGTTCGTCATGGCTTAGGCCTCCAGCCGGACATCAACGAGGGGGTAGGAGTTGGTGGGTGCCAGGTTGATCCCGGAGACCCGTTCCCGGTGGGCGAGGACGGACTTGGGGACGAAGGCCCAGGCGCAGGGCCAGGTGTCCCAGACTGCCTGCTGGGCTTCGTTGAGCAGTTCGGTCCTGCGGGCCGGGTCCGCTTCGGCGGAGGCGGCCTGGATCTTGGCGGTGACCTCAGGGATCACGTAGCCCTGGTAGGTGTCGCGGGTGGCTTCCTTTTCAGGGGTGCCGGTGTACATGCCCTGGAGCATGGTGATGGCCAGGCCGGTGGGGCTGGGGTAGCCGTTGCCCAGGAGGTCCCAGTCGCCCTGCTTGCCCTGGCGCCAGGCGAGGATGTTGCCGCCGGGTTCGAACTGCTGCAGCTCGGCCTTGACGCCGATCTTGCCGAACATTTCCACCAGGGCTTCCATCACGGAGGTGTCCGAGGCGAATTCGCCGGTTTCCCAGATGATCTTCAGGGTGAGGTCCTTGACGCCGAGTTCGGCGAGCCGGGCCTTGGCCTGCTCGGGGTCGTAGACGTATTCGCCGGTCTTGTAGTAGCCGGTGAGGCTGGAGGGGGTGACGCCTTCGGCCTGGGTGACGGAGTCCACCAGGACGTCCTTCACCAGGGACTGGCCGTCGATGGCCATGCTGAGGGCCTGCCGCACGCGTGGATCGGCCAGGGGGTGGCCGGCTGGTTTGCGGAAGTTGAAGAAGATCTGGTTGAGGCGGAGGCTGGAGGATTCCTGCAGCGTGACGCCGGGCAGGCCGCCCAGCTGTTCGCGGGAGTCCGGGGTGATGGAGTCGATCACGTCCACCTCGCCGCTGCGGAGGGCGATGACGCGGCTGGATTCCTCGGGGAGGAACCGGACTTCCACGTTGTCTACCTGCGGGGCGGGGCCCCAGTAGTTGGGGTTGCGTTCCAGGCTGTAGGTGCCGGCGCCGCGGTTGAACTTGGTGACCACGTAGGGGCCGGTGCCCAGGCCGTCCTGGAGTTCCTCCGGCTTGTTCTGCGCGGCGGGGGTAATCAGGATCATGCTCATGAGGCTGTCCAGGATGGGGACGGGCTTCTTGGACACCATCTTGAAGGTGCGCTCATCCACGGGGACAACCTCGGGGAATTCGGGGAAGAAGCCGGCCACGAAGGAGCCCTGCACCTGCTTGTACATCTTCAGGGCGGTGGCAACGTCCTCCACGGTGACGGGGCTGTTGTCCGAGTAGCGGATGCCTTCACGCAGGCGGACGGTCCATTCGGTGGGGCCGGTCATCTCGAAGCGTTCTGCCAGGACCAGGATGGGTTTGGTTTCGGGGCCGATGGCGGTGAGGCCCTGGCGGACGGCGCGCTGCACGGTGACGGCGGCGTCGAACTGGTTGAGCTTGTTGTCCAGGCTGACCAGGGAGCGGTTGAGGGCCAGGGTCAGGGTGCTGGGACCCGGGAGGCCGGTGGGGCCTGCGCAGCCGGCGAGGCTGCCAGTACCCAGCAGAAACCCTGCGGCCGCGCCGAACTGCAGCAGGCGGCGGCGGGAAATCTCACTTCCTTGAGGAAGAACGGTCATCGTTGACCTCTCGGTAGGTTGGGGGTTCGGCGGGCGCCGGGGTGGCGGTGCCGAATGTTGTGTCCATCACTTTGCCACTCCTGCGCAGTTTGCGCAACCCCTCTAGCGTGATTCGCGCAACCGTGTCATGATGATGGAAAGCTTCCCGCAGTCAGCGGGTTCCAGCCCACTACCGATTTCGAGAGGAGCACCGTGGCTTCCGTATTTGTGCAGGCTGACGACTTCTCCGGAGCCGCCGAGGTTGGCTGCTGCTTTGTGGAGCACGGCCTGTCCGCGCAGGTTTCCCTGGGCACGGGCAGCTTCCCCGGAACGTACGACGGCGGCGCGTCGCCGGGTGCGCAGGTCACCGACGTGGTGGTCATCGATACACACTCCCGGGGGCTGTCCGGCACCGATGCCGAGGCATTGGTGAAGGACGCCTTCTCCGCACCTGCCGCGTCCGGTGCGCAGGTGATGTTCAAGAAGATGGACTCACTGTGGCGCGGCAACATCAGCGCCGAGACCGCCGCGTTGGCGGGCCTCGGCTATCACGTTGTGGTTGCGGGGGCACTCCCCCAGCTGCAGCGCACAGTGCGCGCCGGCCGCCCCTTGGTTGCCGGTTCTCCCCTGGCGGAGACGGACCTGTGGCAGGCGGAGGTTTCGGCCCCGCCGGTGGACATTCCGTCACTGCTCCGCCCGGAAGAACCGGCATCGGTGCAGTCCCTGGATTTGGAGGCGGTGCGGTCAAGCAGAGTGCCGTCCCGCCTGGCCGGGCTGCTGGACGGCCGGCCCGCGCTGGTGGTAGCTGACGGTGAAACCGTGCAGGACCTCGAGCACGTGGTAGACGCCCTGCTGGACCTGGGCTTCCAGTCCGGCGGGCGCCGCATCGTGCTGGTGGGAACCGGCGGAGCGGCCGATGTCCTCGCGCAGCGGCTCGCCACCCACACTGCGCGGAATGCGCACAGCGCGGCAGCGGCGGACGCAACCGACGCAGTACCGCAGGACGCGGACCGGCCGGTGCTCGCCGTCGTCGGCTCCGCATCGAAGACCGCGCAGGCGCAGCTGGCCCAGCTCGAAGGCCAGGGCTTCACGGTGGTCCGGCTGCACCCGCTGTACGCGGGTGCCAAAGACGCCTACGCTCCCCAACTGGCCCAGGTTTCAGCAGATTTGAGGGCAGGCCGCCGCGTAGCCATCACACTGGCCGCCGCAAAAGTGGACCCGTCCGGCTCTGCCCGCATCGTGCAGGCCCTGTCCGCGTTCGCGGCCCAGGCGGCCAAGTCAGCCCCCACTGACCTGATCCTTACCGGCGGTGAGACGGCCCGGGAAGTCCTGGACGCCGCAGGCCGCCACACCCTGGTGCCGCTCGCGGCGGTGCAGCACGGGGCCGTGCTGAGCCGCGCCGACGACGGGAAGCTGGTGGGCACCAAGCCCGGCAGCTTCGGCGATGACCTGGCCCTCCTGCAGCTGTATGACGAAATCCGGGAGCGCCGGTCCGTGCCGGCTCCCGCCAATACTCTTCCCCGCAAGACTTCCGAACAATCTGGAGCAACAATGACTGACGCAGCAAACCCGAACCAGCTTCCCTTCGTGGCCGTGACCATGGGCGACGGCGCCGGCGTGGGCCCCGAGGTGGTGGTGGCCGCCGCGCTGGATCCGCAGAGCAACGCCGAATGCCGTCCCGTGGTGATCGGGGATGCGCTGCGGCTGCGGCAGGCAGCCGAGGTGCTGGGCATCGAGGCGGACATCCAGGTGATCGAGGACGTGGAGGACGCGGTGTTCACGCCGGGCCGGGTGAACGTGATCGACCTGAACCTGCTGCCGGAGGACCTGCCGTGGGGCAAGCTCTCCCCCGTCGCCGGGCACGCCGCGTACGAATACATCCGGGTGGCCAGCGAGCTGGCGATGGCCGGGAAGGTGCAGGCCATCTGCACCGCGCCGCTGAACAAGGAGGCGCTGCACGCCGCCGGGCACATCTTCCCCGGGCACACCGAGCTGCTGGCGCACCTGACGGGTACGGAGGAAGTGTCCATGATGCTCTCCACGCCCAAGATCCGGGTGATCCACGTGACCACGCACATCGGGCTGATGGATGCCGTCCGGAAGATCAACCCGGACCTGGTGGAGCGCACCATCCGCCGCGGCCATGAGGCGCTGGTGCGGGCGGGCATCCCCAACCCGAAGATCGGCGTGTGCGCCATCAACCCGCACGCGGGCGAGAACGGCCTGTTCGGGCAGGGCGAGGAAGCGGAGAAGATCGAGCCCGGCGTGAAGGCGGCGCAGGCGGCCGGGATCAACGCGGTGGGCCCGCTGCCGGCGGACACGCTGTTCTTCCTGGCCGGCCGGGGCGATTACGACCTGGTGGTGGCCATGTACCACGACCAGGGGCACGGGCCGGTGAAGGTGCTGGGCATCGAGGCCGGCGTGAACATCACGGTGGGCCTGCCGGTGATCCGCACATCCGTGGACCACGGCACCGCGTTCGACATTGCCGGCAAGGCGATCGCCGATTCCCGGTCCATGGTGGAGGCGCTGCACCAGGCGGCGGAGATGGCCACCCGGCCGGCCGTGGCCGTGTAGCTTCCCGGTTTGATGGGGGGCCGGAACTAGCATGGGTAGCACTGCCACCGCCATGCCCACGGGAAGGAGACCGGGAATGCTCAGCGCAAACGCGCGGCGCGAGGAGATCTACCACCTTGCCGTGACCACCGGCCTGGCCTCCGTGGAGGAGCTCTCGGCCCGGTTCGAGGTGACTGCGTCCACCATCCGCCGCGACCTGGCGCTGCTGAACGGGCAGGGCCGGCTGGCCCGCACCTATGGCGGGGCGATGGCGCTGGGCGCGCACCCGGAGGCGTCGCTGCGGCAGCGCACCGGTGAGGCGTTCGAGCAGAAGCATGCGATCGCCCGGTGGGCGGCGGCCGTGATCCAGCCCGGGGAGAACATCCTGCTCGACGCCGGCTCCACCGCGGGTGCCCTGGCGCACGAGCTGCGCGGGTCCGGTCCGTTGTCCGTGACGACGCCGGGCATCAACACGCTGCAGGAGCTGGCCGAGTGCGAGGGCATCGAGGTGGACTGCCTGGGCGGCCGGCTCCGGGGCGTCTCGCAAAGTTTCGTGGGGCCGCTGGCCGAGGCGGCGCTGGAGCGGATGAGCTTCGACCGGGTGTTCCTGGGCGCCGACGCCGTCACCGCCGAGGACGGCATCTGCGAAGCGGACCACGCCCAGACCCGGCTCAAGGAACTCATGGCCCGGCGCGGCCGTTCGGTTTATGTCTTGGCGGACTCATCCAAGCTGGGGTTGCGGCCGTTCCACGCGTGGGCCCGGTTGGCTTTGCCCTGGACCTTGGTGACGGACGAAGGCGCCGACCCGGCCCAGGTGCAGAAGTTCCGGGACGCGGGGGTACTGGTTGAGGTGGCTGAGGTTGCGTCTTGACCTTGCCGAAACCCGGTGGTTGCGCTTATTGAAGTCATGCCCATCAAACTCGCCTTCACTACCGTTGCCGGTGTCTGCGACCGCGTCCATAACGAGCGTTAGGGGGCCCGAGCAATGACCGACTTCTTCATGATGCAGCCCGGCGGGGACCGTCTTGTGCACCGGGTCGGTGGCCACGCGTCGCATCCACCGCTTCTTCCTATGGGCCTACTACGAGGCGCCGGCCTGCCTGGGCCGCTCGGCCGCGGCTGGCGACACCGCCTGCGTCGCCTACGCAGGCGAAGTGCTGGGCAACTTCGATCAGTTACTCCACATCCACCACGAGGGCGACGACTTGCTCATGTACCCGCACCTGGAGGAACGTGCACCGGCGTGCGCGCTGCACATCGGGCAGATTCAAGAACAGCACAGGCAGGTCACAGCGGCTCGAGAATGAACTCGCCGGACTCTACGAGGACCGTCGGCTGTCCTCAATGCGCACCTGCGCCGCGAGGTCACTGGAACATCCACAATGGACACGTCAGGCAGGCCTGAACCGCGACGCTACCGCGTCACGCATCTGCGCCACGTCAACGTCGCCGGCTGGTTGCTCCGTCAGCACTGTGGTTAGTCGTTTCGGCCAGAGAACGTGAACGCCACGAGTCGAGAACGAGCCCCCCCCGATCAGGGGCCAGTCCGCTTCGACGAAGCACAGCGCCCCGGTAACCGGGACATCTCCCACGAGTTCGTGTACCACGTCGACCTGTTTGAGCACTCCGTCGACCAGTTTGGTGCAGTCGGGCCGGCCAACGACGAGCTTCTCGACGCGTGGGCGGATGATGCCGCCTTCGATTCTCAGTTCAGGCCGTCCTTTGTACCGTTTGGCGTCAATTACCCAGATTCCAAGGGGCGTGATGGCGATGTGGTCGATGTTGGCCTTCGAGCCGGGGATGCGCCGGTCGTGGAGGACAGCCAGACGGGCGCCGGCCAGGGCATTGAGCCGGGCGCCGAGGCGCTCATCACCGATCGCGCCGCGATCCCAGGCTTTAGTGGGTTGGCTCTCGTCAGCGAGGGCGACTGCAAGGCCACCGAAGCGGCCCCACTTCTCGCGGAGCTTTCCCTTGTCCTTCGCCTTTCGTCGCTCATATTCCCGTCGGGCGGACCAGCCGGCTACGCCGGATTCAGCGAACAAGGGCTCATCAGCAGGCGGCTCGAGTTAGGGAGGATCGTTGTCCTGAAGCACGGTGGGGCATTCCACACAGCGGACTGTTCTCGTGTCGCTTTCATAGATGGCTACCCTTCCGGCCGGAAGAGACTCGTCACACAACCGGCACGCTCCGGCGTACCGGAGCTTCATCTGCTTCATGAGCATGCACTTTGGATCACCGGCACTAATACAGTCTGCTTGTAGTCACGGCGACTGGGCCGCGTTTGCGCTTTGCCATGGCCTAATCCTCACCCCAGTGGGAACTTTTGGAGGCGTGCCGCGCGCAGCGGGACTTCTCTAGCACGACGTGACCGACGTCCTGGAACTGCGGGGAGGAGCACCGGTTCCAGCAGGTCGTGCCGGCCCTAAGCGACCTGCTGGTTTAGATTCAAGTTCCGGCCGGCAACTGCCGGTGCTCACCGATGCCAGCGGAGAGATCCTGTGGCTGGTGGGCAGCCCGGACGTGCTGCGGCACGGACCGGCTGGAGTTCTACGAAGGGGCCGCCTGGTCCGAGGCCGGCCTCGGCGTCAAAGCCATCAGCGACGCGCTGGTCACCGGCCGGCCGGTGCAGCTGTTCTCCCCGAGCATCTGGTCCGTGCCCAGCATGAGTGGGCCTGCAACGCGGCGCCCATCAGGGACCCGGCCATGGGCCGGCTGATGGGTGACTCGACGACTCCGGACAACTAGACACCCTCAGCGCGGACACGCTGCGAACCGCGGTCCGGGTAGCCAAGGCCATCCGCACCGAGATGTTCCGGGTCCGCTCCATGCTAGGAGACGCCGTCGAGTCGAACCGTCCGGTGGCTGTCCACCGACACGGCGCCGCGGATTTGAGGCAATCGAGGCGCTGGACGGCTGGCGGATCGCAGCGATGCACGATATTTGACTTCCGGGCGCCCGCCAGGGATCGAGACGGTCTCAATTGCACCAGGTCGGAAACCGCGCCAACGAGCGGGGCGTCCGATAGTGACGACTGCCAACGAGCGTCCACGAATTCACCAGCGTTGCTACACCCCGTTGACCCGGAATGATCAGTGCCCAGGCTCTCCCGGGTCACTGGGCCGATGCCTGAGCCAGGGCAGTCATGCAGTCCTTCCATTCGGAAAAGGCTTCGACCCCGGACCTCTTCTTGCGCAGATGCCATGAGAGATCGACAAACGGCCCCTGTGAAAATGCCACAATCTCACTTAAAGTCAGATCGTTCTTATGAGCGACAAAGTTCCTGCAAGTCCGGATCTCCTCCAATGGGTTGGTGACGCTGACCGGGCCAAGATGGACAACGTTGGCGGAGATTGGTCCTGTTATTTCCGGAATCTGCCTGGTATCCAGCTGGAGACAACTGACGATGTCTGCGAAGGCTGTCGCAAGGTACCAGTTTGGCTCTCCCCTGGTGACCTTGTAGGCGTAACTCCGGCGCGACCGAGCGAGGTGGGCGAGGACTTGTGCTTCCGTCCGGGCCTGACTAGGGGAGTATGTAATTCCGCGCAGTCCTATGACGGGGCCGCTGGCAGACAGGATGACAAGGGAGCGAAGGAACCGATTCCAGGCGTCCCAAAGCGAGACCAAGCATCCATCCTCCGTTGGAACATAGGGATGTTTGTAGCCATGGACCGAACGGTGCCCCGTGCACGTAGCGAAGATGGACTCCAACTGATCTAGTTCAGAAACGAATGCATCTACGACGTCGCTAAGCGCAGGCAGTTGTGAAGGGGAATTCATGGCTGTCTCAGTCGGAGTACTCACCGGCCAGAGCACGGCAGAAGTATTCGAAACGCGTCTGTCGACTCTTTATTCTTTGTGTCGAAGACCGCGCCTCGCGAAAGCTCGCAAAGCTTCCCACCTGGTCGGACGACAGCGCGACGTTTAGGATGGAGATTGAGTCGCGAGCAGCCTGCTCATCCTTGAGCAATGTATCGGCCGGGGGGACCTTGGTGAGATCGAGCTTGCCTGTCTTCAGGACACCGCGCGCGTACATCACCGCGGCGAGAAGCATGAGGAAATGCGGGCGTTGCACGATGGGCTCTTTGCGAAGGTCAGAGACGAGGTCAACCGTCTGCTTTATGAGTGAATCCAGCAGTTCAGGCTTTGGAAGCTCGTCAAGTGAGCGTCCACTCGTATGCGTGTAGAAACGAGTAATGTCGGCTTCCGACCCATCTATAACTCCCCGATCGAGAAATGCATAGGCTTCGCTGATTACGGATTGATCCACCATCCGCACACGTTCCCGTTCGGATATCACGCCCAATTCCCAAAGTTCATGCGAATTCTTGGCTGTCTCCTTTACGAGCTCGCTGAAGTTGCTATCGAAACGTGCATTTCGAAGCTCCGCTTCGCTTACCGGAATCGCGTACGAGTTGATTCGAACGAAGACCTCCAGCACGTCTTCGTCGTCAGCGTTGATCAACTGTTCGCAGGTCAGCTTGTAACTAAGAAAGCTGTCTTTCAAATCGTCGTCCAGATCGGCATAACGGAGGCCGCGAAACTCGCCTGCCTTGACCCCCAGTACCAATTTTCCTGAGCTGAACTCGATGATGGTCCGCAATCGTTGTTGGCCATCAACAACATCGCGAAGCGTTCGCCTGCTGTCACGGTCTACCGCTGTTCGCAAGAGGAGTTTGGGAATGGGATATCCACGCAGAATGGAGTCGATGAGGTAAGACTTCGCCGGCGGCGACCAAACACTACCTCTTTGAAACTTCGGGTTAAGCTGTAGTTCACCATCATCGTGCCACTTGAGAAAGTCTGCGATGGTGTAAGTCTGAGGCGTGCTGCCCTGCATTTTCGTTCCCCCTGGTATACCGACCATTCCGGTTCATACTCTAATCCCTCCTTCACTGCCAGAGGGTCGAGCCGCGGCCTCTCCCCGTAACCTTGTCTAGCCCGTTCATGTTGCAGGATGAGAGTGTGCCGGCCTGCCGGCCCGGGCACGATTGCCGCCGAAGTCGACAATGATCCGGGGGGTGTTGTCACCGGGTCCGGTAGGGGCCTGAGAGGCCGCTAAAAGAGAGGCATGACGGGTTGGGATCGTAGTGCGTGAATGTGGATGCCGGGCTCTGACGCCGCGGACAGTCCAGCACAGGTATCAGCTACTGCGACTGGGAGGCCCCGGTGATCGGCAACCCCGAAAGCATCGATGCCCCTACTGGCCCGGTCCCTTGCCGACCTCCAAGCTCTTCGACAAGGCTTTGCCCAATGACGAGGTCGGGCCGCGCGAAATCCCCGACTCTTTGACCAAGAACGGCAGCATCCTGCCCGTGGTTGACCAGCCCGCGACAATCGGCGCGCTACTGGTCGCGATCCGCCCAGACCGCCGGTGCCACCCTCGGATACTTGCCTGGACCGACGAGGTGAGAACCGACGCAAAGGGGCCCGGCGGCGAAACGGCCTTGAGTGCCTCACCTGTCCGGAGTTCGTCCCGGCAGACCGCCCGCCGGCCGGTTTCTGGCATTGACTCTCTGGAGCTTCTCGGGGACAGCCCGCCGATGTGTTCCGCGACGGCGGCCGGTGCCGCTCACGGTGGGCCGGGCGGAGATTCTCGCGCTGCTGGATTCGTGGGCCCAAGGCTGGTCCGCCGAGGAGCTGGCCTATGACCTCTACCGCGATGAGGCACACCGCAGGCCATTCGGACCGAAGTGTTCAAGGTCCGGTCGATGCTGGGCGATGCCGTGGAGTCGAATCCATATCGTTTCGTCGCCGGCCTGACTGGACGGTCTGGTTCGGGGGTACCGCGGGTGCTGCACGAGGGACGCATGCCCGCCGCGCTCGAGGCGTGCAAGGCTCCCGTGCTCAACCGTTTCGGCGCTCTTTCAGAGCAGCTGCTCCGGGACCAGTGGACCTGGCCTTGTCAGCGATGGTCGAAAACTGAGCCATCTCGCGGGCGGCGGAGTTCAGTGGTCGTTGCAACGGTTTATGGTTCTATCGCCGGTGACGTCAGTCTAGCCAGGTGCTCCATGGGGCTCTGCCAACCCAGGATTTCGCGGGGTCGGCGGTTGAGTTTAGCAGCGACCCTGGTGAGGTGTTCAGGGCTGTGGATGCCGAGGTCTGTTCCTTTCGGGAAATATTGCCTGAGCAGTGGAGTGGTCCCCGGAAGTTGGACACCTAATTTAGGATCCTTCTTTCAGGAGTTGTCAGGTGTACTTGAGAAGCACGTTGAGTCACTCCGATGCCGTGTCGGCTATCGACTTATTCGAGCAGGGGCTAACCGCGAAGTCCGTCGCGCTGACTCTTGATTTAGCACCTACCCCTGTCCAAATGTTGTATCAGCGATGGCAGGTACGAGG
>NZ_JBHWJV010000018.1:0-55188 GCF_042731175.1 Pseudarthrobacter sp. NPDC059871
CCCGGGAGGGTGTGGGAGAGTAGGACACCGCCGGACAAAACATTGGTCGAGGCCCCAACCAGCACCTGGTTGGGGCCTCCCACATTTAAAACCCCACCACCACTGAGCGCGCGTCGGAAGAATAGCCACAACAAGTGAGCGCGCGTCGACTGGTGGTCAGGCGGCGCGGCGGGTTGAGGCTGGAAGGTGCCTGCCGGCGTCGTACGTATCAAACGACGAGGCGCCGATGACGAAGATGCCGCGCTGTGGAATCCAGAAGTCGCCCAGCCGGGTCTGCCGCGTCAACGGGAGCATGGTGCCCAGGTCTTCGCCGCCCACGGTCGCGGAGCTGTTCGATATGAACCACATTCGTCGGGGCTTGGCCCGGAAGCCCTGACCGTTCGGGACGTCGCCGGCGAGGCCCAGACGGCCGGCTCCGAGCATCCGGCCAGCGGCGGTGCTCATGGACTTCAGGAACCCTGTGCTCTCCAGAAGGGGAGCGGGCAGCGCGCTCATCACCAGTGTCATGGCGCGGGTAATGGGTGTGGACGCCAGGCCCACATGCCACGCCAGCTCCAGTTCGCGGCCGATGGTCACACTGAAGTTGGAGTCGCCAGTCCAAGCCACGGTCACCGGACACTGGACGGCGGACTCGAGGGCCGAGCCGAAATAGCGGGCGCAGGATTGCTCGGGCGGTGCATCGGCGTAGATGCTCCACGCACCGGACGGGCGGCGCAGCCACACCGAGGTATACCCGGGTCCAACACTGGTCACCGGAAACCGGCGCATAGCCAGGACGTGGCCCGAGCTGAAGGGCAGCCCCATCACGCCGTAGCCGGAGAAACGTTCATCGTTGCCGGGGCCAAGCTCGGCGTTCTGCTCGGCATCAGAGGCCTGTTCGCGGATACTTTTCATGCGGTGCCTCCGTAACGCGTGCCTACACCGGCAGTGGTGCGGTCAGTCTACGCCCGGAATTTTCGGAGAAGCAGAGTGCGCACGCGGGACCGGATTTACCGCTTAGGACCCGCTGGCGAAGCTTAGGCCGCGCTCGGCGAGGGCGGCATCGAGCAGGCGGATGGCTTTCGGACCTACCCCGTGCATGGCCAGCAGATCCCTGGCGGAGTGGTCAGCGGCCTGGGCCAGCGTTGTGATGCCCGCCTGCAGCAGTGCGCTGTTCGCCGGCCGGCCCAGTGGTGGCAGGTCGCCGATCTGCGCCGGTATGTCTCGGGTGCTCATGCCGCCCAGCGTACCGTCACGGCCGCTGCCGTTGGACATACTTTGCTGCGTGGTGCGTCAGACTGGAGGCTGTTCGCACAACGAAAGAAGTTCCCTTGATTACTCTCCAGCAGGACGCAGAAGGCTTCGTCCGGATGAACCGCCACTACCCGGCCAGTGTCCGGATCGCCATCGCCTTCAACGACGGCACCTCAGACGAATTCTCCGGCAAGACGCTCAACGCAGCGTACGATGCCGCGGTGGCCGAGTTCCGCGCCAAGAACGGCCTCGACGCGCGCGGTTTCGACAGGAAGCCGGCGGCCCGGACGAACTCCGGAAATAGGGTCGACTTCGTCCGGGTGCATCCCGGCATGGGGGAGTAGCCACTCCTGTCCGTAGCAACGCGGCAAACCCCGGGCTAAGAGCATGACCTGGAACTGGACGCTTGGGATGTCAGGGTGCTGCTGTACACGGATAGACCCCGCAGGACGCGGCCGACGGCGGCGCCCGGCCTGGGTGCCGCCGTTCGCGTTGGGGGAGGGCCTAGACTCGGACCATGTCAGCTTCTGGGGGGATGCCGGCCCGGCGAACGGGGTTTCTGTTTCTTGCAGCCGTTGGGGTGGTGGCACTCGCCGGCTGCGAATACACGGGCCCGGACCAGCCGGCGGCCGCTGCGGCCTCGCCGGCCGCGACCCGGCTTGAGACCCCACCACCGGCATCCTTCGAGCAGAACGTCAAGGAAGTCGCCAGGAAGCTCAAGGCTGCCCCCACGGACGCCGGGATGCCATCGGACGCGGAGCCCGCCGGGAAACTGGTCCTCGCCCTGGCGCCGGGGGACTACACCATCACCGGAGCCTGCGCCGGGGTGTACGGGGCGAAGCTTACTGTCACCCGGGAGGATGGCGTGCCGGAAGCGGCGTACTTCGAATGCAAGGACACGCTGGACAGATTCTTCAGGCACCACGGCGGGCCCCTCACCATCAGCGCGGTTCCACCGGTAGGCAAGCCGGCAGCGACGGGCGTCAAAGTGCAGCGCAACCAGGATCCCAGGGCATCGGAACTCGAGGACCTGTCCGACTGGTCGGGGGAGCAGCTGCAGCCGCAGTTGGCAGGCGAGTTGCGCGGAGCCAGCCATGGAAACACGCGCACCGGGATGACATTGATGGCAGACCCGGGCCAGTACTATCTGGACTTCCTCTGCGCCGGACCGTCCTTCGCCGAGCTGTCCGTGGCCACAGCGGCCGGGGCGGAAGTGATCGCGCCAGTCCGCGTCCCCTGCGACGGGCAGGCCGTCAGGATGCCCGTGCTGCTGCCCACCCCGGGAGCGGACCTCAGTATGAGCCCGATCGATGGAGTAGAGGGCCGGTATGTCTACCGGCTGGTGCCAACCACTGAGCCGTGACCGGCGGAGCCTAACGCTGCCAGCGGCGCCAGCTCAGACCAGCTTGAGCCCGTCTGCCACCACCTGGCCGCGGTGGATCACCGTACGGCCGGGAAGCTTGTCCATCACGGCCGCCGCCACGGTGTCGCCTTCCACCAGGACCAGCTCGGCGGGGTCACCCACCGCGAGGCCCGGCCGGTCTGCCACCGAACTCAGCCGCGGCACTGCCGGATCGATCACGCTGGCGCCGCCCACGGTGGCCACAGCCACGCAATGCTCGATCAGTTCATCCGCCCGGAACCTGTTGGTGAACGCCAGCTGCCAGGTGCGGTCCAGTATGTCCGCGTTGCCGTACGGGGACCAGTAGTCGCGCTGGCCGTCCTCGCCCAGGCCCACCCGGATCCCGGCGGCGGTGAGCTTCTCCAGCGGCAGGGGCGTAGCCGGCGCAACGGTGGCCACGGAAACATCCAGCTCCGCCATCTCCGCCAGCAGCCCGTCCAGCTGGCCGTCGGGCAGATCAGCAAGGGCAAACGCATGCGAGATGGTCACCAGCCCCTGCATGCCCAGCGCCCGCGTCCGCTCCAGGATCAGTTCGATGCTGAACATCCCCAACTGGCCGGGCTCGTGCAGGTGGATGTCCACCGGCCGGCTGTACTTCTGGGCGAGACCAAACACGATGTCCAGGTGTTTGGCGGGGTCGCGGTCCAGGGCGCAGGGGTCGATCCCGCCCACCACTTCAGCACCCAGCTTGAGCGCCTCCTCCAGCACCTCCGCGCTGCCCGGCTCCCGCAACAGTCCCGCCTGCGGAAACGCGATCACGGCAACGTCCGCCCGGCTGCGGTGCGTTTCACGCGCGGCGAGGACGGCTTCGAAACGCTCCAGTCCGGCGTCGGCATCCACCTGGGCGTAGCTGCGCACCCGCGTGGTGCCGCGCTCGATCATCGCGCCGAGGGTGTGCGTGGCCCGTTCGGTGATGGAGGCTTCAGCTTCCCGCCAGTTGTTCCGGTCGTTCAGCATCATGTTCCAGACGCCGGGCGAGCCGGTGTGCGGGCGGAACGGCAGCCCCAGCCGGGTGGAATCGAGATGGACGTGCACGTCGGAGAAGGACGGCAGCAGGATCCGGCCGCGCCCGTCCAGCGCGCCGGCTCCTGGCGCAGTGCCCGCGTCCGCCGAAGCAGCCCCGTCCACGGCGGCGGGTACGACGGCGGTGACCACGCCGCCGTCGAGCGTCACATCGGCGGGGTTCCCGCCCCAGGGGCGGACGTTGCGGAGCGTCAAAGGCATGGGTGAAGTCCTGTGGTTGCGGAGCGGTGGGTCCGGGGTGGCGGTGGGAAGGTTACGGCAGGGCCGGGTAGCCGAATGACGGGCGCTGGCCTGAGCGGTAGGCAGAGTCGATCACGGGTTCGAGCTCGTCAAGGACCGTCTGGTTTCCGGGGAGGACCACATGCGCCAGGAATTCCGATTCAAGGGATGCGATGCCCGCGGACGCCGCTCCGAGCTTCGCGTCGACCGCCGAAGCCAGGGCATGCCAGGATTTCCGGTTGAGCCGTTCCAGGACTTTCGCGTTCGCTTCGTGGAGCCGGCTTTCCGCGATGTCCCCGCGGACCGCCATGGGCCCTTCGGACTGCAGCAGCGGCATGACGATCCGGAACTGCCTACCGTCACCTTTGAAAGCGAGCGCGCCCGTGGTTCCCCGCTGTCCGAAGGAGATGTCCGTTGCACCGTAATTTTCCAGCGCCAACCTGATTTGCTTCCGGGAAGCCTCGCTGCTGTAAGAGTCACCGCGGGTATATGGGCCTGTCATCCTCTAACTATGCGCCCATTTTGACGCGGCAGGGTAAGCCTTCCGCAACGGGTGGGCCTGGTGGGTCTGCGAAGGCGTCGTGTGCCGGGTTCGTTCCGGCGAGAGTCCGGCTAGGCCGGCTGGACCGCAGCGCGGGGCTTTCCCGCCGTTGCCTGCGCCCGCCGGTGGATGAAGTACTCCGCCACCGCCAGGCTGAGCAGCCAGGACGCGCCGATCAGGAGGGCACGCGAGATAGGCAGGAAGCGGGCACGGAAGACGCCGGTGACCCCTTTGCAGGGCCCGGGCGCCGGGTCCACTATTAAGGCGCGGGTCGGCTGGGGCCTTCTGAAAGTGCTCACCGCCTGAGGATCAAGGATTCGTCATGACCAGTGGTTCTGTTTTTCCCACCCGCCGCACGCTCCTGAGGACCGGGGTTGGCGTTGCCGGAATGCCGCTCCTGGCGGCCGGCCGTCCGCCGCGGCAGCCGGTCGCGGCGGTGCCGTCCGCCCTGCTGCCCGCGCCGCCCGCTTTCGTCCCGCCGTTGCTGGACCGGGCCAAGGTGGACCGTGCCCTGGCCCGGCTGGACGGATTTGCCGGGGACGCGCTGGACCGGACGGGGCTTCCGGGGCTGGCTGTCACCGTCGTCTACCAGGACGAGGTGCTGTACTCGAAGGGCTTCGGCGTGCGCGAGGTGGGCAAGCCAGAGGGCGTTACGCCGGACACGGTGTTCCAGGTGGCGTCCGTATCCAAACCCCTGGCCTCCACAGTGATCGCCGGGGTGGTGGGGCAGCAGGCCTTTGCCTGGACGGACCCCGTGATCAGGTACAACAGGGACTTCGAGCTCAACGACGGCTACGTCACCCGCAATGCCACCATCGCTGACCTGCTCTCGCACCGCAGCGGACTCCAAACCGGCGCAGGCGACCTGCTGGAGGACCTCGGCTTCGACCGGGACTACATCCTGTCCCACCTTCACCAGCAGCCCCTGGATGCGTTCCGGTCCAGCTACCACTACAGCAATTTCGGCTACACCGAGGGCGGGCAGGCGGCGGCCAAGGCCATGGGCAGCTCCTGGGAAGACCTGGCTGACCGGATACTGTTCCACAAACTGGGCATGGCCTCGTCCAGCTACCGGCTCGCCGATTACGAGAAGGCCGCCGACCGGGCGGTGCTGCATGTGCCGGTGGGGGACAGGCAGTGGGCGGCGAAGTACCGCCGCGATCCCGACGCCGAAGCACCGGCCGGCGGCGCAAGCTCGTCCGTGCGGGACCTGGCCCGGTGGCTCCGGCTGCAGCTGGGCAACGGCACCTTCGAGGGCCAGCCGGTGATCGATGCCGCAGCCCTGCAGACTACCCATGTGCCGCACTCGGTCTCCGGGCCGGCGTCGGCGCCCGCGGCCCGGTCACGGTTTTACGGGCTGGGCTGGAATGTCTCCTACGACGATGAGGGCCGGGTCCAGCTGGGCCACTCGGGGGCCTTCAACCTGGGCGCGGCCACCGCCGTATCCATGCTGCCGGGTGAACAGCTGGCCATCGTGTGCCTGACCAATGGCCGCCCGCAGGGGATCCCGGAGGCCATCAACGCGGACTTCATGGACACGGCCCAGCACGGCGGACCCACCGTGGACTGGCTGGACTTCACCGCCGCGATCTTCCGGCAACAGGACGAGGCGGACAAACCAGAGATCGATTACGCCAAAGTCCCTGCCAACCCCGCCCCGGCCGGGCCCACCCGCCGGTACACCGGCACGTATGACAATCCGTATTACGGCCCGTTGGTGGTGTCCGAGGAAGGCGGCGGCCTCGCCATGAGGATGGGCCCGGCCGGCAAGCCGACCACGTTTGCCCTCACCCATTTCGACGGCGACACCTTCAGTTTCGAGAGCATCGGCGAGAACGGCAACGGCCTGGCCGGCGCACTCTTCGCGGAGGCGCTCCGGGGCTCATCGCCGCAGATCACGCTGGACTTTTACGACCGAACCGGGCTGGGGACCTTCACCAGGCGCGGGCGGAAATCACGGCGACGGCACCTGGATACGGGGGGAGTCCCGATTCGTTCGGATGTGGGTACGTGGGCCAGCGCATCAAGTGGCTCATATAGGAGGGCGGCGCCCGGAAGTAGGCGGGGTACGCACCAGCGCCAGCGGCCGCCGTCGTGATGGACGACGGCGGCCCGGCGCCGGGTGCCTGGCTGCTGGGCGTGAGTCCCCACACTTTATTTTGAGCAGCTCATAATAGGCCCGTAGACTTGGGTATAGGCCACCGAAGCCCTCGAGTACCGCACCGGTGAAGATTCCCGGGCCGGCAGGGCAAGCGCCACAATCCGCACCGCGTCCTCCCGCTTGAGCAGTACTTGGAACCGGAATGGCCCCCCCATCCTGATCCTCCAAGGAGAACCCATGACTTTGCTGGCTGAACGCCCCGCAACCACCGAATCCACCCGCATCACCTCTGATCGCGTCGCTGACGCCGCACTCCGCGGCGGCAGCTACGTCACCCTTCCCGCCGGCAGCACCGCGGCCCCCGTGGAGGGCACCTACGTCACCTCCGCTGGCAGCCTGCGTCCCGCCACGCACGGCAGCTACGTCACGGTGGACGGCACTCCTACCGTTCCCGGCGGAACCATCCAGGGCGGCTACGTCACGGTTCCTGCGGCGGCCTAGAGCCCCAACGGCTTAGGCGCTTGGCGCCGTGCGGCGCGAAAAGGAGGCCGACGGCGATACTTGGTATCGCCGTCGGCCTCCTTTTTTGCATCCCCGGCAAATACGCGCGACTGGCACTGCACCCAGGGTTCGGGGTGCAGTGTGCTGCGTCCGCCAGGGGACGAGATTTTCGTTGTTGCCACACCACGCCCGCAGCGGGATGATCGGGAGAGTTGGGCTGCTGGGGGGACAGGTGAGCCGGACGAACGCCCGGCCCGGGCCCAGCGGACGAACGATGCGGCGGTGAACGGGCAATGACAGATCACAACGGGCTGCGGCGGCTGAAGGTCAGCGACGTCAACGTAGTCAACCAGCACACGCTCAAGAAGGCGCTCGGCGGCACCATCGTGGGCAACACCATGGAATGGTACGACGTCGGCGTGTTCGGCTACCTCATCACCACCATGGGCCCGGTGTTCCTGCCCGAGGCGGACAAGGCCGTGCAGAACCTGTTCCTGCTGGGAACCTTCGCCGCCACGTTCATTGCCCGGCCCCTGGGCGGCATCTTCTTCGGCTGGCTGGGCGACAAGATTGGCCGGCAGAAAGTCTTGGCCATGACGCTGATGATCATGGCCGCCGCCACGTTCGCCGTCGGCCTGCTGCCCGGGTATTCGGTGCTGGGTATCTGGGCCGCGGTGCTGCTGGTGGTCACCAAGCTGGTGCAGGGCTTCTCCACCGGCGGCGAGTACTCGGGTGCCACCACGTTTGTGTGCGAGCACGCCCCGGACCGGCGCCGCGGCTTCTATGTGAGTTTCCTGGACATGGGCAGCTACCTTGGCTTCGCCGCGGGCGGGCTGCTGGTGTCCATCCTGCAGCTGGTGCTGGGCCAGGAGCAGATGGAGGCGTGGGGCTGGCGGCTGCCGTTCCTGGTGGCCGGCCCGCTGGGTGCCGTGGCCGTCTACTTCCGGATGAAGATCGAGGAGTCGGCCGCTTTCAAGGCCACGATGGAAGCCGAAGCCGTGGTGGCCACGCACCCGGAAACGGGCGAGGAACTGCGGCCCGTTGGCCCGTGGGGCATCCTGAAAGCGCACTGGCGGCCCATTCTGCTGGCCATGATCCTGGCCGCCGCCGCCAACACCGTGGCCTACGCCCTCACGTCCTACATGCCCACGTACCTGACCAGCAACAAGGGGTACAGCGAGGTGGACGGCACGCTGCTCACCATTCCGGTACTGGTGGCGATGGCCCTGTGCATCCCGTTCACGGGCCGGCTCTCGGACCGGATCGGCCGCCGCAAGGTGTTGTGGATCGGGGCGCTGAGCACGGTGGTGTTCGCGATCCCCGCGTTCCTGGCCATCTCGGCGGGCAGCGTCCCCATGACGTTCCTGGGGCTGGCGCTGATCGCCCTCCCGGTGGCGTTCTCGGTGCCGAACCTCGCTTCTGCGCTGCCGGCGCTGTTCCCCACGGAGCACCGCTATTCGGCCATGGGCATCGCCTACAACTTTGCCGTGGCCATCTTCGGCGGGACGGCGCCGTTCATCATCGCGGCGCTCATCGAACTGACCGGCAACGACATGACCATCGCCTACTACCTCATGGGGGTGGCCGTGATCGCCGCCGTCGCCATCTACTTCCTGCCCGAGTCCGCCGGCCGGCACCTGCCCGGGTCCATGCCGAGCGTGGACACGCAGGAGGAGGCCCGGCAACTGGTGGACACGCAGGACGACAACCCGCTGCTGGACCTGGAATCGCTGCCGTTCGAGGAAAGCTTCGAGGCGGCGCGGGCGTCGCACAACCGGAAGCCCACCGTCATGTAGGGAAGGACGTAGGACGGCGGCGCTTGGCTTGGGCGCCGCCGGCTCCGAATCGAGACAACAAGGTGTTTGTCTCTATGGCTGCCGACCAGAGAAATTCTCAGGTGATACCGGTGTCAATGGCGACGTGATTGCTGCGGATTCTGCGGTAAATTCTTACTATGCAACCCCGACTTTATGGCACCGCCACCCTCCAGGACGTCGCACGTCTGGCAGGCGTCTCCAGGTCCACGGCGGCCCGGGCGCTCGGGGGCTACGGGTCGGTTAGTCATGAACTGCACGCAATGGTTTCGGCCGCGGCGGAAACCCTTGGCTACCGCGGTAACGCGCTGGCACGGAGCGTGAGTTCGGGGCGCTCCCACACCATCGGAGTCGTTATCAGCGACATTGAGAACCCCCACTTCGCCAAGGCCGTCCGCGGTATGACCGATGGTGCCAAGGCCGCGGGATTCGACGTCATCCTCGCCAACACGGACGAGAACATTGATGCGGAACGGGCGGCTGTCCAAGTGTTCCTCGACAAGCGCGTGGACGGGCTTATTGTGGCCTCAACAAGCCGCAGCGACTCGGCGCACCTGCTGGACGTAGTGCGGATGGGCCGCCCTTTGGTCCTGTTCGACCGGCGCCCGGATGCAGTGGACTCGGACTGGGTTGGGACCGACTGCTATGCGGATGCGGCAGCGGTCATGGCATACCTGATCGAGCGCGGCCACCAGAACGTGGCCTTCCTCTCCGCGACAACCAAGACGCCTGAGGAACTGGAGGCCGGCACCCCACTGCCCATATCGACCATTGCGGACCGGGTCCGCGCCGTACGCGAAGCGGCGCTTGCCGCCGGAATCCGGTACGAGTTCATCTCGGATGCCATGTCCCCGGAACGCACCCACGAGATTGTTGCGGAGTTACTGGGCCGGATTGACAGGCCCAGCGCCGTCATCGCCTCGTACAGCCGCCTTGCACTTCCGGCCTTCCATGCCATCCGTGAGGCCGGGATGTCTGTGCCCGAAGATATGTCACTGGTCTGCCTGGACGACGCCGAGTGGATGACGGTCAGCAGTCCGGAGGTCACTGCCGTGTCGTTGCCGGCCTACGAGATGGGCTTCAAAGCATCTGAAGTGCTTGTGGACCGCATACACCAGGCGGGCCCCGACACGAAGAACCATTTGCTGCCAGCATCCTTCGCTGAACGTGGGTCAGTTGCCACCATCAGCGCCAGGATGCAGGGACAGCCGGCCTAAGTTCGCTGGCCGCCTGTCTGGTTTGACGGGTGTGCACGATACCGCAGCTGCTGCAGCGAGGCGGCGTCCCTGTGCGCGTGCCTGAAGCGTCGACTCCTGGCCTGTGGAGGTCACCTGTGCGAATGCTCTTGAACAACCCTGAGATACCGGTATCTTAACTCCATTGATTAGCGCCTGAAACCGGTGTCAAATGGACACCTGGCAATTAATAAGCATGAAACAATGCCGAAACTGTTGACAGCTATGGTTTACCAAGGAAATACTTTCGTTGCGCTAAGTGATACGAATCACTTCGCGCCGCAGACCCTTAGGAGCCAAACGCATGACAGAACAAACCAAGCTGTGGGGCGGCCGCTTCGCAGGCGCTTCCAGCCCTGAACTTTCCCGCTTCTCCCGGTCCGATCCCCGCTACTTCCAGATGGCCCCCTACGACCTTCACGGTTCCCGGGCGCACGTCCGCGAACTCAACAGGTCAGGGCTGATCGACGACGCCGAGCTTGCGCTCTTTCTCGACGCGATCGAATCTGTCGGGAAGGAGATTGCCGCCGGTCTGGTACATCCGCAGGAGGGCGACGAAGACGTCCACACATTCCTGGAGCGGTTACTGATCGAACGTATGGGACAGGTCGGAGGCAAGATCCGTGCGGGACGCTCCCGCAACGATCAAGCCGCGAACGATCTCCGGCTCTACATGCGGGACAAGGTCCGCACAATCGCCGACCTGGTGGTGGAACTCGCTGAAGCGCTGGGCTCCCAGGCTGACCGGCACCTGCACACCCCAGTTCCAGGCTTCACCCACCTGCAGTCGGCTCAGCCAGTTGTTCTTGCCCATCAGCTCCTGGCTCACGCGCAGCCCCTGGTGCGGGACCTCGACCGGTTCCGCGACTGGGACCGCAGGGCGGCGGTCTCGCCCCTGGGAGCGGCCGCGCTGGCAGGATCCACCTTCGCCCTTTCCCCGGAACTCGCCGCCCTGGACCAGGGTTACGAGACAAGCGCGGAAAACTCGATCGATGCCGTGGGGAGCCGCGACGCCGCCATCGAGTTCCTGTTCATCTGCTCGTTGACGCTTATTGACATCTCCCGGCTCTGTGAGGAGATCATCTCCTGGGCATCGCAGCAGTTCCGGTGGATCACCATGGATGACGCCTACTGCACCGGCAGTTCGATCATGCCCCAGAAAAAGAACCCGGACATCGCTGAACTTGCCAGGGGCAAGGCAGGACGTGTCCTCGGGGACCTCATGGGACTGATGGCAGCGGTGAAGTCCCTCCCGCTCGCCTACAACCGTGACCTCGCCGAAGACAAGAACGCTGTCATCGACGCCGTCGAAACGATGGAAGTTGCCCTTCCCGCGCTGTCCGGGCTGGTACGGACGTTCTCGGTCAACGAGGACGAAGTCCGCAAGCAGGCGACGGCAGGCTACACGCTGGCCACCGAGGTGGCCGACTGGCTGGCCCGCCAAGGGATCCCGTTCAGCGAAGCCCACGAGATCTCAGGAGCGCTCGTCAGGTTCTGCGAATCGGAAGGCCTCGACTACGGAGATCTCAGCGACGAACAGTTGGCCTCAGTCGATGCCAGGCTCACGCCGGACATCAGGGAGGTCCTCACCCTCGAAGCTGCCCTGGAAGCACATTCCGGTTTTGGTGGCACCGCGCCCTCGCGCGTTGCCGAACAGCTCACCCGCCTTCGGGCAAAGCTGGACCAGGCACGAAGCTGGGCAGCTGATTACCAGGGCTTGCGCGTTCCGTCCGCCACCGCGGTCTGACCGTGGCCCCCGCCAACGCCGTTCCCCGCGGCGACCTTCTTCCCCTCCAGGATCAGGAACCAGCCATGAAGACTCAAACAGCGCCCGGCCCCACAGGCACTGCATCGGCCGATCTGAAAATTGTCCCCCGCCGTCACCTTGGAAGATGGATCGGAGCAGCCGCCGTGGTGCTGCTGCTGGTCTGGCTGGCGGTCTCCTTCTCACGGGCCAAGATTCACTGGCCTACGGTTCAGGAATACCTCACGGTTCCCGTGCTGATCCAGGGCATCGGCGTGGCTCTGCTTCTTACAGCCGTCGCCATGGCAATCGGGCTGGTGCTGGGCGTCGTGACAGCCGTGATGCGTTTGTCCAAGAATCCCGTGGTCTCCGGCGTCGCATGGCTCTATATCTGGGTCTTCCGGGGCACCCCTGTGTACCTGCAGTTGCTGATGTGGTTCAACCTGGCCCTCATCTTCCCGGTGATCGGCATTCCTGGCCTCTATTCGGGCCGGATGATCGACATCCTGACCCCTTTCGTGGCAGCCTCCATCGGTTTGGGATTGAACCAAGGCGCCTATACCTCCGAGGTGGTCCGCGGCGGAATCCTCTCCGTAGACGAAGGACAGACGGAGGCGGCCCAGGCCGTTGGCATGACTCGACTTCAGGCCATGCGGAGGATCGTCCTCCCGCAGGCCATGCGGGTCATCATCCCACCCGTGGGTAATGAGGTCATCGGCATGCTGAAAACCACATCCCTCGCCTCCGCCATCGGCGTAAGCGAAATCCTGTCCGAAGCCCAACACATCTACTACGTCAACAACCGCATCATGGAACTCCTGATCGTCTGCGCCGTCTGGTATCTCGGAGCTGTGTCCATCCTGAGTATCGGCCAGTTCTACCTTGAGCGGCACTTCGCCAAGGGATCATCCAGCCGGCAGCTGCCCATGACGCCCATGCAGCGGCTGACCAGCATCTTCGGTACCAAGAGGAAGGCATAGGCATGACCACCAATGTTCTGGTCCGCGCCGAAAACGTCCACAAGAGCTTTGGCCTGAATGAGGTGCTCAACGGCATCAACCTCGAGGTCAACAGCGGCGAAGTAGTCTGCCTGCTTGGTGCCTCGGGTTCCGGGAAGAGCACGTTCCTTCGCTGCATCAACCACCTGGAGACGCTGTCCAACGGGCGGATCTGGGTGGGAGACAAGGTGGTGGGTTACCGCCAGGACGGCAACCGGCTCTTTGAGCTCTCGGATAAGGAAGCTGCCCGACAGCGCCGTTCCATCGGCATGGTGTTCCAGCGGTTCAACCTGTTCCCCCACATGACCGTGCTGGAAAACATCATCGAAGGCCCGGTCCTGGTCAACAAGGTCAAGCCGGCGGAGGCCAAGCGGCATGCTTCCGAACTCCTTGCGCGGGTGGGCCTGGAAGGACGTGAACAGTCCTATCCGCGGCAACTCTCCGGCGGCCAGCAGCAGCGTGTGGCGATCGCCCGGGCACTCGCCATGAAACCTGAACTGATCCTCTTCGACGAACCCACATCGGCGCTGGACCCCGAGCTCGTCGGCGAAGTGCTGGACGTCATGAAGGACCTCGCCAAATCCGGCCTCACCATGATCGTGGTGACACACGAGATCGGTTTCGCCAAGGAAGTGGCGGACCGGGTCGCCTTCATGCACGGTGGCGAAATCGTCGAACTCGGACCACCCTCGGAGGTCCTCGGCAATCCGCAGCATGAGCGGACCAAAGCATTCCTCTCCCGCGTCTTCTAACCACGTACCCCCACACCCCTTTGGAGCTGTCCATGAAAAAGTTCACCAACGCCGCCAAAATTGCGGCCATCACCGCCGTTGCAGCGTTCGGCCTCACCGGATGCGTGGGCGGCGGCGAAACCACAGCAGAGGCCGGGGCCTCGGCCACAGGCTTGCCCCAGGCCATCAAGGACGCGGGAAAGATTCGGATCGGACTCTCACCGGACTTCCCTCCCATGGAGTTCCGTGACTCGGACAAGAAACTGGCTGGCCTCGACATCGAGCTGCAGCAGAAGCTCGGCGAAGCCCTTGGGGTTGAAGTCGAAGTGGTGGAGTCTCCCTTCGACCAGCTGATCAACTCCGTGCAGACCGGCCGCGTGGACCTGGTGATGTCCGGTATCTCCGACACCGTTGAACGCCAAAAGACTGCGGACTTTGTGGACTACTTCAAGTCCCAGGGCCGGCTCTACACCTCCGGTGCACGTGCAGGGGAGTTCAAGGAGCAGGGCGATATCTGCGGCAAAACGCTCGCCGTCAGCGGCAAGACCGACTACTTCGAACAGGTCAAGACTCTCAGCAAGACCGTGTGCACGGACAAGGGCCTGCCCGAACTCAGCATCCTGCCCACCGACTCCGGCGCCGCCGCAAGGCTGCAGATCGAGCAGGGCCGCGTGGACCTGGCTGCCCAGGGTGCTGAGAACCTGGCCTACTTCGAAACGACCGATCCCGGAAAGTACGCCGCCGTGCTTGACCCGCTGCCCGCCAAGCCGTTCGGCATCCTGATGCAGAAGGACAACACGCAGCTGGCCAACGCCGTAAAGGAGGCGCTCACCCAGGTCCAGGACAGCGGCGATTACCAGAAGATCCTGGACAAGTGGGGCCTGGGCTATGGCGCCATGAAGCCTGAGATCAACGGGGTAAAGTGACCCAGTTGAACGGCCATGCCGGGGCGGCGCTGTGGCCCGACGGGAACCGCAGCGCCGTCGCCCTGGCTTTTGACCTGGACGGACCCACCGGTGACGCCATGCTGAAGGGGACCCTGTGGAGCCGTCCGGAGTATTTCAGCCAGGGGGCCTATGGGCCGTGGCGCGCATTGGACCGCATTCTGGCGCTCCTCGACGCACATAAAGTCCCCGCAACCTTCTTCACGCCCGCGTGGGTGGTTGCCACCTGGCCAGAGCAGTGCCGCCGCATCGTTGAGCACGGCCATGAGGTGGCGCACCACGGCTACAAGCATGAAAAGTACTGGGATCTCACCATGGACGAACAGCGGCAGGTGATCGGGACGAGTCAGCGGATCTTCCAGGACGTCCTGGGCGTCACCGCCACCGGTTTCCGCACACCGTCCGGTGACTGGCGTCCGGAGACACCTGCGCTGCTCGCCGAACTGGGATTCCTCTATTCAAGTTCCATGCGCGGTGATGACCGGCCGTACCGTCACCACGGCGGGCAGCTGATCGAGATTCCGGCACGGTCCGATATGGACGATTACGCGTCCCTGGCGTATACCACCAACCCGGACTGGCCCTCCGGAGGTGACAGGATTGCCGGATACGAGCCCACCCTGGACAACTGGACCCGGGAGTTCGACGGGTACCACGCCGAAGGACTGTGCCTATCCACGATCTTCCACCCCAAGGTGGTGGGCAAGCCGGGCCGGACCGTGCTTCTGGACCGCTGGATCCGACACATGAAAGAAGCCGGCGGCGTGTGGTTTGGCACGTGCGGACAGATCGCCACCTGGTGGCAGCAGACCCAGGAATTGGAGCCATCAGCATGACCTACCTGCAGGAACCCCCGCTGGGAAGATGGCCTGGACAAAACCGGTGCGCCTTCGTAATCACTGTGGGGTTTGAAGCGGAACTGTCCGTGCTCGCCGCGGCGCCTGACGCCGTCGACCGTGCCAAAAGCCTGTCAGTGGGCCAGTATGGCGGGACCCGTGGAGTGGACCGCCTGCTGGTGGAGTTGGCCCGAGCCGGTACCCGGGCGAGCTGGTTCATCCCCGGCAGCAATCTTTTGACCTATCCGCGCCAGGCCGAGGCCGTTGCCGCCGCCGGCCATGAATTTGCCAACATGGGATGGGCGCTGGAGGACATGGGGCAGCAGACCTTGAGCCAACAGGTCGAGAGCATCGGCCGCGCCCAGGACGCCTTTGACACGCTGCTGGGGATCAGGCCCCAAGGCTTCCGGGCTGCGCGCGGATCCTTCGCCGCGGGGCTTCCCGGACAGCTGGCAGGCCTTGGCTTCACCTGGTCATCGTCCTGGCACGGCGACGACCTTCCGCACTTCCACGCCGGCAGCGGTGCTGACCTGGTGGAAGTACCGCGGCACCACGAGCTGGACGACTTCCCGTACTTCGTCTTCAACCTGGACCCGCCAATCCCCAAGGGAAGCCCGCGGATTGCCTCCAGCCGGGAAGTGCTGCGGAACTGGATACTCGAGTTCGACGCCTACCGCGCCGAGGGGCTCTGCTTCGTCCTCAGCCTCCATCCCGAAATCATTGGCACACCCGGACGGATCGGGATGCTCCGGCAGTTCCTTGACCACGTCAACTCCTGCACTGACGTATGGCAAGCCACCGGCGGAGAGGTTGCTCAATGGTGGCGGCAGAACGCAGCACCCAACAGCCCGTCCCATCCCGCCGAAATCTTCCACACCCTGACCCGTGAAGGCGCACCCGCATGAGCCCGCATCAGACCGCATCCGACCACATTGCCGGTTTCATCACCGGCCTCCGCCCGGAAGACATTCCCGCCAGCGTCCTGCACCGGGCCAAAATACACCTTCTCGATACGTTGGGCGCAGGGATCGCCGGCGCCGCTTCCCGTGAAGTCGCGACCGCCAGGACTGCGCTCGCCGCGGCCCACGGTGCGCCTGCGGGCGGAACCGGGGCTCCACTGTGGGGGACCCCGGCTGTGCTGCCGCCGCTGGGAGCAGCCTTCGTGAACGGCGTGGCTAGCCACGCCTTTGAACTCGACGATTCCGGCGGTTGCGACCATTCCGGCGCCGTCGTGGTTCCGGCCGCGCTGGGTGCCCTGGCGGTCGCCCGGTCAGACCGTCAGGGCAACGGGAAGTACGACGGCGGCACGCACGTGGACGGCGCAAGGCTACTTGCCGCCGTCGTCAGCGGCTACGAGGTGGCGCGCCGCGTCCAGGATGCGCTGGGTGGTTACGACGCGGTCAACAACCGCGGCTGGCACTCCACAGGTGTGTGCGGAACTTTCGGGGCGGCCGTGGCTGCGGGGGTGGTGCTGGGCCTGGATGCCCCGCAGATGGTGTCGGCGATCGGGCTCGCCGGATCGTTCACCGGGGGCACCTGGGCCTTCATCGGGGACGGTGCCATGTCCAAGCGGATGCACGTTGGGCGCGCAGCGGAATCTGGGTTGAACAGTGCCCTGCTGGCCAGTGCCGGATTCACCGGACCCCGCGACCTGTTTTCCGCTCCGTGGGGCGGCTTCCTTAAGTTGTATGGCCTGCCGGACGAGGTGCGGGAGGATGTGCTGTTCCGCACCCTGGGGGAGGAATGGCAGGTGGAGCGTGCATCGATCAAGCCGCATGCCACCTGTCGGAGCACCCATTCAGCTATCGACGCGGTACTGGACCTCAGGGCCAGGCACGGGCTGACGCCGGAAGCGACGCAGAAGATCGTGGTGAAGACCAGTGCACTGATCGCAGATATGTGCGGCGCAGCCGATGTCAGGTCGCTCGTGTCCACCCAGCTGAGCATGCATTTCGCGTTGGCTGCCGCGCTGACCTATGGCCAAGTGGGCCTGGACCAGGTTGCGGATCCAGGCCGGAATGATCCGCGGGTCAAGGAACTCATGAGCAGGATCCATGTTGAGGTGGATCCGCTGCAGCACGGCGGATCGGCTGAGCCTTACCTTGAGGTGCAGACTGATACGGACACTTTTGGGGTGCAGGCGGTTAAGGCCAAAGGGGCGGCCACCAACCGGCTTAGCGATGAGGAGACCATCGGCAAGTTTGAGGATCTGGCCGGGACCAGGCTCTCTCCCGAAGGTGTTGTTGGCGTCCGCCAGATGGTGCTGGGGCTTGATTCCCTTGATGACGCCGGCCGGCTCCCCGGCCTTCTGGCGGCAGACGGTGAGCCGATCCTTTTCACTTAGGTTCTTTTGCTTGGTGAACTAGTCCGCAGAGCTGCCCTGACAGGCCGCGAAGGCTCCGTTCCATCAGGAACGGAGCCTTCTTTGACCGTCAGGGATCAGGCGTCCTGGTCCACGGCGACGATGATCTTGCCGCGGGTGTGGCCTTCCATGTTGGAGCGGAAGGCGTCGGCGGCCTTGTCCAGCGGGAAGACTTCGGCCACCTCCACCCGGAACTTCCGGCTGTCCACGAGGTCGGCGAGTTCCTGCAGGTCGGCGCCCACCGGGTTGACCCACATCCAGTCCCCGCCGTGCTGTTCCACGTCGCTGTCGGCGATGGAGGCGTGCCGGCCGCCGTCGGCGAGCACCGCCAGGGTGGCCTCGAGGTTTTCGCCCACGAAGTCGGCCACAACGTCCACGCCGTCGGGCCGCAGCGCGCGCACGCGGTCCGCGAGCCCGTCCCCGTAGACAACAGGTTCAGCGCCCAGGGAACGGAGGAAATCGTGGTTCTTCTCCGACGCGGTGGCGATCACGTTGGCGCCCAAGGCCACGGCGATCTGGATGCCGAGCGATCCCACGCCGCCGGAGCCGCCGTGGATCAGGACCGTTTCGCCGGCCTTCAGGCCAAGCCGGCGGAGCACCTGGAAGGCGGTGAGGCCAGCCAGCGGCAGGCCGGCCGATTCGTTCCAGCCGAGCGAAGCGGGCTTCCGGGCCAGGAGCCGCTCCGGCAGGGCGATGTACTCGGCGAAGCTGCCGCCGTGGACGTAGTCCTTCCGTCCGTAGGAAACTACTTCGTCGCCGGGCTGGAACTGCCGGGCATCGATGCCCACCGATTCCACAACGCCGGCCACGTCCCAGCCGGGGATGGCGGGGAACTGCAGGTCCATGACGGCGTCCAGGCCGCCGGCCATGATCTTCCAGTCCACCGGGTTCACCGCCGCTGCCTTGACTTTGACGAGGACCATGCCGGGGCCCACCTTGGGCATCGGCTGCTCGCCGTATTCGAGGACGTCGGGGTTGCCGTATTCGCTGTAAGTGACTGCCTTCATGTGTGCGACAACCAATGGGCCCGGCCCCGGTATTCCGGATCCGGCCGACATGTGGCGCAGATAGCAGATCGGCAATCACCAGACATCGGAGTCTTGTATTTCGCTGATGCTTAATTAAGCTCGAACGCAAATGGATGACCTGAGTGCGATTTTCCTTGCGCTGGCGGATCCCACGCGCCGTGCCTTGCTGGCGCACGCAACTGCAGCGGGGTGAGGCGACGGTGACCGAACTGGCCGCTCCGCACGCGATCAGTGTGCCCTCCGCGTCGCACCACCTGAACGTGCTTGAGCAGGCGGGGCTGATCACCAAATCCCGGTCGGCCCAATGGAGGAACTGCCGGCTTGAAACTGCTCCGTTGCAGCAGGTGGAGGAGTGGACGCGCCCGTACCGCGGTTTTCTGGGCCCGCGGCTGGACCGCCTTGAGGCTCAGCTCGCGGCAAAGTCCGAGGACCCTGTTGAGCCCACCGAACTGGAGGACAGATGACCCGCTACTTAACTCAGGATCGAAGCTTCACCCTTACCCGAACGTTGGCGGCCTCGCGGCATGCTGTGTTCACCGCCTGGACCGACCCCCGGCATCTTGGTTGGTTGCATAACCCTGACATGCCCACACCGGCCACTCCCATTGAGGTGGATCTTCGGGTTGGGGGCACGTGGAAGCAGCAGATGATCGTCAACGAGGAACTCAGTTATCCCACCGGTGGGATCTACCTGGAGATTGTTCCTGATGAGCGGCTCGTCTTCCGCTGGGGAGCGGCCGGAGGCTGGCCAGAGCTCGAGGGCGAGAACGAACTGACTGCCCCGGTTGTCACGGTGCAGCTCAACGATTTAGGAAAGGAGACGGAGCTCGTCCTCACAGTTCAGTTCTCCGAGCATCTGGACATCGAAGAGGTACAAAAGCTCATGCTGGGTGGTACCCGGGAAGGGTGGGCTGCCACCGTGGACAGGGTCAAAGAGAGCACCGCCCTGTGATGCTCTCGCTGCTGGGAACCGCCGGACCGGAGGTATGCCACGAGTGGTTCGACAAACTCTCCGTGGACGGCTCGGTAGTCGATCCTCCGTCCCCGAAACCGGGGGCGCCTCCGATGGCCAGGTCATTGAACGCCATGGGCTCCACTGGCTTGTCGGATATGGGCACGCAGCGTGAGTGACGCCCCATTGCTTGCCCAGCTGGCGGGTGCGCGGACGCATGTTCTTCGAACAGTCGAAGGCGTCAGCGACGATCAGATGCGCCGGGCTTTAGTTCCGTCCGGCTGGACAATGACGCAACTGCTCAACCACCTGGCCTTCGACGACGAGATGTTCTGGATATCGGCGGTGCTCGGCGGCGTTGACAGGGCAATCGCAGCACTCCACGACGGGTGGGCGTCCGAACCGATGACCGGAGCTGAGGCCGTCACCATCTACAAGCGTGAAATCGCGCGAAGCGAAGAGATCCTGGCGGCGGTGGACCTGGACGCCCCGCCCCGCTGGTGGCCTCCGGCCAACATTTTCGACGCTCCACCCATGTCCACGGGTCGTGAGGTGGTGTTCCGCGTGCTCGCTGAGACGTCCGTCCACGCGGGCCATCTGGACATTGTCCGGGAGCTCATCGATGGGCATCAGCATCTTGTCGTGAGTTAGCCGCTTGCCTCAGCGCTTATGTAACCCGGTCCGGGGGTCAGTAGAGGGTAGACGTACGACGGCGGGGTCCGGCTACGTGCCGTGTCAGCCGAGGGTGCGCAGGAAGGCGGTGATGTCCTCCGCGACGCGTTCCGGACATTCCCACAACACCAGGTGCGCTGCGTCGGGGTAGGTCCTGAGTACCGAGCCCGGGATCCTGGCGGCCAGTGTCTCTTGGTCCGTGCGCGGCAGCAGGTTGTCCTGGCCGCCCCAGAGGATGAGCGTGGGCGCCTGGATGGTCCCGGATTCGGTGGGAGGGGTGGCTCCGCATAGCCCGTTGAGAATGCTTTTCCACGTGTGCGCGGGCATGCTGAGGCCGTCGGTGACGCGGTCTTCGATGTACCAGTCCGGGACGTCGTGGACGAGCGGAAACCAGGTGTGCGAGTTCCGCACCCACGCCTCGTCGAGCGGGTCGGTCAGGGAGTCCACCTCGTCGGCAACGGCGGGCCGTCCCTGCAGGCTCAGGGGCGACCCCACCAGCACCAGTGCGGCTACTTTTTCGGGGTTGTTGACGGCAAGTTGCTGGGCCACGTAGCCGCCGCTGGAGGAGCCGACGACGGCGGCGCGGGGCATGCCGAGTGCGTCCAGGATGGCGGCGGTGTCCTCGGCCTGTGCCGCTAGGGAGTAGCCTTCTGCTGGTTTGTCCGCGTCGCCCTGGCCGCGGAGGTCCGGCGCTACGATCCGGCGGCCGGCCAACAGCGGGATCAGGCGGTCGAAGCTCCGGCGGGATTCGCCCCAGGCGTGGAGCAGCAGCAGGGGAGTGGAACCGTCGTCGTCCTTTCCCTGGACGAGGCACGGCACGGTGATGCCCGTGCGGAGCCGGAGATGCTGGATGTCGGCGTCCATGGGTTCAGGCTACGCCGCAGTGCAGGACCCGAGGGACCGGTTGTCTGGCGAGCACCGGGGTCACGCGCGGACCCCGATGCTCGCGAATTTCGAAGCTGCCGGACGCGAGGATTACTTGCTGATCTCCACGAAGACGGGGTTGGTGTAGAACCACAGGTCTTCCCAGGGATCAGCGTTCCCGATCTCATCCATGGCCGGCCCCGCGGGGTCGATGTCTGCGCCGAGGAAGCCGGGCTGGGACTTCTTTCCATCCGTCCCGCGGAGGCGGACGTAGAAGTTTTCGAAAGGGGTGTCGATTTCCTGGGTCCAGGTGTACGTGCCATCCCGGAGGGTCAGGTCTTTGATGGGCAGTTGCGTGATGACACGGGTATCGGGAGCCGTCATGGTGTCAGCGTCCTTTACCGGACCGGTTACCTTGCCCAGGATCACGTCAACGCGGGCCAGTTCTGGAACGAAGCCGGCGAAGTTTGGCATCGACGCCGGCGCGACTGAAACCGTAAGCGTGACCTTTCTGCCGCGCTTCGCATCAAGCTTCCCGCCGAGCGTGACCGATTTGGCCTTGTCCGACACGGTCACATCAATTGCATCAATCAGGCAGCCGTGGTCTACCCAGACCCGCCCCTCACGCAGTCCCTGCATCACGGAGGCGTGGCTGACCTTTTCGGCTCCCACGTGGGTGCGGCTGTAGTAGCCGGGCCAGAAGTCGTTTTCGGTGAGGTCCACTGTTCCGCTGTACACCGGGTCCTCTGTGCGGCCCTTGGCATCGAAGTCGCTGCCCGGGCCGCGCGTGGTGGTGTCCAAATAGACGTTGTGGCTGTCCGAGGTGGCCGTGACGGAGAACAGCTGTCCTTCGGCGAGCAGGCTGTCCCACATGCCGCCGACGGTGGCAGTCATCCAGTCGAAGCCACCCCACGTGCGGTACGACTCCGTGGGGTACCCCTTGAAGGAGAAGGTGCCCGGGCCGCCGTCGTAAAGTCCCCGTGCGCGGCTGCCGACGTGCGGCGCCGGCAGCCCGCCGGCCTGGTGCCCGGGAGCGCCCTCCATGCCGATCACCACATCCGGTGCTGCCTGGATCCAGGCCCGGATCTCGTGGGGTGAGTCGATGCCCTGGCGGGATGGGTGGTTGGGGATCATGAGGATGTCTTCTACCCTCTTCTTGGCGCGGGCCTCACCCATGAAGCGGATCCCGTCCAGTGCCAGAGCCTCGTTGGCGGCAGTCCCGTCGCGGGTGCCCTTCGCCCGGGCGTCCCAGCGCGCTTCGACTTCCTTCATGACGGCAACGTCGTCACGGCCAGGTGCCACGAAGACGGTGGCGTGCTCGGCCCCGGGAATGTTCCACTCCAGGCCGTGGTAGATCAGGATGTCGTCGCCGAACTCCTTGCGGACCTCGTCGATGAGGGGCACGATCTGCTCGGTGCTGAGCTGGGAGTGGGCCACGTTGCCGTGATCGGTGAGGACAAGCCAGTCGACGCCGTTTCGGATGGCCTGCCGGACATGGTCCACCACCCGGTACTTTCCGTCGTTGCTGAAGAGGGTGTGTACGTGGTGGTCGCCGTTCAGCCAGAAGTACTGTCCCTTCTTCGTCCTCTTGGAAGGCTGGGAGAGGGCTTTGGCGGGAGTGACCGCCGCAACCGAAGCGCCGAGTCCTAGGACCGAACCGGTCTTCAATATTCCGCGGCGGGACATACCGTTTGTCATGAGAGCCTTACTGCTTTGTGTGGTGGTGAAGAGAGCGGCTCGTCGCCCTGGAGACGCGGAAACCGTTTCCCTCGGACGGTTTTGCTCAGTCAATACAGGTGACGTGAACGTCTGGGTGCCGCCACCTGTCCGGGCGGTGAACGGGCCGTTGCGCCCGGTCGCCGTCAGGGCCTCGGCCTGGGCTGTGCAGTGTTCGACGGCGGCGCCCGGGTTCCATGCCCTGCTTGCCCTGCGCGCGTGTCCTGCGCCTTGGACCGGCCGCGTCGCCGTTAACGTCGAGTACATGGGCAGCAAACGGAACGGCGAACTGGAAGGGCAAAGCTCCATCAACGAGTTGCTCGACCAGCCGATCGGCGACAAGCCAACCCAGCTGCCGCTGCCGTTCCATCTCCAGGTCCGGCCGGGGGAGTTCCGCCGCGCATCCTGAGACGCTCGCAGTCAGCCGACGGGGCGGAGGAACCACAGGATGTCGGCTGCCACCCGCTCGGGGCACTCCCAGAGGACCAGGTGTGCCACCTTCGAGCACTGGGGAGTGCGCTTCGGGCTGATGACCTGTTGCGACCTGCGGTTCCGGAGCCGCCCACGTCATTAGCGGTTGCCGGCGCTCAGGTCTTGCTGGTGTGCTCGTCCTGGGTGCAGGGCGAACACAATACGGAATAGTGGTTCGCGCTGATCGCGGCGCGGGCCATCGAGAACAGCGTGTGCCTGGTAGGAGTGTGCCGGGCACCGCCAGTGCCAGGGGGCAGGAGCCTGCTGGTGGGTCCGAAGGGGTTATCGAGGCAGACCTCCATTCAGTCTGCAATGCCTGGAGCACGCACCTTGCAACATTCAGTCAACATTCCTATTCAGCTAGCTGACCGTTCCATGATGTCCAGGCACTTCAGGCAGTCCACTGCTTCAGCCACGTTGGTGACCAATATCTGTTCGCTCTGGCCGCAGACCGGGGCCAGATCGCTGCCGAATCCGCTTCAGACCCCTTTCACCTGCGGGTCATAGTGCATTTGGTGTTTGCGAATTTGTTCTGGCATCACTGAGTCCGTCCTGTAGTGAGACTATTGTGCGTTTTAAAGGCGTATCCATGCTTTGCTTCAGCGTACGCTCCGACGTTGGTTGTCTTGAGACCCGGCCGCCGAAAACTTGAGCAAAGGTAGGGTCTTGGTGTTAATTGAAAATCGGATTGTGAGCATGGGTATGGAACATCTATTCAGAATCTGCGGACTCGTACATCGGTTCAGCTTCGAATTCGTCTAATTCAAACTGGACGGAATCCTCCTGCGCAAAGCCTTCATCGACGTCACGTTGAACTGCTTTGCCAGTCGCCGCCTCGATCAGCAGGCAGATACGCTCGCGTCGGCCAGCGAAGAAAGATGAGAAATGGTCAGACCGCAGGTTCGCCGCGGGAATCAAGTGAGTTTCCAGTATCTCGTCAAGCCTTTTGGCATCGATTTTTGCCCTCGACTCCACCACAGTGAGATACGAAGACGGTGCAACCCCGCCTATGACGCGATTGGTCCGCGCACTGATCGTCGTCTTATTTACGATGCTTTCCCGTCGCTCGTCATCTATACCTTGGTCAAAGCACCACTTCTGAGGGAAGACATGGTGTATGTCGACTGCGGAATCGATGTACTGGATTTTGTCCAACGCCTTGTCTTCCATCCAGTCCCTGGCTCCGCGCGCCAGAATGAGTGCGGCGATGCCCTTGTACGCTGCAGCGTTCCTAGTTCGAAGGGAGTGTAGGCGTGATTCGCTAAATGAAGAATCTTGCACCGTTCGTGGTGTCGGCTCGTTATCGTCCAAGGCCCAAGATGGCACCATCTCGATGTCGCGGACAAACCGGGTTTCTATGGCCGAACCATACAGCTCGCCCAAAACTCCGCACCAGTACCACCGCACCAGACGCTCCCGAACACTGATAAGGTCTGCATTCTTGCCTAGTGCCACCCTTATGGCGGCCAGTGGAACTAGCTGCTTTTGATAGGGAACGTCCCTTTTGGTGAAAATGTTCAAGTCCGCCAGGAACGTGGACGCCCAAATGAAAGCTTCTCGAAGGGGATCGCGCCATTCCAAATAGTCGGACAAAGTGAGCTTCAGAACATCCTCACGTTTCGCAGAAATTGCTGGCGGACGCGCGGAGGAGTCGCTGAGATTGCGCTTGCGGGTGGAGAGCATTGTGACTGCCTGCAGGAAGTCAGTGTTCTCGACAGCTGCTAGGACCGGATAGGGAACCCATCGATGCTGGGTTTCTTTCCAGTCGTCGTTCAAACGGAAATCTTGACCGGTTTCCTGATAATAGGAAGCATCCCCAGCGAAGACGGCGGTAAGCAGCTCAAAAACGTTCAGAGGTAGGCCGCCGATGTTCACCTTTTCAAATACTGTCGCCACCGCAGCCTTGTCGGTGTCTTCATCAAGTACTATCGCGGGGATGTCATACGTGGCAGCAGGCTTGATGTACCGCTCATGAAACTCTTTGCCGAGGGTTCGGTCGTCCAAGTCGAGGATCCAACTCATGAAATCGCCGTAAAGAAGGTGCAAAGGAAAGTAGCCGTGCTCGCGCTGATGGTCGTGATTGCTGAGATCGAGTACAACGTCTTTGCCAAAGTTGGCGCGAATCAACCCGTCAGACGGTATGGAGATGACTGCTTCATCGACCCTACTCGGGTCGGCCAGCGCAGTTTCCATCTGCACTAGGTACCGTCGATTTAGTAGCTTCCCGCGAGAGTCCTTGGTGGCAACTGCTCCGTCTCCACTCAGGGCCTGAGTCAAGGACGTAAGTCTTTGCTGCCCATCCAGCAATAGGAACTTTGCTTCACGCTGTGGGCTCAGATCTACGCCTTCGATGGCGCGAGGCTTGAAGCGGACTTGCGCATTTCCACTTTTCAAAAGCATTACTGCCCCTAAGGGGTGGCCACGGAGCACGGTTACAAGAAGCTGGCGAATCCTTTCGTCTTCCCACTTGTAGCCCCGTTGAAAGTCGGGCAGCTGAATGTCCCCGGACCGCGTCCATGACAGGTATTGGCCCAGCTCATACATTGGCGTCAGGAAACCCACATTTTCCTCTTCCTTGAGAATCGGCGTTGCTATGTCGACTCTGTACATGAACTAGAAGAGCCTACGGTCATGATAGATAAGTGGGAGCTGATTCTTGTGCACGTGTTCGCAAGCGTTGCCCGTAACGTCAAAGACTGAAGAGATACGAAGGCCCACATGACTGATCCTGAAGAAGTTGCCGTACGCCGAGTCAGTTCAGGGGATTCGGAGATCGCCATCTTCGAATTTCAAGGTCAGTTGCGTGAGCTGATGGTCGATAGTCTTCGGAATGGCTACCTGAGGATGGGAAGCTACGTCGACGATGCAAAGGCCATATCAACGCAAGGTGCACTATCAATGGCCGTTGGGGCGGCGGCCGCAGGAGCTACTGGACTGTCGGCCGCCTTGTCATCGACGCTTTACTTAGCTACCGCTGATCCCTCGACGCTCATGAAGCTGGGGCAAGGTGTCGGTAGTTCTGTTATGGGCGTGTCCGGCATTGTTGGACATGCGCCTTTCATCCCCGTAGCAAGTTCTTTGCCCGTTGTCGGTCCACTGATGGCGGTCCAGGCGCTCACCGCTGCTGTTACGTTGCAACAGTTTCAGCAGGTAGACCGGAAACTGGAAACAATTAAGAGGACCTTGGATAGAGCCATTGCCAGGGCTGAAGCGACATATACCGGTGAGTTGTTGACCGCCTCCAACGTTGTGGACGAGGTGTACCAGCAGTACGAACATGCGGGCTCCTTTTCCCAGGACATGTTGGTTCGGCTGGCGCTTTCGGAACGCGACGTCCGAAGACTAGCTGAACGCTTCAGGTACCTCGTCGGCACTCATGATGTCACGGAGATCGATGACATTGCAGACGTCAATCGAGCAAACTATGACGCCCATGGCGCCATGCTGGCGTCCTTCCTCGGTCTGCGAATCTCTTATCTGCGGCTGTGTGTGGATATGCAAGAGAACCCGAAGTCTGTTGACGCGTCGGTGCAGCACCTAAAAGAAAAGATCCGCGACGACACGAAGTTTTGGCAGGGGTTGCTACGTCGTTCTGAAACCCTCCGGGAAGCTATTTCCGTGCGAGAGTCGCAGCTAAAGGATATGAATTCCTTTCAACGGTTACTTCCAGAGTTCATAGGCGGCGGTGCCGCCGACGAAAGGAAACTCACAACTATGCGGACTGCCTACGTGTCCACATTGGAGAGCGAACGGGCAATCATGGAAGGGTTTGATTCCCTTATCCAATCCGCACAAGAGACTCTTGCCGCACTAGAGAGTCCGAAGGGCAGCAGCCAGACGCCGACGTTGATCTATTGGCAGGACGAAGCCGGGGAACACGCCTTCTACTCTGATTCTCTCCGAGTTTCTTAGGACGGATATAAGGGCAGGGGAGGCCATCTTCGACGAATAGGGCGCCGAGCTAGTGGACACCTCTCAGGTGTGACTGGCTGACGATCGCCGGTGTTAGGTAGGGCCGCCGTCAGGAGTTGTTGCTCGTCGACGGACACGTCCCGACCCGGCAGCGAAAGCCCGGCGCTAGGATAAGTTGGCGGCCCTGCAGCTACCCCGCGAGTGCCGCCTTTGCAGCCTGTGTCGCGGCCATCCACTCGGTCAGCCACGGCGCCCGGACAGAGGACGTGATCCGGCAGTCGGCAACGAAGGTCCCCCTGGCGCCAGCCTCGATCCAATCCCGCAGAGCTGACAGGTCTTCGAGAGAGCGGATGACAGCAGCCTCGGCACCCAGGGCCCGGGCAACACCGCTGAAGTCCACCTCCGGGATCAGCATCGGCTTCTCGGTCAGGCCCTGCGACCCGTACTGGTGGACCTCAGCCCCGTACGCGGCGTCGTTGTAGACCACCACGATCGCGCTGCGGGCGGCGCCGATCAGCGACTCGAGGTCGGACAGGCCCATCAGGAAGCCGCCGTCGCCCGAGGCCAGCACCAGGGTCCGGCCGTCCTCCACGCCACGGGCTGCCCCGACGGCGCTCGCAAGTCCCAGCCCGATGGACTGGAACGCCGTCCCCACCATCACCAGGTCCTGCGGCCGCGGGATGTTCCAGTACATGGGCGCCCACCCGATGAAGTGCCCGCCGTCCTGCACCACCGTGCGGCGCTCAGGCAGCACGGCATCCAGCGCGGTGGCGAGGGTGCGGGGGTCCAGCCGGCCGTCCACAGTCTCAACTGATCCTGCAGCATGCCCCGGCCCACCAGCCAGACGCCGCAATGCCTCAGCGCGCCACGCACTGACAGCAGCTTCGCCATCAACCAAAGACAACAGCCGCGAAGCAGCAACTTTCACGTCCGCCTGAATAAACACATCCACCCGCGGATTCGTCGGCTCTACCGCGGTATCGATCTGGATGACGGTCGCATCCGGACCGAGCAGGTGCCCGAACCGCATGGTGAACGGGCTCAGGCTCGCCCCGGCCACCAGGACCACGTCGGCCTCGCCCATGAGCCCGGCCGCGGTGTCGGTGCCGAAACCGCCGGCCACACCCAGGTACCCCTCGCCATTGAGGAGGTTGAGCGCCAGGGCGGTTCCGGCGGTCAGTGCGCCTAGCCCGTCGGCAAGTTCGCGGAGCTCCGGTCCGGCCCCGGCGAGGTGCGCACCCCGGCCGGCCAAGATCAGCGGCCGCCTGGCACCGGCGAGCAGGCGGGCCACCCGCGCAAGGTCCGTGCCGCCGTCGTCCGTCACCTTCAAAGCGGACGGCTCCGCAAGGTCCTCGTCCGCAGCCTCCAGGGCGGCGAGGTCGTAGGGGATGGCGAGCACGACGGCGGTGCGCCGGGTGAGTGCGTACTCCACCGCCTGGAGGGTGACGGCGCCCGCGGCGTCGCGGGTGACGGTGAAGGTGGCCGCGCCGAGGCCGGCGGCGATGGCGGCCTGGTCCACGTCCCAGGGCCGGGGGCCGCTGGTGGGGGCGTCGCCGGTGACCAGCACCACAGGGATTTGCGCCTGGACCGCCTCGGCGAGGGCGGTGAGCGCGTTGGTGTAGCCGGGGCCGTAGGTGGTGGTGCCCGCGGCGAGCCGTCCCGAGGCGCGGTAGTAGGCGTCGGCCGCGGCGATGGCGGCGCCCTCGTGCCGCACGGGCGTGAAGCGCAGGCCCTGCTGCTCCGCGGCGTCCAGGAAGTAGGCGTTGCCGTTGCCCATGACGCCGAAGACGTCGCTGACATAGCTGCTGAGAACCTGTGCCACGCGGCCGGAGACGGTAAATGAAGTCATGCAGGAATACTGTGACGGAGGACTCAGTATCGGCAACAAGCAGAAATTTGGTTGGGACTTTTGGCAGCGCTGAAGAGAAGACCTGACAAAAAGACCACCTGTGCGACGCATCATCACTTATGAGGCCAGCTCGGATGCGGCCTACTACTGAGGGGGTGTCCATGCGGTCATTGAAGGGATCGTTGAGGCCGCAGCCGGATCTACAGCGGCTATTTCGATGCGCACAGGATGTGCCCCCGGCTATCGGGTAATGGAGGACTCGCGTACAGCCAGATTGTCCGGTCCAAGGCTCGAGGATATACAGAAGTTCGACGGCCGTGACCTGAAGGAGCTGCTGTGTCCGTCCTTGCGTGGCTGTGGTCTTCACCGAACGCCCCGGTCGGATCGGGGTGTTAGAGCCGCGAGGCACAGAAGTAGCGGCACGACAACTGCGGCCGATACGAGAATACCGAGGGCATCGGGGCTTGGAGCGGCTGCAAATGCCAGTCAGGCGCTAGGCTTCCTTGACCAACCCATTCGGACCGAATCAAGGAGTGAGCATGATGCCCAACTACAAAGAGATCTTGCCCAAAGTCAAAGATGTCGTGTTCGACTTGGGAGCCAGGTGTTTTGCGAAATTGGTCAGTGACGCCAACAAGCACGTTGCGGACCCAGAAAAAGCAGAATGTGACTGCAGGCTCCACGAGCAAGCTAAACTCGACGCGGCATTGGCAGCGTACGACCAAAACAAGTAACTGTATGTGTGCTGGCCCGGGTGTTCAGGGCCAGCCAGCACACATAGAGGCGGTAACGAGGGCAGCGTGGCACCGCGGTTCAGCTGAGTACGTCGGGTGGGCCGTGGTTCAGCCTTACCCAGCGGGAGCCGTGCGAAGATGCAAAAGACCGGGGGCTGAAAGCTTTGCTGGCCAGCTCGTGGACGCGGACCTCGGCGGCGGCCATTAACACGGCGATCTACTCTGGGCCCACTTGTGGCGCATATGACCAGGAATCAGTCCGAAGGGCGCGGTTCCTCTTTGGACAGCCGACTGATGAGCCCGTCGTACCGGGGCGGCATGAGTTCGAGGATGGAGATGGCCGTGCTGGTCCGCTGGATCCCGTCGATCTCCAGGATCTGGTTGGTGATCCGGTAGAGGTCGGTGGTGCCGCGGGCCACCACCTTGGCCATGAGGTCCGCGTCGCCGGTGGTGGCGTGGACCTCGATGACCTCCGGGATGGCGGCGAGCCCGTTCTCCACCGAGCCGGTCCGGGTCTGGCTGATGGACAGCGAGAGGAACGCCATCAGTTCGTAGCCCAGCGCAGCCGGGTCCAGCCTGCGGCTGAAGGAGCGGAGCGCGCCGCTGCGCTCCAGCCGCGCCAGCCGGGCGTGGACGGTGTTGCGGGCGACGCCGAGTGTCCGGGAGAGTGCCAGAGCGCTGGCTTCGGGGTCCTTGTCCAGGGCAAGGATGATCCTGCCGTCGAGCGAATCGAGGGTGCGAGAGGTCGCGATGGTCATATTTTCACCAGAGCTACTAGAAGTTGAGCAGAAGTCCCAAGCACGGAAGCGTACCTTGCATTGTGGCCCGGGTCACTTCCATGATCGGTCTTCATGACTCCAGATCAACTCCTGGCCGAACCCGCCACGGCGCTGCCCGCCCTCCGTAGCGCCGTCACCGGACTTCCGGCCTACGTCCCGGGGCACCGCAGCCTTGGTGCGGACATCGCCGCCCTCGCCAGCAACGAAAGCCACTACGAGCCGCTGCCCGCTGCCACCGCTGCGGTGGCCGAAGCAGCCGGCAGGATGAACCGCTACCCGGACATGGCTGCCGTCGAACTCCGCGAACGGCTCGCGCGGCACCTGGGCGTCACCGCCGAGGAGGTTGCGGTGGGGCCGGGCAGCGTGGGCGTCCTGCAGCAGATCATCACCGGACTGTGCGACGCCGGGGACGAGGTGGTGTTCGCGTGGCGCTCCTTCGAGGCGTACCCCATCCTGGTGGAGCTGGCAGGGGCCCGGCCGGTCTGCGTCCCGCTGGACGGCGCCGAGGGCCACGACCTCGACGCCATGGCCGCCGCCGTCACCGGCCGCACCAAGGTGATCCTGCTCTGCACACCCAACAACCCCACCGGCGTGCCGATCAGCCACGGACGCCTCGAGGCCTTCCTGCAGTCCGTCCGCTCCGACGTCCTGGTGGTGATCGACGAGGCCTACGTGGAATACGCCGACGCCGGCAGCGGCCCCGATTCCCTGGCGCTCTACCGCCGGTACCCGAACGTCTGCATCCTGCGCACCTTCTCCAAGGCCTACGGGCTCGCCGGCCTGCGCGTCGGGTACGCGATTACGACGGCGGCCATCGCCGAAGGTCTGCGCCGCACCGCCCTGCCGTTCGCCGTGAGCGCGCTCGCCCAGAAAGCGGCCATCGCGTCGCTGGACGCGGGGGAGGAGATGGAGGCGCGGGTCTTCCTAGTGAAGGAGGAGCGCTCCCGGATGGCCGCCGAGCTCCAGGCGCAGGGCTGGACGCTGCAGCCGAGCCAGGGCAACTTCCTGTGGATCCGCGCCGACGCCGAACGTCTGGCGACGCTGGTGGACGCCTTCAACGGCGCGGGCATCATGGTCCGGGCGTACCAGGGCGACGGCGTCCGGATCACCGTTGCCGACCCCGCCTCCAACAACCGCGTGCTCCGGCTCCTCGCAGCCCACGCGGCCTGACACCTTTCTGACTTCTCTCCAATCCGTTCCACTACAACCAGAGGAATTTCCATGGAACAACAGACAACGACGTCTGCGCGCCCACTCGGCGCAGCCCTCAAACCCCGCCAGCTCACCATGATGGGGCTGGGCAGCGCCATCGGCGCCGGCCTGTTCATCGGCTCCGGTGCGGGCATCCAGGCCGCCGGCCCGGCGGTGCTGATCTCTTACCTCGTGGCCGGCACGCTGATCATCCTGGTGATGTGGGCCCTCGGCGAAATGGCCGCCGCCAACCCGGACAGCGGCGCCTTCTCCGTCTACACCGCCAAGGCCTACGGGCCGGTGGCCGGGGCGACAGTGGGCTGGCTCTGGTGGATCCAGCTGGTGGTGGTCATCGCTGCCGAAGCGCTGGGCGCGGCTGGCCTGCTGGCCACGATCTTCCCGGCGCTGCCGGTGTGGCTGATGGCCCTGGTGTTCATCGTGGTGCTCACCGCCGTGAACCTGACCAGTGTGAAGAACTTCGGCGAGTTCGAGTTCTGGTTCGCCCTGCTCAAGGTGGCGGCGATCGTTGGGTTCCTGCTGGTGGGCTTTGCGCTGCTCTTTGGCTTGATTCCGGGCGTTCAGTCGCCGGGCCTGTCCAAATTCACGGGGGAGGGCTTCGCGGTCAACGGCTTCGGCGGGATTGCGACGGCGCTGTTCGTGGTGGCGTTCGCGTTCGGCGGCACCGAGATTGTGTCCGTGGCGGCAGCCGAGACCGCAGAACCGGCCCGCAGCGTGAAGAAGGCCGTCCGGACCGTGCTGTGGCGCATCCTGGTGTTCTACATCGGCGCCATCTTCGTCATCGCGGCAGTGGTTCCCGTAGGCTCGGCGGGGCTGAAGAGCCCGTTCGCTGCCGTGTTGGACGCCGCCGGTATGCCCGGTGCGGCCACCGCCATCACGCTGGTTGCAGTCGCAGCTCTGCTGTCTGCGCTCAACGCCAACCTCTACGGCGCCTCGCGGATGGCATTCTCTCTCGCGGAGCGGGGAGAAGCGCCGCGCCTGCTTGCTTCCGTGTCCAAGGCGCGGGTTCCCGTTATCGCTGTCTTGGCCAGCGTTGCCTTCGGTGTTGTCACGGTGGTGCTGGAGCTGATGTTCCCCGAGGTGGTCCTTGGCGTCCTGCTCAACATCGTGGGTTCGACGTGCCTGCTGGTGTGGACATCTGCGCTCCTGGCCCAGCTCGCGCTGCGCCTCCGCGCCGACCGCGACGGAACGGAGCTGCCCCTTCGGATGCCCGGGTTCCCGTGGCTGACTGTTGTTGGGTTGGTCATCCTTGCGGCCATCTTTACCGTTGGCTTCATCGGCGAGGATTCCCGGCCGCAGCTCCTGAGTACTTTCGGACTCGTGGCGGTTCTCGCTGTCGGGTGCTGGTTGAGTCGGCGGTCTACAAAGGGTGCGCCCGTGAACGAGGCGTCGGACCGTGACAAGCAGCCGGTACTCGTCGACTGACCAAGATGCTGTGAACCTGTTCGTGGAGGTTCAGGGAAAACGAAGGGCGCGTGCGGCTTTGGCTGGACGCGCCTCTCTGCCTTGAGAATGTCCAGTTAGACCACTACCCGGAACAAAGCGCCCTGAGGGAAAGCTACCAAGCTCTTGTCTGACTCGAATCAGGCCAAGATCCATCTTGTATGCGGCAAGAACCGGAGGGTCGTCGACTTCAGCGGCATGACAAGCGGGCGACCCTCAACGTGGGACAACGAACGACAGACTTAGGAATTGAACGGCGAGTACGCCAGCGTCGGCACAAAGCGGGAACCTCGCGCAACGCATTTTTCGGGAGCGTCCGCTGGAGGATCCTTCTGCGGGACTTCGTCGCGGCCAACAGAGAGCATCCCCTTATCTCAAGGCCACTTTCACTCGATCCCTAGGACCGTCGCACTCGCATCCAGAAGCCGTTGGAGATGCTTTTGGGTGCGCTCGTTGCCTGGTGCCTCTACCGAGAGCGCCTCTTGAAGCCAGCCCGGACCTTTCCTCGCCGCGACCTCGGGGGCTAGTCGCTCCAGTTCTCCTTCGCGCACCAGAACGATGCCAAGGGATTCGAGGCGCGCCAACAACTCGAGGAGCGCCGCCCGCGCCTCCCCCCGAAACGCCTCGACGCCATAGGTCTTGACCTCTGCCCAGGGAGATTCACGACTGCGAGCCTGCGCAAAGAGTTCTTCACGAGTTGCCGCAGAAAACGGCTCGTCACGGCGGTCATCAAATAGCGCTGTAATGGCGTCGAGAACGTGGCCGACGTTGACAGATTCTCGCGGGGCTCGCTGTGCAGCAGTCGCCCGATTCCATAGGACTTTGTAGGCCTCGTCCCATTCCCCGCCCATTGCGGTGACCAGGCGGCTCAGCGTTGCCTCGTTGTTTACCAGGTCCAGATCGGGCGCTGCCACAACCGGAACAGCCACCGCACGCAGAGTGTTGGCAACCTTCCACATTGCATCCTTGCCGCCCGTTGGGACGAAAAGCACTTCGTTTCGAGGCAAGCCGTCCGCAGTCTGTTGAAGATGATCGAGGCTGGCGTTGAGGTAGGCGCAGTCACCTTCCGCTTCCGCCAGCATGACGACGCGATGGAACAATCCATCGAGCACGTTTGTGTACTTCAAGACGGGGTCGTGCCAGAGCTCCTGTAGGCGGTCCGAGTCCAGCTGATGAGCGTGTGTATGGCCCTCACCTCTACTTGCCCGAACGACCGACACTTGTACACCGGAATCAAGCAAGCCAGTTAGAAGACTGCGATCATGAGTGGCAATGAGAATTTGCACACCTCGCTCAACTGCGAGTGCGCCGAGTTCGGCGCCAAGAGCATGCGCCTGGGGCGGATGTAGGAAAGCTTCCGGCTCATCGAGGATGATGACGGGGTATGTAGCGGCGATGACGGGTAGTACTTGACCGAAAAACCCGCGCATCCCGTCGCCTTGTTCATCGAGCGGACTCAGCGCAGCCATTGCTGCGCGGTATGCAGGCGGAATGTCATCAATCGGGGGCGCGGGAGAGTCAACTTCTCCTACGCGCAGTCGCACGGTTCGCCCAAGCGTGTCGAGGGTGAGGGGCTTTCCAAACGCCGATAGGGAAGTCCCATTGATCCGGTCGCGCAGCTCGCGAGAATCTTGCAGGGTGTGGATGGGGTGGACCGCGGGGTCATCGCCCGCTTCACGCATCTCCGCGGATCCCCCGACCGAGAACCTCCCGGCAGCATTGCCGTAGAACGTGAAGAAGGAGGCGAGCTCCCCAACACCATGTTGGGGTTGGCTCCACAAATAGGCCAGGGTATTAGGGTCATGGAGGCCACCGTTACGCGAGAAACCCATGCTCGTGCCGTTAGTGACGAAGGGAGTGCCGGAGCCAATCCACGCAATCATGTCAGCGTCGTTGCCCTGCGCGGTCAGAAAGACAGAATCCACGGAAATCATCGGGGGCGAGGCTGTGAAGGGTGGTGTCCAATCCATTGATGAAGCTCGCGCAAGATAGTCGACTTACCGGCGTTGTTCGCGCCAACGATGACTGTGACCCCGGAGGCCTGCGGCCGAATGACATCGCCGCCTTTAAGTGTGATCTGCTCGATTCCAAAATGGAACTGGCTCGCAGTTCCTGTCGCCCATCCGGGATGATTAGTTGCATAAAGAGCCGCGATGCTCTCGGTATCCACGCGCTGCATTGCAAAATCATCTCAGACCGGCGGGCTGAGAGTTCGCCAACCGAAGAGGGTCACCGGGCGTTCCTTACTTAAGTTTGGCGCTTTGATGTTCTGCGACCCCCAGCACGACTGCCGCAGTAGTTTGAAAGCGTCTCCGTTGGCCGACCCCTCACAAGCCTGTTTCAGACCACGATTTCTGGATAAGGCCAGTCTGTATGGATGACTATCAGCTTCTGGTCCTCGGTTAGGATTGCGCGCACGTTCTCCAGTGCTTCCTCGTAATTATCGCCCTCCGCGGAGAGGAATTCACAGCCGCCTCCAGTCGTGGCAACGGTGCCTGTAATGATCACAGCGCGAGTCAAGTAGTCCCTTCGGCGTCTGCTCCGACCGCCCTCGCTGATGGGCAGCAAAACAGCAGCCCTAGCCGCTGTAGTCTCCTAGGTACTGGAGGAATCAAAGGGGTGGCGGAAGTGCACGACGCAATAGATCGAAACGAAGTGACTGTGGAAGCGTCTGACGTTTTCAAGGACTACGAAGCGAATGGCTCGGCCTGGCTGGATCAGCGAAGGGCTGAGGGCTTCTGGTGCGGATCTTGCCTCACCCCGGTCTATTTTGTGCGCGGCGCCTTGGGGGCTCAGGGACGTGCAGCGCACTTCAAAATCAGCAAAAAGACGCCCCACACCGAGGATGCTTGCGGGGCGGCGGCAGGATCGAACAGCAGCATCAAAAGCGCCGGCAACGTTCAGCAGCAACAAGGAGTCATGAATACGGGCGAGGTTCTGGCGATCACTTATGCACTACCTCGGCCGCTTGGTTATGCGGGCACTGCTTCGGCTGCCCCCGGCAGTGGGGCGCCCTCGGGCAATACGGCCACCCAGTACGTTCCTGGCGGTGGGCCTGCCAACAATCAGGCCAGTACAGGGCTGCGCGCCAGCCTTAGTAGTTTGCGCAGCGTGCCTAGCTTCCCTGACCCAAACCTATGGCTGCAGGTTACCGGCCGTGGCAGAGTGCCGGCCACGGACTATTTTCGCCATTTCAGCGCAGCTACCCATGCTGATGCCGCCAATCTCCAGGGAGAGCAGCATTCGGCACTCAGGGCCTACTGGGGCACGATTCAGTATGCGCAGGAGACTGGGAGTCTTTTCCTTAGCGGCGCCGGAATGTCGGTCATGGTCCGGCCCAAGGACATCGAACCGCTTAGAGCGGCCTTCAAGATCACTGACTGGATGGAATTGAGGGACTGGGACGTGCTTGCTGAGGGCCGCCTGACTACCAATGTGCAGAACTCGCTCTATGTGAGGGTGGACGAGTTGAACAAGTTAGTGCTGCTACCGCCCAAAAAATAGGCCCCGTAATCCGGGCCTAACAAGCGTGTTCAAAAAGGACTGAGGATTGGAGTGGAAGCGCGGTAACTACGACGCCATCCAGGTGAGTGCACTCTATATGGCCAATGACGCCCGCGCGGCCAAGGTGATCCGCGAACTCAGGGACAAGGTGACTAGCACCGACCAGATGCGGGCCATCGGCTTCTGCGTCTCCGTACAGCACGCCCGCTATGTGGCCGAGGTGTTCAACCGGGTCGGCATTGCCTCCGTCGCCGTCGACGGCACCACTGACAATGCTGACCGCGAGGAAGCCCTGCGGCGCCTGGGCAAGCGGGAGATCAACTGCATCTTCGCCGTCGACCTTTTCAATGAAGGCCTGGACCTGCCGCAGGTGGACACTATTCTGCTGCTCCGGCCCACGCAGAGCGCCACCGTCTTCCTCCAGCAGCTGGGCCGCGGGCTGCGCCGTGCCGAGGGCAAAGCGGTGCTGACGGTCCTGGACTTCATCGGACAGCAGCGCCGTGAGTTCCGCATTGATCTGCGCTACCGGGTGCTGACGGGCTATGGACGCAAGGAGCTGGAGAAGGCTGTCGAGGAGGAGTTCCCGTATCTGCCGTCCGGTTCCCAGATCGTGCTGGACCGGGTGGCGCAGAAGGTGGTGCTGGACAATACCAAGGCACAGCTCCGGTTAAACCGGGCACAGCTGGTCTGGGACATCGCGTCGTACGCCGAGACCGAGCTGGAGGCCTATCTGGAGCGGTCGGGGAATGACGTGAAGACGATCTACCGCTCCACCAAGGACTCGTGGACCGGCTACCTCCGGCAGGCAGGACTGATCGAGGGGCTCTCACCTCTGGAGTCCGCGCTGCGGGGGAAGCTCGAGGAGCTGTCGGACGCGAAGGAAAAGAAGCTACTGGGCCGCATGGCCGCGCTGATTCACGTGGACGATCCGGAACGTGCTGCCGCCTATTCCATGCTGGTCGCTCCCGACGCTCCCCGTTATGCGGAGCTTGGCATGCGCGAGCAGGCTTTTGCACGGATGCTTTTTTACACGCTGTGGGATGACGGCGGAGGATTCAAAACGTACGACGACGGCCTGGACCGCCTGCGCGGCTATCAGTTTGTGTGCCGCGAGATCCGCCAGGTGGTGAAGCTGGGAGTGACGGCGTCGAAACATGCAGCGAAGAGTCTTGGCGCTGGGATGCAGCACATCCCGCTGCTGTCGCATGCCACGTACCGGCGCGAGGAGGTGCTGGCGGCGCTGCAGTACGGCTCTCTGGAGCAGGGAAAGAACGTGCAGCACCGCGAGGGCGTTGCATGGTGTCCTGCAACTTCCACAGATGCCTTCTTTGTCACCCTGAACAAGGACGACAAGAAGCACTCGGCGACCACGATGTACAAGGACTACGCCATCAGCCCCGAGCTGTTCCACTGGGAATCCCAGAATGCAACGTCACCAAACAGCCCAACTGGCCGTCGGTACCTGGACCCGACTTCGCATGGTTCGCGCGTTCTGATCTTCACGAGGGACACCGCGGAGGACGAGACCGTTTTGGCTGTTCCGTACACCTGCCTCGGCCAAGTGGACTACGTGCAGCACTCGGGCGAGAGGCCGATTGCGATCACGTGGAAGCTACATCGGCCGATGCCGGCCGACGTTTTTGCCGTCGCCGCCATGGTCGCGCAGTAGTCTGGCGAAGCCCGGGGTATGACAGTCGTCATAAAGTTCCCTGTCGGTGGGTCCTGTAATCATGGTCGCCATGAGAAACATTCTGTCCATCACGAACCATGGGTAAGTATGACGGGCATTCCGGTGGCCGGCCTTGGTTCCGCCCTTTGGTTGGTAAGCTCCTGTGATTACCGAGTGACCGATTGGGGAATGATGGCTGGATTGGCCCAAATAGTGAGGGGCGACCTGCCGCAGACTTCCGCCATGGAGTTGCTACAAATCGGATATCTACACAGCGTCGTCGCCGCGGCGGGATGCAGCTTGGGGGCGCCGTTCCCGGACCGGGGGATTGATTGGACCGTCAATCACGAATCGACGCAGCACGCGTTAGATCCCGAAGCCAGCATTAAGATTTCACTTAAAAGTACTTCCACGGTAGCCCCTAACCCCTCGGGTGATCACTTTTCATTCAGAGTTGAAAACGACCACCTCTTGAAGTTGGAGGCCTCGCCGGTCCTCATACCGCGCATTCTTGTGGTGATGTTAGTGCCAACGTCATGGGACGATTGGATCGACGTGGGGACAGATAACCTGACTATTAACCACTGCTGCTACTGGGTCAACCTCGCTGGCGAGCAGCACACCTTAGCGGCCAGCGGGAAAACAACGGTTCACATACCAACTGCGAACGTATTCGATGCGGCGGCCTTGTGCGGCATTATGCAGCGCGTCGGCTCAGGAGTGAGGGCCTGATATGGATTTCAAGCGACCTCAGTTGGAGGACTTGAAAGGCCAAGATCCTCGTCGAATCGCCGCATTCCTGACGCGCCACGGGTGGGAGCTGACTGGTGGGCGCGAGGGGCTCTATGACCGCTACCGTTACAGGAGTGGCCGATCCGATGTGGAGTTTCAGAGCGTCATATTGCCCCTCGCTCCCTCTTGGGCGGACTATGACGAGCTCCTAGGTGAATTGCTTCTGCGTGTTGAAGCCACCAGCCCCGAGGCCGGAGCATTGATGGCAAAAGAACTTTTACTTGAGCGAAGCCCCGGAGATGAGTTGAAATTCCGGAAGAATGTGTCGACTGTTGGAGGCGCTGTGGCTTGGGCTGCGGGGAAAAGTTTGATTGGTGCCGCCGAGAATATTCTATTAGCTGGCGCGAAGACGCGTCTTTCTCGTCGCGCTTACTATGGCCAAACCAATGGGCGATTTGCTCATAGATTTTTGGATTCTGTTCTCATGGGACAAACGGAAATCGGAAGTTACGTGGTTACAGCGTTCGCCCCGCCGCATGAGACATTCCCAGACAAAGCTCCAAAAATTGATGCCGCGTCTATTGCTGGTTTAGGAACATACACGGGCAGGGAGATCGTTGAAAGCGTTGTGGGCGGCCTCGAATCAACTATTGAGGCTTTGGAGCACTATAAAGCTACAAATTCCATGAGCGGCTTTGAAAGGGGCGTCAGCCTGGGCGTCTCCAGAGAGATGGTTGAAGCAGTTCGCCTTATGGTCGTCGATTCTGATGGTGCGGATGTAACGATTGAATGGAGCGGCGAAGTCGTTACAAGTCAATCTGTTCCGGCCACTACTCGTCTGGCATTCGAAGGCTCGGCGGCTCCCGTGCTGGAACGAGCGGGCCATACACTGGCGAGTTTACAACCGGCTGAGTATGTCACCGTGGTGGGACGCCTGTCATTGGTTTCTCGTCCGAGGCGAGGCGAGATGGGCGTCGTGCGTCTGAAGGTGACGTCAGGTAGTGATGCTTCTACGATCCAAATTCGACTTGAAGATCAGGCATTTGAGGTGGCCGCGGCGGCGATAGCTCATGAAGAAGAGGTAGAAGTCGCTGGCCGACAAGAGCGCGATGGCAACCGCTATTGGCTTTACGATGCAAATCTCGATGTGGTTCGCTCCAAGCGTGACGGCACCGGCACGTTGTTCTAACTTCTTCTGGCGTGAAGGCTGCGATGCCGTGCGATTTCCCTTCAGCGGCCTGCCTCTCGTCTTTCCTGGCAAGTTCGCTCCTTATGGTTCGTTGGGGAACGGCTCCCTTGAATGAGCGTAATGGCGCCGACCGATGGAACTTCTCAAGAAATTGTTTGTGGCGTTACGGTAACTGCCAACGGTCGCAGAAGGTGCCATTATGGAAACTGGGCTCTGGCAGTGCCCGCAGAGCCGTCTCCATGGAACGCGTGAACCTCTAGGCTGGCGAGTAGGTTTGCCGAAGTTGCTCTGCATGCCGCGGTTGCTACAAATTCGGCGTGATTTCACGGCATTGTGCCCAGCCATTGCTAGGGGCCGGCCGTTCGTACGCACGCGGGATTGGACCAACATCCAGGTTCGGTCCCTTCGCATAGACTGCGAGGCCGATAAGCCGGTCGTAACAGAGCCTTTCCGGTATCATCGGGAGTCGTGGCCCGCCGGGCGGAATGGGGGGAAGACTTAGGTGGCTGATCCGTGGCTGTCCGCTGAAGACATCGCTGCCCACCTAAAGGGGAACCAGAACACCGGCTCCGCCGGGATCGCCGAAAAGGCATGTGCGCACGCAAGGAAGTATGCCCTGAAAGTTTTAAGCTGCCGAGGTGGTGACGTGACGAAGCGGCCCGCTTCCGAAGCCCTCACCCGGTGGAAGCATCGAACTAGACTCTGCCGCCAGCGTTTGTCGATGGCGTGCTATATCCTGATCGATTGCCCGAAAACCGGAAAGGAGGCTGCTTGTCTGTGACCGATAACCAGCGAGCGCGTTACGCGTTGTCGTTCACCAGCGGCGGCCTCTTGGCACGCGAAGGCGAGATGGTTGCCGGCATCTATCTGGCCTCCCGTGACTGGATTGCGACCCGCGCCCAGGTCATCGAGATGAACCTGCTGCAAGCCCGCACCTTATCCTCGAGTACTCGGATCACCCGCGAGACCATTCAGCGGATGTCTGTGCTCAGCGACAGCGAGCTTGAACTGCTCGCGCAGGCAAGCCATACAGAGCTGCGCCATCTTATGTGGGTGGCAGCCTGCCGACGCTACGACTTCATCGGAGACTTCGCTGAAGAGGTCCTTCGTGAGCGCTTCCTGCTGATGACTCCCACGCTGCGTATTGATGACTTCGAGCGATTCCTGACCGGCAAAAGTCTGTGGCACCCTGAGCTCGATGAACTGAAACCCTCAACCGCCCAGAAGCTTCGCCAGACTTTATTCAGGATGCTCTGCGAGGCAGGACTTCGAACATCGTACGGAGACATCGTCCCCACGGTGCTTTCCTCCCGTGTTGCCGAGATCCTTGCTCGCCGGGATCCGACTGACCTGCGCTTCTTTCCGACAACGATGCCGATCACGCAGTCCGATAATGAGGTGCAGCCATGAGAACAAACCAGCGCGACCTCGTGGACGAGGAGAAGCGCGTTTACGATGTGCTGCGCAGCGAGCGATTTCTGAGGATGGAGGGCCTGTCCAAGGAAATCCCGTTTTTCATTTATCACTTCCCGCCGTATTGGGCGTTGGATGTCGAAGACCTGCGCGACCGTGTGCGGACGAAACTCCAAAGTGACGACGGCCTCAGCGTCGTGGAGATCAACCTCTACGACTTGGCCATCGAGCTGCTCAAGGACCGGGGCGTCTGGGAGCGCTTGCTCCAACTTGAGCCAACGATGAACAAACCGGAGTTCCGCGAGGTGCTGCAGGGGATGCTCGACCCGCATGATCACCTGGCCCCCGCCATCCGGGCACGGCTCGCTTCTCAGTCGAGCGACATGGTTTTCCTTACAGGCATCGGCGAGGTCTTCCCCTTCATCCGAGCCCACACCGTGCTGGAGAACCTGCAGAGCGTCGTGGTCGGATGCCCGATGCTCGCCTGGTTCCCGGGCACCTATGAATTCACACGGACGGCCGGCCACCAACTTCGCGCGCTGAATCTCAGCGCAAGCGACAGCTACTACCGGGCCAAGGACATTCTGGAGCAGGAAGCATGAGCGTCAGCACTATCAACGAGATTTTCGCCAAGCCGATCAACCGGGCCATCGAGGGCGTCATCAAGGCCGATGACACCTCGCAGGTTGCCACGGAAGTTGAGGAGTACGTCCTCACGAACGAAGCGGCCAAGGGCGTGGAGCATGTGCTGGAGGCCTACACCGAGTACACGAACGCGAACGGTGTTTGGATCTCCGGCTTCTTCGGCTCTGGTAAGTCGCACCTGCTGAAGATGCTCGCTCACCTCCTGGGCGACGTCGACAGCCATAACTACCCGCGGGCCCGAGTCTCTGAACAGTTCCGGGCCAAGGCCGACGGCGAGTTCCTCCCGGCCCTGATCGACAAGGCCGACAAAATTCCGGCCAAGAGCCTGCTGTTCAATATCGACCAGAAGGCTACATTGATCTCCAAGGACCAGAACGACGCCTTGCTCAAGGTTTTCGTAAAGGTCTTCGACGAATCGCGTGGCTACTACGGTAACCAAGGCCATATTGCCCGGTTCGAACGCGATCTCGACTCGCGTGGCCAGTACATGACATTCAAAGACGCCTTTGAACGCCTGGCAGGGATTCCTTGGTCGCAGGGCCGCGAACAGTCGGCTCTGGAAGCCGGAAACATCGACAAGGCCTTCGCTGAGGTCAACGGCTCAGAGAGCCCTGGGATCATCCGGCAATACAGCATGGGTTACTCCGTCTCGATCGAGGACTTTGCTGACGAGGTTGCCGCCTGGTTGGGGGAGCAGCCCGAGGGCCACCGTCTGAACTTCTTTGTTGATGAGGTCGGCCAGTTTATCGGTACCAACACCCAGCTGATGCTGAACCTCCAGACCATTGCCGAGTCGCTGGCCACTAAGTGCAAGGGCCGGGCATGGATCTTCGTCACCTCGCAGGAGGACATGGAGAAAGTCGGTGGCGACCGCACCAAGCAGCAGGCCAACGACTTTTCCAAGATCCAGGCCCGCTTCAAGAACCGGCTCAAGCTCACCAGCCAGGACGTCGAAGAAGTCATTCGCAAGCGCCTGCTCGCCAAGACGGATGCCGCGGCTGCTGAGGTCGCCGCGATCTACGGCACGGAGCACGCGAACTTCAAGACCCTGTTCAACTTCGTCGAGGGACGCCATTACCCGAACTACCGAGACGAGACCCACTTTGTGGGCACCTACCCGTTTGTGAGCTACCAGTTTCCGCTGTTCCAGTCTGCGATCGAAGGCATCAGCGACCACAACATCTTCGAAGGCCGCAACAGCTCCGTCGGTGAACGTTCCATGCTGGGCGTCGTCCAGCAGGTCGCAACCGAGTTGGCCGGCAAACCGCTGGGGTCTCTGGCTTCTTTTGATCAGATGTTCGAGGGCATCCGTGCCTCGCTGAAGTCCGCCAACCAGCGGGCCATCAACGACGCCGAGCGCAGTCCTTCGCTGCCAACTTTGGCAGTAAAGCTGCTCAAGGCCCTGTTCCTGGTCAAGTACGTCGACACTTTTAAGGCCACCGCCCGGAACCTCACTGTCCTGGTCTATGACCACTTCGGCGCGAATCTTGCGCAGCTGGGTAAGGACGTCAACGCTGCATTGAACGCCCTGGAGGCCCAGACCTACATCCAGCGGAACGGCGACCTGTACGACTACCTGACCAACGAAGAGCAGAAGATCGAGCAGGAGATCAAGAGCGTCGACATCGATAGCTCCGAGGTCTCTGGAAAGCTCAACAGGCTGCTGGCCGAGTCCGTAGTCAAGATGACAAAGGCGGCCTACAAGAACGGGCAGAACTTCCCCTTCGGCTACAAGCTCGACGGCACTTCGTACGGCAAACAGCACGAACTGTCGTTGCACTTCATCAGCCCGGAAACTGAGTTCAGCCTTGAGCAGATCAAATCGCACAGCGCCGGGCTTGATGAGCTGCGCGTCGTTCTCCCGGCCGAAGCCGGCCGAATTCTTAGTGATCTCCGCCTGCTATTGAAGACGGAGATCTACGTCAAGCGTGCCCAGGGGGCGAGCCGCACCGCCATCGAGCGGACGATCCTGCAGACGAAGGCAACTCAGAATGCGGAGCGTGAGAAGGAAATCGTCGCGCGCCTGCGCACCGCTGTCGGCAATTCACGGCTGATTTATAACGCATCGGAGCTTTCCGTCACCTCCGTTGATGCGCAGACCCGCATCAATGACGGTTTCCAGCGGGTCATCGCGGCGACCTACGCAAACCTCGGCATGCTGGGCGGCAAGACTTTCACGGAGCAGGGCCTCGTCAGCTTGGTGAATCCCCAAGAAGGTGCCTTGTTCGAGCGGACCGTCAGCCTCCTTGAGGTCCCGGGCGCGGACGTTCTCAGCCACTTGGAAATGCGCCGTAAGAGCCACGAGCAGGTCACCATGCGGCAGCTTATCGACCGCTACTCGGCCAAACCGTACGGATGGGATCAGTGGTCGATCGCAGCAGTGGCCGCCTACCTGGCCGGCCAGTCGAAGATCGAGATCCAGCTCAACGGCAAAGTCTTGCACCGCACGGGAATCACCGGCGCGTTGAAGAACACGCAGAGCTATTCCGCCATGGTTGTAGCGCCGCAGCGCGTATTCGATCCGAAGGTGGTGAACGCGTTCCGCAAATTCGTTGTCGAATTCACCGACGACGGCAGCGTTGCGAAGGACCCGCTGGAACTGGCGCGTGACGGCAGGGAGCGGCTGGAAGGCAAGCTTGCCGAGCTGAGGACTTTCCGTACGGCTTCACCTTTCGCTTTTATCGCCCAACTGGATGAGCCGATTCAGATGCTCGCCGAGCTGTGCGAGCACAAGCCGGACTGGTTCATCACCGAATTCCATGACGCCGGCGATCTCCTCGATGCGAAAGATCACGTGATCGACCCCATCAAGGCTTTTCTCAAGGGCAGCCAGCGCAACATCTTCGAAAACGCCTTGGCCTTCACCCAGACCAACCAGTCGAACATCGCTCATCTGCCGGCTGGGGCGGTCGATCTGGTCCTGAATGGACTGGAAGACGTCCATATTTTCCGCGGTAACAAGACGCAGCAGCTTGGGCAGGCCGTGAACGAGCTGGAACGGCAGCTGCACGATCTTATCGACACGGAGCGGGCGGACGCCGCCCAAAAGATCAACGACTACTGGCATCAGGTGCCGGAAAGCCGGGCCTTCGCCGAAGCATCGGAGGGCGCCCGCGAATCGGTGACGCGCCGGGCGCAGTCGGTTCTCAATCAGGTGCAGCACGAGACGCAGATCCCGGCCATCAGAAACCTGGCAATCCAGTTCGCCGACACGATCTACCCGGCCATGCTCGACGAACTCGAAGCAGCCAAACCTGTTCCGGGTGTGGAGGAGTCGCCTGGTCTGCAGCAGGGCACTGAGAAGACCCCGGCGCCTGACCCTGCACCAGTGCCGGTCAAGCAGACGGTTTCCATCAAGAGGCTCGCGCTGCCGGGCGCCGGTCAGGTCCTTAAAACCGAGGACGACGTCGACAAGTACCTGGACAGCCTCCGTGTAGTCCTGCGCGCGGCCATCAACGACAACAAGCGCATCACGCTGTAAAGCAGAAGAGAAACACCTATGGATACCAAGCCACTGGAGCGCTTCGCGGCCCAGGCCCGCCGCGATCTGCTCGCCGCCGTTGAAGCCCAGGCCTCTGCCGTCCTTGCAGTCGGCTCGGTGGCACGCAGCGAGCGCGGCGAGACGGTGAAGCGGCTCGAAGCCGAGATCGCTAAGCATGGGCTGAAACATGTCATCGACAAAGTTGCCTACACCTGGTTTAACCGACTCATTGCCCTGCGCTATATGGACGTCCACGGCTACACCACCGCCGGAGTCGTCTCACCTGCACAAGGCCACGAGCACGGCCAACCTGAAATCCTCGCCGATGCCAAGGGTGGTCACTTGGACACCGACATAGTGACCAGCGCCCGCACTCAAGAAGCGATCACAGGGCTGCTCGACGGCACGCGCCGCAGCACGGACGCCGAGGGGGAAGCGTACGCACTGCTCCTGACCGAGTACTGCCGCCGCTGGAACAAGGCCATGTCGTTCATGTTCGACCGGGAGGGTGACTACACCGAGCTCCTCGTGCCAGCCGGGCTCCTCGCAGATGGTGGAATGCTGTGCCGTGCTCGTGCGGTGCTCACCAAGGATGTCTGTGAAGACGTTGAGGTCATCGGCTGGCTTTACCAGTTCTACATCTCCGAGCGTAAAGACGAGGTTTTCGCCGGGTTCAAGCAGAACAAGAAGGCCGGAGCGGACGAGATCCCTGCAGCCACTCAGCTTTTTACGCCGCACTGGATCGTGCGCTATCTGGTCGAAAATTCACTGGGCCGCCTGTGGATGCTCAACCGGCCCGCTTCGCGGCTCTTCGAAAAGATGGACTATTATATAGCCCCGGTCGACGAGGAGACCGATTTCCTGAAGGTCAGCGGGGCTGAAGAACTGACCGTAATGGACCCGGCCTGCGGCTCGGGCCACATGCTAACCTACGCATTCGACCTGCTCTATGCGATTTATGAGGAGGAGGGCTACGCGCCGGCGGAGATCCCGAGCCTGATCCTCACCCATAACCTCCAGGGCACGGAGATTGATCCTCGTGCGGGGGCACTCGCAGCCTTCGCGCTCACGATGAAGGCGCGAGCGAAGGATCGCCGTCTCTTCAAGAAGGACGTTGAGCCCAGGATTTGCGTGATCGAGCCAATCTCGTTCAGCCCGGATGAGCTGGACTTCCTCAATACCAAAGCTGGGGACCACCATACCGACAAAGTGTTCTGGAACCAGTTCCGTCGCGCCGACATACTCGGAGCTCTGATCAAGCCGCAGGCGGAAGCTACTAAACGCGCAGGCGACGCACTGGAGATGCTGAAGAACCATGAAGAAATGCTGTACGCCGGCGCGTTGGACCGGGCGCGCAGGGTTATCTGTCAGGCAGAGGTTCTGAGCCGAAAGTACGCCGTGGTTACCGCGAACCCGCCGTACATGGGGGTGGGAGCCGCAAATCCGATTCTCGCAGAGTATCTTGCTAATTCGTATACCGTTGGGAAGTCGTCGCTTGATGCGGCATTTATCCTACGGGGTCTCGAGTTCGTTGTTCCTAATGGGTTCTGCGCGATGATTACAATGCAAGCTTGGATGTTCAAGACGACTTATCTTGGTTTGCGTGAACTTATCTTGCAGAGAGGCATTGCCACACTGGCGCTCCTAGGCTCTCATGCTTTTGAGAATCAATCCGGGCAGGTGGTTTCGACCAGTGCCTTTGTGATCGGTACAATGACGAAATCCGATCGCGGGGTCTATTTGGCTTTGTCGGATCGCCCCTCCAGCGAGTTGAAACGCGTTTCTGCCCTCCAAGCTATCGCCGGCCAAGATGAGAGTATTATTTATGAATCTGCCGTGGAGGACTTTTATAAAATTCCGGGAACACCCGTTAGCTTCTGGGTTGACCCTCGGCAGCGAGCCCTTTATGAGAGTGGTCACGTACTTGCGAAATACGGATCTGCTAAAAAGGGTATGGATACGGGGAACCATGACCGCTTCTTGAGGAGGTGGTCCGAGGTTTCTCGTTCCCGGATTTCTGACCATACAAATGTTGCAGACAAACAGGGTCATCCAACTCGGACGTGGGTTCCGTACAACAAAGGCGGGGCTGCCCGGCGCTGGTATGGAAATCGCGAATTCGTTGTGAACTGGGGGAATGCCGGGGCTGAAATAAAGTCGCAAAAGACCGCTCCTCAAGGCCGTTCCTCGATTCGAAACGAATCATTCTATTTTAAAGCCGGCTTTACATACAACGAAGCTGGCTTTGGTGAATTTGCTGCAAGATTTACACCCGACGATAGTGTTTTCGACAGTGTGGGGGCGACCGTCTTCGCTGCAGAATATTTGGACCAGATTGGTGCCTTTCTGAACACGCGCGTGGCTGCACTCTTCTTTGATTTCCTCTGCAACGGAAACCATTACCAGCCCGGCGCTGTCGAGCGTTTGCTCGTCCTTCCTGAGATTCTTGAATCGTCAATATCTGCAGCGGCCTGCGTTGATGTAGTCAAGGCCGATTGGGATGCTTATGAACAGTCGATTGAATTTTCTGCAAACCCGTTGATCACCAAAGGGAGGTCCGCGATTGAAGTCGCGCTTAATGATGTTTTCGAGACCTCCACGGCTGATGCAACGCTACTAGCGGCCATGGAGACAGCTAACAACGAGGTTGCAATTGATCTCTATGGACTACAGGACCTGGTTTCGTCGAAGGTAACTCCTGAGCAAGTTACTCTAACTAACAACCCCTTCCGTGAACTCGACGGACAACCGTTCATAAGCGCTGCGATTGCAGACCTTGTCTCGTACGCGGTCGGCTGCATGTTCGGTCGCTACAGCCTTGATGAGCCGGGACTGATCATCGCTGATCATGGTGTGACGCTACAGGACTATCTCGCGAAGGTGCCCTCGCCGAACTTCATGCCGGACGCCGACAACGTCATCCCATTCGTTGACGATGGATGGTTCGAAGACGACATCGTCGAGCGATTCCGGCAGTTCCTGCGGGCCGCGTTCGGCGCGGAGCATTTCGAGGAGAATCTCCGCTTTGTGGAGGAGTCGCTGGGCGTCAAGACGATCAGGGATTACTTCATTGCTAAGTCGAATCTTTCCGGGAAAACCGTTGCGAAGTCCCGGTTCTATGAGGACCACGTGCAGCGCTACAAGAAGCGCCCCATTTACTGGATGTTTTCCAGCCCAAAAGGCTCGTTCAACGCGCTCATCTACATGCACCGCTACACGCCGTCGACGGTATCGACAGTGTTGAATGAGTACCTCCGGGAGTACCGCGCTAAGCTGGAAATCGCACTCCAGCGAGCCGAGGAAGCCGCGGCCGGCGGCGTATCGACGAAAGAACAGAAGGAATCCGACCGCTTGCGGAAGGTTCTCGCCGAACTGCGAGACTATGAACACGATGTTCTTTACCCTCTGGATATCCAGAAGATGGACATCGATCTCGACGATGGTGTGCTGGTCAATTACCTGCGGTTCGGCCCCGCTCTCAGGGATTTTGGTCTGGAGAAAGACCGCGCGAAGGTTGAGAGTTGGACCTGGCCCAAGAACCGCATGGAGCCTAGCAAGTGAGTATGTCAACCTCGATCCAAGATCACCTCCGCACGCGGTTCGCCGATCACCGCATCGTGGTATGGCACGACCCCGATGGAACCTACGAAGCTGACCTCCAGACTTACGTGCCGGTCGGTGTCACGGTGCTGCAGATTGCGAACAACGAGTTCGCAATCAAACATCGCGTCCTTCGCGAGGATGCGACGACGCAATTCCTGCTGTACCGTTCGGGGCCAGCGGCCGAAGGGACCGGGAACTGGCTGCTCGACGTCGAATTGGCCTACGGGGTGCCGTTCACCGCTGACCGTAGTGCGCTCCTGCGCGCAGAACTTGGGTTGGACGACCCCGACGTGGATGCCCTCATCGCTGAGCACGCTTCGTTCTTCTTGGACCCCAAGCTCGTCGAAAGACTGAAAGAACTCATCGCTCCTGGCGATGATCCCGTGATGGTCCGGGCAAAAATGTCCGCTGTCGGAATCGGACAGAAGGAACATAGCCTTTCTGAGCTGACCCGTACGCTCCTGGTCCAGCAGGCGAAGGGAAACTCGCCGGGATATGACACCTTGTCCAAACACGGGCTCACCGGGTTTCATTGGGCTGGCGTGAACCACATCTACGGCTACAGCTCTCAAGCGCCGACGGTAGCGGGCTTCATCCTGTGGATTTTCCAGCAGGCCCGTGACGGTTTCGACGTGGTCTCCTCAAACACAGCGCGCAATCTGGCTATCGACTTCCGCAGCTTCCGCGACTCCAAGCGCAGCGCGAGCGCGATCAAGGCTTTGGCCCGCAAAGCAGAGGAAGATCTGGGGTACCAAGAGCACGTCGCCGAGATCGAGTGGACCTCGCTCAAGGACGCGGACATCTTCGAGGCGGACGAACGGGAGGTTATCCATCGTCTGGTCGAAGGCGTCGTCAATCAGACGATGCCACACCGTGAGACGCTCGAGACGATTACCGCCCGCCGTCGAGACAGCTTCTGGTTCGAGGACTACGCCATCGTCTACGAAGCGCTAGCCGCTGCCGCCGAACTTCTCCCAATGATCCGCGCAGCACGCTTGGAATTCAACAGCTTTGATGAAGGCCTGACTCGGTATCGGGACGAGTTGTTCCGGGCCGACCAGCTTTACCGTCAGTTCACGCATGCTTATCAGACGGCGGAATTCAAACAGCCGCTGGACGACGTGGCCGAGCGGGTCGAAGCCGCCTACGTTACCAACTTCCTTGCGCCGCTCGGCATGAGTTGGCAGCAGCAGGTCGACTCGGTGGATCGGTGGGGTACCCACGCTCGTGAAGTGACAGCACAGTCGTCCTTCTATAGGAATTACATAGCGAAGCTCACCAAGAGTGGGACTAAGAAGGCCGTTGTGGTGATCTCCGATGCGATGCGGTACGAGGTTGCCAAGGAACTGGAATCGAAGATCCTCGGCCTGGACAAGTTCGATGGGAAGACCGATGCCATGCTCGGTGTGCTGCCCAGCTATACCCAGCTGGGCATGGCAGCGCTCTTGCCGCACAAGACGCTGGCCCACTCGCCGGACGGCGACCCGGTCCTGGTTGACGGCATGAAATCCGATGGTTCGGCAAACCGTAACTCAATTCTGCGCTCCGTCGGAGGGGCCGCGATCCAGGCCAAAGATTTTGTCGAGATGAAGCCCGTCGAACGGCGCGAGCTGTACTCGTCGCATCAAGTTCTCTACGTTTACCACGACACGATCGACGCCACGGGCGACAATGCGAAGTCCGAGCACCGTACCTTCGCCGCTGTTTCCGAGGCGCTGGATCAATTGGTGGACATCGTCAGGAAGCTCGCCAGTGCGAACGCAACGAACATTTTTGTCACCGCTGACCATGGCTTCCTGTATCAGCGCTCCAAGCTCGCACCGCAGTTCAACCTGACGGTCAAGCCCGAGGGCGATCAGATCGTAGCCGAGAAGCGACGGTACGCCCTGGGCCGTGGCCTCAAAGAGCATGCTGCTTTCCGGACTTTCCACCCCGGGCAGCTCGGGCTATCTGGGGACCTTGAAGTGCAGATCCCGAACTCGATCCATCGGATCGTCAAACCGGGCGCGGGTTTCCAGTTCGTCCATGGGGGCGCCTCCCTCCAGGAGATCGTAGTGCCTGTTGTCGTGATCAAGAAGGGACGCTTCACGACGGTCGAGCCGGTCAATGTCGACATCCATCCGGAGTCGGACAAGGTCACCACCGGCCAGATCGTCGTCAAGCTGTACCAGTCGGTGCAGGTCGAGCCACAGCGCACTGCGCGGCGGCTGCGTGCCGGTCTCTACTTCGGTGAGCAGCTGATCTCCGACGAACAGGAGATGGTGTTCGACTCCGAGAGCCCCGAGGGAAGGGACCGGTTCCAGAGTGTCCGGCTCCTGCTGAGCAAGGACGCGGACGCGGCGAACAACCAGGGCGTCGAGTTCCGTCTCCTCGAACCCATCGAGGGCACGGACCAGTGGAAGAAGTACAAGAGCGTTCCGTACACGATCAAGCGTTCCTTCACGACGGATTTCGACTTCTAAGGAGCAATGATGAGCGAGAGCATCGACCTGTCTCAGCCGGTACCCGCCAACGAGATTCTTGACGCCGAAACGCCGGAAGCGGGAAAGCCGAGCGCGCTGGACCGCAAGATCAATGAACACTTCGCCGGCGCCGTCGTCCGCAAGGACCTGGTCAAGGCCGTCAAAGGCAACGCAATCGTGCCCTCTTATGTCCTGGAGTACCTGCTCGGGCAGTACGCGGCGTCGGATGACGAGGCCACCATCCAAGCGGGCATCGACAGGGTGCGCTCCATCCTGGCCCAGCACTATGTGCACCGTAACGAGTCCGAGCTGGTCAAGTCCCGCATCCGTGAGAAGGGCCGCTTCCGGGTCATCGACAAGGTCAGCGTCACCCTTAACGAGAGGGACGACGTGTACCAGGCGTCGTTTGCGAACCTCGGCATCGGCGGGGTACTCGTCGACTCGGGCACTGTGACCGGGAACCAAAAACTGCTCGTCGGCGGTGTTTGGTGCCTGTGCGACATCGAATACTCCCACAGCGACGACTCCCGCATTGTCCCGTGGGTTCTCGGAAGCCTCAAACCGATCCAGATGTCGAACTTCGACTACGACGGATACCTTGAGGCCCGTGCGAAGTTCACGACGGATGAGTGGATCGATCTGCTCATCCAGTCCATCGGATTTAACCCCGAGATGCTTGGGCGCCGGGCCAAGCTGCTCCACCTCGTCCGCCTCATCCCATTTGTCGAGCGCAACTACAACCTGGTCGAACTCGGCCCCAAGGGCACTGGAAAGTCGCATATCTACTCGGAATTCTCACCGCACGGCATGCTGATCTCCGGCGGAGAAGTTACGGTGCCGAAACTGTTCGTCAACAACTCCAATAGTCGGATCGGGCTTGTCGGTTATTGGGACGTCGTTGCCTTCGACGAATTCGCGGGAAAGAAAAAGCGCACCGACAAGGCGCTCGTCGACATTATGAAGAACTACATGGCAAACAAGTCGTTTTCCCGTGGTGTTGAGACTCTTGGGGCGGAAGCCTCGATGGTGTTCGTTGGCAACACCTCCCACACCGTGCCGTACATGCTCAAGCACTCTGACCTGTTCGACGAACTGCCGGAGAGCTACCACGATCCCGCCTACTTGGACCGGCTGCACTATTACATCCCCGGGTGGGAAATCGACACAATCCGTAGCGAGATGTTCTCCGCCGGGTACGGATTCGTCGTCGATTACATCGCCGAAGTGCTCAAGTCCATGCGGAACCTCGACTACTCGGATCGGTACCAGCAGCATTTCACTCTCGGTTCGGAAATATCCACCCGTGACCGGGACGGTATCCACAAGACCTTCTCCGGGCTCATGAAGCTGCTTTATCCCCACGAGCAGGCGACCACCGGGGAGATCGAGGAGATCCTGCGCTTCGCGGTCGAGGGCCGCAAGCGCGTCAAAGACCAGATCCTGCGCATTGATGCCACCATGCCCGAGGTGAAGTTCGGCTATCAGTCGGTCGGGGGTGGGTGGGTGGGCGTTAGGACGCTGGAAGAAGACCAGTACCCGGCTTATTATCACCGCGGGCGCTCCGCCCCGTCGGCCGACGATTCAGAGGCGGTTCCGGAGAACTTCTACGGCGCGGGGCCCGATGCCGCGTCAGGGCATGAGGCGCCGGTCCTGGTAGAGCTCTTTCAAGGGCACCGTGACTTCGCGGAGAACCAGCAGGGAATCTCGTACGAGTCGCTGCTCCTGCCCTATATGGCCGGTGCGAGCGAGATTGAGCTGCACGACCCGTATATTCGGCTGGGCCACCAGGGGCGCAACCTCGTCGAACTGCTTGCCATGATCGCGGCTGCGAAGGACCCAGCAGAGGAGATCAACTTCAAGCTATTCACAGTGCTTGACGGCGACCCGGAACACCAGACGAAGCAGCTGCAAATGCTGAGTGCCATCGTTCAGGGCGCAGCCCAGCAGGGCATCAAGATTGACGTCGCCAAGGACCCTGGTGCCCATGACCGCTGGATCCGTACAGACACCGGCTGGCGCATCAACCTCGGACGCGGCCTCGATATCTTCCAGAAGTCCGACGGCGGCTGGTTCGACTTCGGTACGAGCCGCCAGGAATTCCGCCAGGTTCGCGCCTTCGGTGTGACATATATACGCGAGGCCGCCGGTGACGGATTTGGCGAGATGGTGGGACACTCGCCGACTGCGGAGTGAGTTCGGCCTACGTTGGAGCCGTGTACGCGACCATGTGTGCCTAGGCACGCACACGTTGAAAGATTGGTGCGGGCGTTCGTCGTGCCGGCCCGGCTGCCAAACGCAAGTGCGCAATCCGAGCCTCGATGAGTCTGCCAGTACGTATACGAGATCTCGTGTCGAGCCATGAGTTTTTATGGCGTGTCCACTCGTGGCTGGCTTCGCCGACGCCGTCCTTTGCGCGCCGGGGAACACCCGGTGAATGCTCATCCGTTCCAGCGCCGCCTCGCCAGCGGCCCGGCAAAACTCTGCGAAAAGCTGTGCAGACCGCCGGCCGGTCCAGGCAGTCAACCTCCATGCCCTCGGACTCGGCAAGTTCCTGCATGGTGTTGATGCCCGGCGTGGTCGCGGACAGCTTCTCGAACCCGTGAAAGTCGTGGGCAAAGGCACCAACGGTGGAGCAGATGTTCACGCCGGGCCGGATCACCGCGCCAAGGGGGCGATGGCGTGCATCTGCTCGAACGCCTCGCCGGTGGGTGAAGCGTTGGCGCCTCCGGCTGCGCGCCGAGGGTCAGATTGCCGCTACAGGTCTCGACACGCTCAACCGCCGATACCCGCTCGCCCCGGCGCACGCCCGAAACGACAGATACCGTACATTCCCACAAACCACTAGGCCTCTCCGCGACTCGACTTCTTCACAATCTGCGGCGCCCATGTCTGTCGACAGCCGACGGGTGAGGAGTCGTATTGGCAGAGATGAAACGACCACGAAAGTCACGGGGAGCCCCTCCAAAGAACGCTGCACGGGCTCACTATGATCAGCTGATGAAACAGGGAATAGCTAATTCCGAAGCATGCCGAATCGTCGGAATCAGCCGTAGTTCCGGCACCCGATGGTGGCGTGGTCACACTGTTGACGCCAACCGAAAATAGGGCCAAAAACGCCAACTGAAAATGAGGCCACTGACCATTATGGAAGGTGATCACATTGGATGTTTGGGCGCA
>NZ_JBHWJV010000019.1:0-34678 GCF_042731175.1 Pseudarthrobacter sp. NPDC059871
CGACACCGACCACCTCACCGCCTGGCAGCACCACGGGACAACAGGAGTCAGCAACCTGGCCCAGCTCTGTCCGAAGCATCACCGGCTCAAGCACAGCAGCGGCTGGACCCCCACACCCGCCACCGAAACCGAAGCACCCGGCTGGACCTCACCCACAGGCCGCCACTACCCAGCACAACACCCCGACCCCCAACCACCACACTGGCCACCCGCACTCCTCGAACTCGAACAGGAGCGGGCCATGACCGGAGACAACGTAACCGCCGGACACCCTGCCGTGCCGGCAAGCGTTCAGCCGGACGAACTGAGCCCGCTCGAACGCTTACTCACGGCCTACCTCGCCGCTTGAATCCGTGCAGTCGCGAGTGAGCGTTCGGCTCACCCAACAGGCATTGCTGCGTGACACGTCACCAGCCACAGCCAGACAGAAGGCGTGGTGCGTGGGCAGTCGAGATTTGTCGGCAGTTCGTACCCGTCAGCAGCCGTGACCCGCCAGGAGGCGTGATCCGTCGACAGGTAGCTACTACCCATCGGCGCCGGGAAGGCTGACCTCCACAATGCCGTCCGTGATGCGGGTGTCGAACCGCGGCTGCTTCGCCGTGGCGGGACCCGCTACAACTTCGCCGGTCCGAAGGGAGAACGTGCTCCGGTGCCAGGGGCAGACGACGCAGGGGCCGCCGTCGTCCGCCAGGTTGGAGCTCTTGATCTTGCCCTCATGCAGGGGGCCGGAGAGGTGGCTGCAGACATCGGACAGCACGCTGACGTTGTCTCCTTCGCGGAAGACGAGCAGGTTCAGCCCGGCAACCACGCGCTTATCCAGCTTTCCGTCGGGCAATTCCGCAAGCGGCGCCAAGGCATGCCAGCCCGACGGGAACCGGTGCGGAATCTCTTCGCTGTGGTTCACGCCGGCTGCCTGCCGATACGTCAGATGGCCGCCCAGGAAGCCTCCGCCGCTCACCACGGCGAGGCCCAGGTAGGCCAGCACCTTGCCGCTCGCGTGGCTGCCCCTGGCCCGTTGGAGCAACGATGCCGAGTACAGGCCGGTGGCCGCGATGTTGGCGGCCGCATGGACCAACCCCACCCGCTGCTGCTGGGGATGCAACTGCGTCCAGTCCGTGAATCCAGCCACGGCCGATGGGACAGCGCTCAGGGCACCCACACCCACCAGGATCTTGGCCGCCTGCTCGGTCCCGGGAACGGCATCGAGCACTGCGGCCGAAATCCACGCGCCCATGGGGACCTGAACGGCCAACGGATGCACGGGGTGTCCCACGGGGACGCCGTGCAGGACGTCGCGCATCCAGCCGGGCGGGATGATTTTCTTGACTGCTTTACGCACGCTCTTGGCCACTGGATCAAGCCATTCGGCGTCCTCAAAGCGGGTGACTAGCTCAAGTGCAGGCAGCGGTTTCATGGAACTCCCTTACCCCGAAAACTCGTATGCAGTCGATGCATCCAGAGCATAGCGGGGAACCCTGCCGTCCAATAGGGCTGTTCGCGGCCAAAGTAGAGCTACATCAGCGCATGCATCCCGTAGCTTCGCGGCCGCCCGAAGGATGCAGCGCCAAGGAATTCGACGGCAACGAACGGCTCGTCGCCCACCACCCATTCGTCATGCCCGGGAGGTAGCGCGTAGGTATCGTGCGCGTGGATTGACGAGCTCCCGCCGTCGGCCGTTTCGATATCCAGACGGCCTGAGATGCAGTACCCCAGGTGGTGATGTTCGCAGAAGGCCGTCAGCTCCGCGGGCTTGGCGGATTCCGACCAGCGCCAGCCAGGGGCGAGGATCAGGCGGGCCACGGTGTAGTCGTCAACCGTGACAAGGTCGAACTCGGCCTTGTCCGGGCAGCGCTTCCGGTCCGGAAGATCGAGGGATTTCACTGCCAAAGCTCTGATGAAATTAGCGGTCACCGGAACACATTCTGTGGGTCAGTGCAGGGAAGCCCGCTGTGGAGCGGACCATAAATCGGATACCGATGAAGCGGTTTGTGAAGCGAGACCTGTTGCCGCATGCGCCTGCGCCCCCGGCGCACACCCGTTGAACCAGACAGCTGGTTTACCTCTAACCGTAGCCCTGCCGGACCTGAAGTCAATGGTAGATTCGCGGCACGTGCGGCACCCCGCGCAGATCCGGAACGCGTCGCGAAAACCCGCCAAAAAGGTACTTCGGCATATGGAATAAGACCGTGTTCGGGTCCACGATTTAATGACCGGAACACGAACTCCGGGGAGTCAAGCCCCCCCGCTCAGTCGGGCGTGCTGTTTGAAATGGGACAGGCAGGCTGCGGCCGCCACACTGGTCAATCGCGACTTGCCCGGTCGCGCGCTCAGCGCTGCCTTCGCAGGGAAACTCGCACCCTGCACAAATGGGAAAACGCATCCTTTCCAGGAGCAAGAAAATGTCAATCACTCCAACACTCAAAACCCGGTCCATCGGGGCGAAAATGGCGCTGGTTCCAGCTCTCACCCTGAGTCTCCTTGGCGGCACCGCTGCAGTGGCCGGGCCGGCTTCCGCCTACGACCGTCCTTCCGACCGTGGATGTACGGTCAGACCCATTACCCCGAAAGACGCCCGCGGTGATTGGGTGAACTTCCCGGTCAGCGTGAGGTGTGGCGACGGAAGGAAGCTCGTCCACATCCAGCAGAAGCGGTATGAAAAGGATCGTGGCCGCGATACAAAGCTGCACGATGGCAAGTATGACGAATTCACCTACTACGTGCACCGCGGCGACCGCTACGAGATCGTTGACAGGTACGACCGCGTGAGCCGCAAGCTTGACCGCCGCGGCCCCGAAGAGGTGTACCACGAGATCAGGTTCGCTGTAGACGACCGCAATGGCCGGCTTGAATGGTCAGGATGGATGAGAAGCGGGACGCTAACGGGCGTCAACTCGCACGACTGATTCAAACCCTGTCCACCTGGGGAGCCAGGGGCCAAGCCCTTGGCTCCCTTCTGCGTCCGGGCCCGCCGGGTAACGCATCTCAGCCGGCCATCTCCAGGCCTCCGGCATGGACGACGGCGCCACTCGCCGTCGTATCCCGGTTCAGTAGCCAGCCCACGCGTTTGACGGTGCTGAGCATGACCACGCTTTCCACGAGGTCGATGCCGGGTACTTTCTGCTGCAGGGTCAGTTCCGCCGTCATGACGTCGGCCAGGGAATGCAGCCACATGATGATCACAAAGTTCGTGGGCCCGGTGGTGGAGGCACTGAGCCGGACGTTGCTGATGGTGCGGATCGCTGCGGCTGCCTCCTCGTGCCGGCCTGCCGGCACATTGGCGAACCACTGGCAGGTCACGGGGTAGGAGGACAGCCCCTGGGCCACCTCGCAGCGGAACAGCAGTATGCCGCTCCCCAGCACCCGGTTGAGCTGCCGCTGTACCGTGGCAGGCTGGCGGCCCAGGCCGCGGGCAATGTCTGCCGCGGTGGCCCTGCCGTCCCGCGCCAAGTAGGGCAACAGATCCAGGTGGCTGGCAGGAAGCTGGGCCGCGGCAGGGCTGCCGCCGGATGCGGCCTGGTTTCCGAGCGTCCGCAGCGTGGCCTGCTGTGATTTGTCGAGAATGTTGAGCCGCCAGGCGTCACCGCTGCTGTGCAGCCGGGTGCACAGTGCGGTCTGGTACTTGGTCAGCCCGTCGATTGCCTTGAGCCGGGCCACCACCTTCTCGCTGAACTCCTCAAGCGTTTTGGTGATCACTGTCAGCATGAGGTCCCGATGACTCGCGGCCTCCTCGACGGTGACGATCTCCGGGATGGCCGTGAGTTGAGCGGTTACGGCTTCCCGCTGGTTCATCTCGCAGTCCACAGCCACGAATGCCAGGAGCATCTGCTGCGGATCCCCCGCCAGGTGGGCCGTCACCCAGGCGGTACCACTGGACTTCAGCCGCTCCCACCGGGCCGCGAGGGTGGTGGCGTGAACGTCCAGTACTTTGGCCGCATCAGCCCAGCCCAACCTCGGTGAGGTCTGCAGGACCTGGATCAGGGCAAGATCCTCCTCGCTGAGCTCCATGGCATTGCTTCCTTTTCGTTATGCATGAATCGTGGGGAAAACCAGGTCAAGCAGCATATTTCCTGCGCTCAACGGGAATGTGAACCACGACACTCCAGAATAGTCGACGAGAAGGACTGACCGACACCGAGGAGCTGGAATGACGATGACCACCGATGCCAAGGACCTGCAGGAAGACCTGGTCCGCCTGCGCCATGACCTGCACCGGCAACCGGAAATCGGGCTCCACCTTCCCCGCACCCAGGAGAAGGTCCTCAAGGCGTTGGACGGCCTGCCTTTCGAAATCACCTTGGGCAATGACACGACGTCGGTCACAGCGGTGCTGCGCGGAGGAGCCGGCCGCGGCGAAAACGGCGGTCCGCAGGAGCCCGCCGCGCAGCGGCCGGCGGTCCTGCTCCGCGCGGACATGGACGGCCTCCCCGTTCAGGAGAAGACCGGGGTGGACTTCACCTCCCAGGCCGACGGCGCCATGCACGCCTGCGGCCATGACCTGCACACGTCCATGCTGGCCGGAGCAGCCACCCTCCTGGCCGAGAAGCAGCACCAACTGGCTGGCGACGTCGTCCTCATGTTCCAGCCCGGCGAGGAAGGCTTCGACGGCGCCAGCTACATGCTCCGCGAAGGCGTCCTGGACGCCGCCGGCCCCCGCGTCCAGGCGGCCTACGGCATGCACGTGTTCTCGTCGCTGGAGCCGCACGGCACGTTCTGCACCAAGCCGGGCGTCATGCTCAGCGCCTCGGACGGGCTTGAGGTCACGGTGCTGGGCGCCGGCGGCCACGGTTCGGCACCGCACTCGGCCAAGGACCCCGTAACCGTGGCAGCAGAGATGGTCACCGCACTGCAGGTGATGGTCACCCGGCAGTTCAACATGTTCGATCCCGTGGTCCTGTCCGTGGGCGTGCTGCATGCCGGCACCAAGCGGAACGTCATCCCGGAGTCGGCCCGCATCGAGGCCACCATCCGGACGTTCTCCGAAGCGTCCCGCGTGAAAATGATGGAGGCAGTGCCACGCCTGCTCCAGGGGATCGCCGCCGCACACGGGGTGGAGGTCGCCGTCGACTACCTGCAGGAGTACCCGCTCACCATCACCAACGAGGACGAGACGCATACCGCCGAAAAGGTCATCGGCAACCTCTTCGGCGAGCGCCGGCTGGCCCGGTGGGCCACTCCGCTCAGCGGTTCCGAGGACTTCTCCCGAGTGCTGGCCGAGGTGCCGGGCACGTTCATTGGCCTCAGCGCCGTCGCCCCGGGCGCCGACCACGCCACCTCACCGTTCAACCACTCCCCCTACGCCACGTTCGACGACGGCGTGCTGGCTGATGGAGCAGCGCTCTACGCCCAGCTCGCGATCTCCCGGCTGGCCACCCTCTCCGCAGCGTCATAGCCAGCAAGACTCACCGCCGGCAGCAGCGCCGCTGCCCGGCACCACCATCCGAACCGACCACCAGGAAGCCACCATGTCCATTGCAGTAACCAAGCAGCAGACTGGACGCATGTCCACCGCCAAGACCGTCGTCGGCACAGGCATCGGCAACGCCGTCGAATGGTACGACTGGGCCATCTACGCCACCTTCACCCCGTTCATCGCCAGCCAGTTGTTCAGCAAGCAGGACCCGGCGTCTGCCGTGCTGTCCACCCTGGCGATCTTCGCCGTCGGCTTCGTGGCCCGCCCGTTCGGCGGCTTCCTCTTCGGCTGGATCGGCGACAGGGTGGGCCGCAAAGCGTCCATGACCCTCGCCGTCGGCCTCGCCTCGCTGGGCAGCCTGATGATCGGCATCGCTCCCACCTTCGCAGCCGTCGGCGCCTGGGCGTCCCTCATGCTGCTGGTGGCCCGGCTGGTCCAGGGCCTGGCGCACGGCGGCGAGCTTCCGTCGTCGCAGACATACCTGTCCGAGATGGCGCCCAAGGAACACCGTGGATTCTGGGCCACGCTCATCTACACCTCGGGGACCGTAGGTATCCTGTTTGGCACCCTGCTGGGCGCGGTCCTGAATATGACGATGACCGCCGAAGCCATGAATGCCTGGGGCTGGCGGATCCCGTTCCTGCTGGGCGCCGCGATGGGCCTGTACGCGCTGATCATGCGGTCACGGCTGCACGAAACCGAGGCGTTTGAAGGCGAGTCGAAGACCCAGAAGCGGGCCCCGATCTGGCCGCAGGTTGTCCAGTACCGCAAGCAGGCCCTGCAGGTGATCGGGCTGACCGTCGGGCTCACGGTGATCTACTACATTTGGGGCGTCGTGGCACCGAGTTACGCCACCACCGCACTGAAGATCGACCGCGGTGAAGCCCTGTGGGCCGGCGTGGTTGCCAACATCGTGTTCATTGCCGCCCTCCCCTTCTGGGGCAAGCTCTCGGACCGCATCGGCCGCAAGAAGGTGCTGTGGGCCGGCGCCATCGGCTCGGCCGTGTTCCACTTCCCGATGACCTGGCTGCTGAAGGATTCCGCGTGGCAGCTGGCAGTATCGATGTCCGTCATGCTGGTCTTCATCGCCGCGAGCGCCGCGATCGTTCCCGCCGTGTACGCCGAGCTGTTCCCGACGTCGATCCGCACGGTTGGCGTCGGCGTTCCGTACTCCATCTGCGTGGCAGTGTTCGGCGGCACTGCCCCCTACCTCCAGCAGTGGCTGGGTACCTCGCTCGGGGCGCCGCAGGTGTTCAACGTCTACGCAGTGGTGCTGCTGGTCATCAGCGCCGCGTTCGTCTTCAGCATCCCGGAGACGAAGGGCAAGGACCTCACGCACTAGGGCCGCGCAGGCTTCACGGACGACGGCGGGCTCCGCACCTGATCTGGTGCGGAGCCCGCCGTCGTTGTTCTCTTGTCATTCACACCCGCAGCGGTGCACAGGCGGCTAGGAGGCCGTTCCGCCGTCGTTCTTCGCCGGCGGCTGGGCTGCGGCGGCGTGGTTGCCGTCCGTCGTGGCACTGTCTGCTTGCCGGCCGTGACCGTGGCCTGCTTTCGCCTTGGCCTTGTTGGACGGCAGCGCCTTGAGCAGCGGCGTCACAACTGCCATCACGATGGTGCCCCAGATGACTCCCAGCACTGCGGAGCACAGCGTGTTCACCAGCCATGCAAGGAAGCCGCCCACCACCGCAATGCCGGCGAACGGGTGCTCGAGGGCATGGACCAGGTCGTACAGGGTGTGCCAGCCGAGATCGTGCGTTCCCTGCAGCATGATGTGGCCGCCCACCCAGAGCATGGCGATGGTTCCGATGAAGGTGATGGCGCCGAGCACTGCGGGCATCCCCCGGACCAGGAGCTCGCCGAAGCGCTGGGAGCCCGCAGAATCCTTCGCGGCAAGGTGCATGCCGACGTCGTCCATTTTGACGATGAGCGCCACGGCGCCGTACACGGCCACGGTGATGACAACCGCGACCACCACCAGGATGAGCGCCCGCACCCACAGGGAGGCATCGGGGACCTCATTCATGGCGATCACCATGATCTCGCAGGACAGGATGAAGTCGGTGGTGATGGCACCCTTGACCACCTTGGATTCCGCTTCGGGGCCCCGGTCAACGGCAGGCGAATCTTCGTCCGCGGAGTGGTGGCCGCGGAGCTTGTGCCACACCTTCTCCGCCCCCTCGTAGCAGAGGTAGGTGCCGCCGAGCATCAGGATGAACGGAATGGTCCACGGGACAAAGGCACTGATCAGGAGCAGCGCGGGCAGGATGATCAGGAGCTTGTTGCGCAGCGACCCCCAGAAGATCTTCTTGATCATCGGCAGCTCGCGGGACGGGTCGGCCCCGGATACGTACTGGGGGGTGACTGCGGCGTCGTCGATGACCACGCCCGCCGCCTTCGCACCGGCCTTGGCTGCCCCGGCTGCGACGTCGTCCACCGAGGCTGCTGCGATACGCGCCAGGGCCGCAATGTCGTCGAGCAGGGCGACGAGGCCGCCGCTCACAGCTCCGCCCCGGATCGCGTGGGGGCTGACGGCGTCACTGGGATGTCTCGAACAAGGCGCGTTGTTGGCATGTTCGGAGTATATGTTGGTGCGCCCCCGGACATGCTGCCGCCCGGATCCCCACACCCTCCCGCCCCCTTGACTCCATGCCCCACCCTTCCCTACACTTTTCATAAAGCAGAATCTAAATTCCACAAAGCGGAATACGCGAAGGGCCGGGAACGGCAGCCCGCACCGCAAGCAAGGGAAGATAGATCAAAGCCCCTCCCTCGGAAGGACCTACGATGACGTACACAGTGAACTGCTCCATCCTCCTCACGGAACTGCCCCTGCTCGAGCGCCCCGCGGCGGCCAAGGCGGCAGGCTTCGACGCCGTCGAGTTCTGGTGGCCCTTCGAGACCTCAGTCCCAGCAGACAGCGAGATCGCCACGTTCGAGAACGCCATCAAGGACGCGGGTGTGCAGCTCACCGGCCTGAACTTCAACGCCGGCAACATGCCCGGCGGTGACCGCGGCCTGGTCTCCTGGAAGGGACGCTGCTCCGAGTTCAAGGACAACATCGACGTGGTGGCCGGCATCGGCGAGCGCCTCGGCTGCACCGCCTTCAACGCCCTCTACGGCAACCGGCAGGACGAATTCACCCCTGAAGAGCAGGACGAGCTCGCCGTCCGGAACCTCGCGGCCGCAGCTGAAGGCGTGGCCCGCATCGGCGGCACTGTCCTCCTCGAACCCGTCAGCGGCGCACCCAGGTACCCGCTCCTCACCGCCGACGACGCACTCAAGGTCATCGCCCGCGTCAAGGCGGAGGCCGGCGTCGGAAACATCAAGCTCCTCGCCGACTTCTACCACCTGGCCGTCAACGGCGACGACGTCGAAGCCGTCATCGAAAACCACGCCAAGGACTTCGGCCACATCCAGATCGCGGACAACCCCGGCCGCGGCGCACCCGGCACCGGCACACTCCCGCTGGGCGAATGGATCGCCCGCAGCCGCGAACTCGGCTACGACGGCTACATCGGCCTCGAATACAAGGAACCGCAGGAAACGGCCTTCAGCTGGGCCATCCGCGAACACGCCTCCCGCTAGTCCCACACCCAACCAGGTAGCACTACGTGCCGTTTTGAGTCCCCAAAAGGGCACTTCGTGCTACCCAGTTGGGAAATTACGCACAGACTTCAAGTAAAGGAACCATCATGAGCAACGTTGCAGTCATCGGACTCGGAATCATGGGCCTGCCCATGGCCATCAACCTGGTCAAGGCCGGCCACACGGTCACTGGGTTCAACCGCAGCCAGGACAAGATCGACAAGCTGGTCTCCGAGGGCGGCCAGGGCGCCTCGAGCATCGCGGACGCCGTCAAGGACGCCGACGTCGTCATCACCATGGTGCCGGATTCCCCCGATGTTGAGGGCGTGGTCAGCGGCAAGGACGGCGTCTTCGCCAACGCCAAGCAGGGCACGCTATGGATCGACGCCTCCAGCATCCGCCCCGACGTCGCCAAGCGCCTCTCCGACGACGCCCGCGAAGCCGGCCTCCGCCCCCTCGACGCCCCGGTCTCCGGCGGCGAACAGGGCGCCATCGACGCCGTGCTCTCCATCATGGTGGGCGGCGAGAAGGCAGACTTCGACGACGCCCAGGACGTCCTGAACGCCGTCGGCAAGACCATCGTCCACGTGGGCCCCTCGGGCTCCGGCCAGACCGTCAAGGCTGCAAACCAGCTGATCGTGGCCGTCAACATCGAGGTTCTCGGCGAGGCTATCGCTTTCCTTGAGGCCTACGGCGTGGACACCGACGCCGCCCTCAAGGTCCTCGGCGGCGGCCTGGCCGGTTCCAAGGTCCTGGACCAGAAGGGCCAGAAGATGCTGGACCGCAACTTTGACCCCGGCTTCCGCCTCGCCCTCCACCACAAGGACCTGGGCATCGTCACCGCCGCCGCCCGCGAAGCAAACGTCGCCGTCCCCCTCGGCGCCGTCGTCGCACAGCTCGTCGCCGCCACCGTCAACCAAGGTGACGGCGCACTGGACCACTCCGGACTCTTCAAGCAGGTCCTCCAGCTGAGCGGCCGCAAGTAACCCAGGCCTGAAGCAGCCCCGCCAAACGGGGCACTTCGACACGGACACGCCGGCTGCCGTCGTCCATTACGACGGCGGCCCTCCCCAAAGCGCCCCGCGATCGCCGGGCCTTCCCTCAGCACACCCAAAAAAACCCAGACTTCCCCCTCCACAGGGCACAACAAGGAGCACACCATGAGCAAGATGCGTACCGTTGATGCAGCGGTGGCCATCCTGGAAAAGGAAGGCGCCATCGAGGCGTTCGGCCTGCCAGGCGCCGCCATCAACCCCTTCTACTCCGCAATGCGCGCCCACGGCGGAATCCGCCACACGCTGGCCCGCCACGTTGAAGGCGCCAGCCACATGGCCGACGGTTTCAGCCGGGCCAAGGACGGCAACATCGGCATCTGCATCGGCACCTCCGGCCCCGCCGGCACCGACATGATCACCGGCCTGTACGCCGCCTGGGCAGACTCCATCCCCATGCTCTGCATCACCGGCCAGGCTCCGGTGGCCAAGCTGCACAAGGAAGACTTCCAGGCCGTGGACATCGAGTCCATCGCCAAGCCCGTCACCAAGATGGCCATGACCATCCTGGAACCCGGCCAAGTGCCCGGCGCGTTCCAGAAGGCGTTCCAGCTGATGCGCTCCGGCCGCCCCGGCCCCGTGCTGCTGGACCTGCCCATCGACGTGCAGATGGCGGAGATCGAGTTCGACATCGACACGTACGAGCCCCTGCCCGTCGAAAAGCCCAAGGCCTCCCGCAAGCAGCTGGAAAAAGCCCTGGACATGCTGCTCGCCGCCAAGCACCCGCTGATCGTTGCCGGCGGCGGCATCATCAACGCCGGCGCCTCCGAGCAACTGGTGGAGCTGGCAGAGACCCTCAACGTTCCCGTCATCCCCACCCTGATGGGCTGGGGCACCATCCCGGACGACCACCAGCTCATGGCCGGCATGGTGGGCCTGCAGACCAGCCACCGCTACGGCAATGAGAACTACCTGCAGAGCGACTTCGTGATCGGCATCGGCAACCGCTGGGCCAACCGCCACACCGGCGGCCTGGAGACCTACACGGCCGGCCGCACGTTCGTGCACATCGACATCGAGCCCACACAGATCGGCCGCGTCTTCTCGCCGGACCTGGGCATCGCGTCCGACGCCGGCGCGGCGCTGGCAGGGCTGGTTGAGCTCGCCAAGGAACGGGCTGCTGCCGGTTCCCTGCCGGACTACAGCGCCTGGGTTGCCGAATGCCAGGACCGCAAGGCCTCGCTGCACCGCAAGACCCACTTCGAGAACATCCCCATCAAGCCGCAGCGCGTGTACGAGGAGATGAACAAGTCCTTCGGCCGCGATACCACCTACGTGTCCACCATCGGCCTGTCCCAGATCGCCGGCGCACAGATGCTGCACGTCTTCGGCCCGCGCAAGTGGATCAACGCCGGCCAGGCAGGCCCCCTGGGCTGGACCGCCCCGGCAGCCCTCGGCGTCGCCCGCTCCAACCCGGACCAGACCGTGGTGGCGCTCTCCGGCGACTACGACTTCCAGTTCATGATCGAGGAACTGGCCGTGGGCGCGCAGTTCAACCTGCCGTACATCCACGTGGTGGTGAACAACTCCTACCTGGGCCTGATCCGCCAGTCCCAGCGCGGCTTCAAGATGGAGCAGAACGTCTCCCTGGCGTTCGAGAACATCAACAGCTCGCACCTGTCCGAGGAGACCCGCGGCTACGGCGTGGACCACCTGAAGGTGGCCGAAGGCCTGGGCTGTAAGGCCGTCCGCGTGGAGGACCCTAACGACCTGGGCGCCGCGTTCGACAAGGCCAAGGCCCTGATGGGCGAGTTCCAGGTTCCCGTGGTGGTGGAAGTGATCCTGGAAAAGGTCACCAACATCTCCATGGGCGTGGAAATCAACGCCGTCAACGAGTTCGAGGAACTGGCCGAGTCCGCCGCTGACGCCCCCACCGCCATCCTGGAACTGCAGGCGTAACCATGCGGATCGTGATTGCCCCGGACAAGTTCAAGGGATCCCTGTCCGCCCCGGAGGTGTGCAGGTTCCTCGAAAAGGGCCTGCAGCGCGGAGCAGGCGGCAACCTTGACGTCCTCCGGATTCCGGTGGCTGACGGCGGCGAGGGCACCCTCGACGCCGCCGTCGGCTCCGGCTTCACCCGGCGCACGGCCACGGTGGCCGGGCCCACCGGGCAGCCGGTGGAAGCCGAGTTCGCCGTCCGGGGCCACGAAGCCGTCATCGAAATGGCCACAGCCTCCGGGCTGGCGCTGGTTCCCCGGGTACAGGACGGCGGCCGGCCCGCCTCGGCGGATGCCACCACGGCCACCAGCCTGGGCACCGGGCAGCTCATCCGTGCCGCGCTGGACGCGGGTTGCCGCCGCATCGTGCTGGGCGTTGGGGGCAGCGCGAATACCGACGGCGGTGCGGGGCTCATGCAGGGCCTCGGCGCCAGGTTCCTGGACAGCCGCAACAATGAACTTCCCCCGGGCGGGGCGGCGCTGGCCAACCTGCACAGCATCGATTTCACCCACTTTGAACCCCGCCTGGTGGACACCCGCTTCGTGCTGGCATCCGACGTCGACAACCCCCTGCTGGGCGCCCAGGGCGCCGCGGCGGTTTTCGGCCCACAAAAGGGTGCCACACCACAAGACGTCGGCATGCTCGACGCCGCCCTGGCCAGGTTTGTCGAAGTCCTGGCCAGGGAAATCGGATTCCGCGCCGTCAAGGCCGCCGAGGCTCCCGGAGCCGGAGCAGCCGGCGGCGTGGGCTACGCCGCCATCGCAGCCCTGGCGGCAACGCGGCGGCCCGGCATCGACGTCGTCCTCGAATTCACTGAACTGGCGGACCGGTTGGCCGGCGCCGACCTGGTGATCACCGGCGAAGGCAGCCTGGACGAACAGAGCCTGCTCGGCAAGACCCCCATGGGCGTTGCCAGGGCCGCAGCAGCACGGGGCATTCCCGTCATTGCGGTGTGCGGGCGGACCACCCTGGAGCACAGCCAGGCCGCCGCCGCAGGATTCGAAGACGTTTACGCTTTGACCGAACTCGAAACCGATGTAAACAGGTGCATATCAGAGGCTGGCGAGCTTCTGGAGCAGCTGGGCACCCAGATCAGCAAGCGGCTGGCGGCCGGACGGCCTGCCGGCGCTGCAAGTACCAAGGAGGACCTCCGTGTCTGAAGAACGTTTTGACCTGGTCATCCGGGGCCAGCGCATCCTCACCACCGCCGGCATCGCACCGCGCGAAGTGGGCGTCCGTGGCGGCAAGATCGTCGCCATCGAGCCGCTGGGCAACGGCCTGGCCGGTACCGAGATCATCGAACTGGCTGATGACGAAACCCTGCTCCCGGGCCTGGTGGACACCCACGTCCACGTCAACGAGCCCGGCCGCACCGAGTGGGAAGGCTTCGCCTCCGCCACCCGCGCGGCAGCAGCCGGCGGCGTCACCACCATCATCGACATGCCGCTGAACTCCGTCCCGCCCACCACCACCGTGGCCAACCTCAAGCTCAAGCGCGAGGTGGCCGAGGACCAGGCGTTCATCGACGTCGGGTTCTGGGGCGGCGCCATCCCCGGCAACAAGGCGGACCTGCGCCCGCTGCACGACGACGGCGTGTTCGGCTTCAAGTGCTTCCTGCTGCACTCCGGCGTGGACGAGTTCCCGCACCTGGACGCGGATGAGATGGAAGAGGACATGGCCGAGCTGAAGTCCTTCGACTCGCTCATGATCGTCCACGCTGAGGACTCGCACGCCATCGACCGCGCTCCGCATCCCGGCGGCGACCACTACGAAACCTTCCTGGCTTCCCGCCCCCGCGGCGCCGAGAACAAGGCCATCGCCGAGGTCATCGAACGGGCCCGCTGGACCGGTGCCCGTGCGCACATCCTGCACCTCTCGTCGTCGGACGCGCTGCCCATGATCGCTTCGGCAAAGCGCGACGGCGTCAAGCTCACCGTGGAGACGTGCCCGCACTACCTGACCCTCATGGCCGAGGAAATCCCGGACGGCGCCACCGCGTACAAGTGCTGCCCGCCCATCCGCGAAGCCTCCAACCGGGAACTGCTGTGGCAGGGCCTGCAGGACGGCACCATCGACTGCATCGTTTCGGACCACTCCCCCTCCACACTGGACCTCAAAGACCTGGAAAACGGCGACTTTGCCGTGGCCTGGGGCGGAGTCTCGTCGCTGCAGCTGGGCCTCTCCCTGATCTGGAGCGAAGCCCGGCACCGCGGCATCCCGCTGGAACAGGTGGTGTCCTGGATGGCGGAAAAGCCCGCCAACCTGGCACGCCTCACCAACAAGGGGCAGCTGGCCCTGGGCTACGACGCCGACTTCGCGGTCTTCGCCCCGGATGAGGCCTTCGTGGTGGACGTGTCCAAGCTCAAGCACAAGAACCCCATCACGCCTTATGACGGCAAGACCCTGGCAGGCGTGGTCCGCAAGACCTTCCTGCGCGGCGCCGTGGTGGACGGCCAGACCCCCACGGGCAAGCTGATCCGCCGCGGCGGCGTCTAAGGACGCGCCATGGCAGTGGAAGCACACCATCCGCGGGCGGCTTTCCCTTCGGGGATGTCCTCCCGCCCGCGGATGCCCCACAGCCGGCAAATGGCGGAGCCTTCCATGACCCAGCCCCCTCGTTCAGGCCAGCCACCGCGGACGGTCCAGCCCAAAGCTGTGGCCCGCGGCCTGGCCGTATGGGTGGTGCCGGAGGAAGGAACCAGCCCCGAAATCCTGGCCCGGGCCGCCGAACTGGTGCTGGCCCGTGCCCTGCAGACTGCTCCGGAGGCGGAAGTCCACTGGCCTGCCGCCGGAGCCCCCACGTCCGGGGCCTCCGCCGGGGAGGGAGCCACAGACCACTCCTCCCGCACTCCCTCCACGGCGGAGGACCCCGGCGATCCAGCCCGTGGTTCATCGGGTGATCCAACCGGCGCTCCAACGGACAAGGCCGGCAGCAACGCTGCCGGGACTGCTGCAGGGACTGCTGCGGCGGAAGCCGGGACGGCAGGCAGCGCGGACGACGACGCTGCGCACCTGCCGCCGTCGGCCGGGCCCGTCAGCACCGTGGCCGTGGACCTCGCCGCCGATACCGTCCTCCTGGACGGCGCGCCGGTTTCCCTGACCGGCGTCGAATACAAGGTGCTGCGGTTCCTGGTCACCCACCTGTCCCGCACCGTCAGCCGGGAGGAGCTGCAGGAATTCCTGGAGTTCCTGAATTACCCCGGCGCCACCGCCCGGTCCATCGACGTCTACGTGGGCCGGATCCGCCGGAAGCTTGGCAACGCCCGGCACGCCGTGGCCACCGTCCGAGGCGGCGGCTACCAGTTCATCCCCGGCCCGCACGCCACCGTGCGCGGGCCCGCCGAATACTCCATCTGAAAAACCCCACCGAGGAGCAGCATGACCACCGCGCCCAACAACACCGCGCCCTTCACTGCCCGGCTCCAGCCCGGCAGCCCCGCACCGGCTTTCACCCTTCCGGACGCCGCAGGGAACCCTGTATCCCTCGAGTCCTTCCGTGGCCGGAACGTGATCGTGTATTTCTACCCGAAGGCCGCCACCCCCGGCTGCACCACCGAAGCGTGCGACTTCCGCGACAACCTGGCCTCGCTGCAGGGCCGCGGCTACGAGGTCCTCGGCATTTCCCCCGACGCCCCGGAAGCCCTGGCTGGCTTCACCGCAGACCACGCCCTGACTTTCCCGCTGCTCTCAGACCAGGACCACACCGTGGCCCGGGCGTACGGCGCCTGGGGCGAGAAACTGGTCAACGGCGAGATCATCGAAGGCGTCCTGCGCTCCACTGTGGTGGTGGGGCCGGACGGCCGTGCCATCCTTGCGCAGTACCAGGTGGACGCCCAGGGCCACGTCGCGGCGCTGCGGGAAGAACTCGGCCTCTGACCCCCCAACGCCCGCTCACTCGTGGCGCCCCAAACCCCAACGCCCGCTCACTCGTGGCGCCAAAACCCGGGTTTGGGGACGCTATCTGATGGCGCATCCGGTTTGCATACCGGCCGCATGGCACCAGCACAGCAACGGCACAGCTGGGCCCGGGAACGTGGATGGAACATATCCCCGAGCCTGAAGCAGGACCCATGCGACGTTTCCCCGGTGCCATCCTTTCCTCCACCGCCCTGGCGGTTGCCCTTGCCCTGACTGGGTGCGGTGTTGGGGCCGGTGGGGAGTCGTCCGGCACGCAGGCCACGTCCGCAGCGTCCGCCAGCGCGGGAGTGGACTCCGGTACAGGCACAGGCACAGGCACCTCGACGGTGGACTCCACCCTGTTCACGGACGGCGCCTCCCACACGGTCAGCGTCGCGTGGAACGGGGACGACTATGCCGCAATGATCGCCGCCTATGAGGCCGACGGGTCAAAGGACTGGATCGCCGCGGACATCACCATCGACGGCACCACCGTGTCCAACGTGGGCGTGCGGCTCAAGGGCAACTCCACGCTGCGCAGCCTCAGCGGCAACGGCGCTGGCGGCGGCGGGATGGGCGGGAACGCGGCATCGTCCGGGATCTCCTCTGACGTCCCCGAGTCCCTGCCCCTGCTGATCCGCTTCGACAAGTACGTGGACGGCCAGACCTACCAGGGGCTCGGCGAGGTGTCGCTGCGCCCCGGCTCCCCCGTCCTGAATGAGGCCCTGGCCCTGGCCCTCACCGGAGCCAGCGGCCAGGCCACGCAGCGGTACGCCTACACCACCTACTCGGTGAACGGCAGCCCCACCCAGACCAGGCTGCTGGTGGAAAACCCCGATGAGGACTACGCCGACTCCCTGTTCGATACCCCGGGAGTCCTCTACAAAGCCGATGCCGATTCCAGCTTCACCTACCAGGGCGACGACCTGGCCACCTACGAGGACCAGTTCAAGCAGCTCAACAACAAGGACAGCGAGACAGTCCAGCCCATCGTCGACTTCCTCAAGTGGCTGTCCGAAGCCACCGACGAGGAGTTCGACGCCGGCCTGGCGGAGCGGGTGGATGTGGAGTCCTTTGCCCGCTACACCGCCACCATGAACCTGCTGGTCAACGGCGACGACATGGCCGGGCCCGGGCAGAACTACTACCTCTGGTACAGCCTGGACACCAAGAAGATCTCGGTTATTTCCTGGGACCTCAACCTCGCCATGACCGGCGACGCCACGGCATCTCCCGAGGCGCAGCTGTCCATCGGCGGTGGCGGCGCAGGCGGCGGAGGAAATCAAGGTACGGGCGGCGGCATGCAGCCTCCCGGAACGGACGACGGCGGCTGGGCACCTTTTGCGGGAGCCGCCGCGGACGCTGACGGCACGGCAGGAGCAGCGGGCGGAACGGGAGCAGGGGCAGGCGGGGCTGCAGGTCCGGGAGGTGGAGGAAGCCGGGGCGGCAACGAACTGAAGGAAAAGTTCCTGGCTTCGGAGGCCTTCCAGTCCGTGTATGACGCCGCGTACACGGATCTTTACGCCCAGCTGTACGCCAGCGGAACCGCGGCCAGCCTCCTGGACTCAATTGCCGGCGTCGTACCCCTCAGCGACGGGCTCACCGCCGAGGAACTGGCTGGTGAAACGCAGACGCTGCGCACTTTTATCCAGGAACGCACGGCGGCGCTTAAGGACCAGGTTTAGGCCGCCGGAAAGGCGTCCGCGGCGGGGGTGGCGGAATACCGGGTGTGACGGCGGAGTTGTTGCTGATAGCGGAAACCCGCTTCACTTGATGTTGGCCATTATTGACCGAATCTCCAAAGGAACGCCATGAGCCAGACCTTGACCACCAAGCTTCAGCCCGGAACTCCGGCTCCCGACTTCACCCTGCGGGATGCCCAGGGCCGGGAAATCTCCCTGGCCGATTACCGTGGCAAAAATGTCATTGTGTACTTTTACCCCAAGGCCGCAACCCCCGGCTGCACCACCGAAGCCTGCGATTTCCGTGACAGCCTGGGCGCGCTGCAGGGCCAGGGGTACGAGGTGGTGGGCATCTCCCCCGACGCCCAGGAAGCCCTTGCCGGTTTCAGCGGCGACTTCTCCCTGACGTTCCCGCTGCTCTCCGACCAGGACCACGCAGTGGCCCTCGCCTACGGCGCCTGGGGCGAGAAACTGGTCAACGGCGAGATCGTCGAGGGCATCGTCCGCTCCACCGTTGTGGTGGACACCGAGGGCAAGGTGGTCCTGGCGCAGTACCAGGTGAAGGCTGACGGCCACGTGGCCCGGCTGAAGGAAGCCCTGGGACTCTAGCCTGCGCTGACGGGTACCGCGTCTACGGCAGACGCTGATGAGAGATCTGTCATCGAAAGAACGCCTCCGCGCCAAGGCGGATTCTAGGGGTCGTTGCAACACCTGTTGGTTAGGTGGTTAGTAGTAAATCACGTAAACGCTCGGCTGGAGTTTTTCAGCCGAGCGTTTTGCGTGGGCGGCCGTTGAGTTCCTGGGCGACGTGTTCGAGGTCTTCAGGTCCGTAGGCTGAAAGGTCGGTGCCTTTGGGAAAGTATTGGCGCAGCAGGCCGTTGGTGTTTTCGTTCGAGCCGCGCTGCCAGGGGCTGGCAGGGTCGCAGAAGTAGACGTCCATGTCGGTGGCGAGGGTGAAGGATTTGTGGGCTGCCATTTCCGCGCCTTGGTCCCACGTCAGGGAGCCGCGCAGGTGCGCCGGGAGGTTGGACATGGTGTTGATGAGTCCATCGCGGACGGTTTCGGCGGTGTGGTCACCAGGAAGGTGAACGAGCATCACGTAGCGGGTGGTGCGTTCCACCAACGTGGCGATCGCGGACTGGTTGTTCGCCCCGGTGATGAGATCGCCTTCCCAGTGCCCGGGAACGGCCCGGTCTTCGATCTCGGGCGGGCGTTCGGAGATCATGATCATTGGATCCACGAACCGTGGCTGGCGTTGTTGTGGATCCTTGTGGGGTTTGCGGCGGGCTCGGCCCGTCCGCAGTGCGGTTGCGACCTCACGTTTGAGGCCGCCCCGGGCCTGGATGTAGAGGGCTTGGTAGATCGTCTCTGGGCTCACGCGCATCTCCGGTTGGTCGGGGAACTCGTCGACCAGGGTGTGGCTGATCTGCTCCGGAGACCAGCGTATGAGGAGTTTTGCTTTCACGTAGTCTCGCAGTTTGGATTCCCCGGCCAGCTTGGAGGGCTTGGGGCGTGCCCGTCGGGCTACGGCCTTCCGTTGGGCTGCGTAGGGCTGGTAGCCCAACGCGTGTCGGCTGTTCCGGGCGAGCTCACGGCTGACCGTCGATGCGTGCCGGCCCAGGGCCGCCGCGATCGCCCGTATGGACGAACTGGCAGCCCGCATGTCCCTAATCGTTTCCCGCTCCTGAAGCGAGAGGAACCTGGGGTCCACCGGTTTCTCCAGCGCGGACATGGCCAGCGGCTGGCCGGCAGTCGGCGGGGCCGGGACGGGAAGGGCGGTCAAGGTGGTCACACCCCGTTTGTAGTCGACGACGCGCCCGTCGGGGTAAATGCGTCGGCTGCCGACCTTCCTGACGCCTTGGTCCCACTCCTGCGCGGTCCGGGGATGCACGCTCACGGCCTGGGCAGCCTCCCGCCGGGTCGCTCCGTTCTTGCGCAGCCGGAGGAACTCCTCCCGTTTGCCCGAGCCCTGGCGGACGTTGGCGATTCCGGCCTTACTGGCCCATTGGTAGCACGTCATCCGGTTCAATCCGAGCTCCGCGGCAGCAACCGTCACGCTGCCGACCCGATCCAACAGGGCGAGGAACTGCTCTTTCTCTTCCGGGGTGTACTTCCGCTTTGGGACCCGCCTGGTCAACGCCTTCTTCGGAACAACACCGGCGTTTCGTGCCCATCCGAAGCACGTATGCCGGTTCAGGCCAAGCTCGGCAGCAGCCGCGCTCACACTTCCAAGCCGATCAAACACGGAGAAGAAAGCATCCTTTTCCTCCCGCGAGAAGGCTCTTCGCGCGCTGGAGGAACCCGGGTCTGCACTCAAAGAAGAATCCGATTTTGACCCTAAAGACGACACGGTCGTTGCAACTCCCAAAAGATCTGGGTGTTGCAACGACCGTTAGAACCCGCCCAAAGTGCGGGGGCGTTCTTTGTTTGAGGGCGACTGCGCAGTTCTTCGGCGGTCCGGTTGTTCGGAGGTCCGGTTGTTCGGTCCGGAAGCGCACGCGGAACCGTTGCCGCAACCGCTGGCCGGTGACAGGATGGCCGCATGGTGATCGAAATCCGTCCGGCCACCGATTTCGCGGACCTCAAAGCCCTCGTGGGCCCCAAGCGGCCCGATGCGAACGTGTGCTGGTGCCTCAGCTACCGCATCCCGTCCAAGCAGAACCAGCAGCTTCACGGAACCGAGCGCGGGGAGTTCGTGAAGAAGCTGGTGGCGGAGGATCCTCCGCCGGGAATTTTGGCGTACGACGGCGGCGAGCCGGTTGGGTGGGCAGCGGTCCACCCCCGCGCGGACACGGGTTTCGCCACCAACCGGCGGATCCCGCACGTGGACGGCCAGGACGTGTGGTCCATCTGGTGCATCCGGGTACGGCCCGGGCACCGCGGCAACGGAATTTCGCACGCGCTGCTGGCAGGGGCCGTGGACCTGGCACGTGCCTACGGAGCGCCCGCCGTCGAAGGGTATCCGGTGGACAACGCCGGGCAGAAAGTGGACCTCACCATGGCCTACGTGGGCACTCGGAAGCTCTTCGAGGATGCCGGTTTTACGAAGGCCGCGGACACCGAGTCCGTGCTTAACGGCTTCCCGCGGGTGCTGATGCGGCTGGATCTGGACCAGTAGCCGGCCCCGGCAGGCAGACTGGCAGGGGCAGGACGGTAAAGCCCAGGCAGGGGCCGCGAGGGGCCGTTGCTGGGCGGGCAGCCCGGGAAGAGACGGCCGTACCCCGGCCGTAAACTGATACTTCACGGCAACGCAGGCGGAGGTAGGGATGTCCCAGTCAGTGGATGAGGTTCTGGCCGAACTGGCGGAGCTCGAAGATCCCAGGTTCCGCGAAGCCAATGAAAAGCGCGGGGACGATCACGGCGTCAACCTGGGCAAGCTCCGGGCCGTGGCCAAGCGGCTGAAGACCCAGCAGGACCTGGCACGGCAGCTCTGGGCCACCGGGGATACCGCAGCGCGGCTCCTGGCGCTGCTGATTTGCCGGCCGAAGGATTTCAGCCGTGAGGAACTGAACGCCATGCTGCGCGAATCCCGGGCACCGAAAGTCCACGACTGGCTGGTCAACTACGTGGTCAAGAAGAGCCCGCACGCCGAAGCACTCCGCGTGGCTTGGACGGCAGACCATGACCCCGTGGTGGCCAGTGCAGGCTGGGCACTCACCACAGAGCGGGTCGCCAAGAAGCCGGAAGGGCTTGACCTGCCGGGTCTGCTGGACACCATCGAGGCGGAGCTGAAGGCCGCCCCGGACCGCCTGCAGTGGGCCATGAACCACACCCTCGCGCAGATCGGGATCGAGCATCCGGACCAGCGGGCCAGGGCCATCGGCATTGGCGAGCGCCTGGAGGTCCTCAAGGACTACCCCACCCCACCCAACTGCACGTCGCCGTTCGCGCCGGCATGGATCAACGAGATCGTCAGCCGCCGCAGCGCGTAGCCAAGCTGCCGGCACCGGCCGGTGAGCGTCCGCGGAGCCCGGGGAAGCCGGCGGCGGACCACGTTTCAGGGCTGATCATGTCCACGCTGCCCGTCAGCGGTGACCCGGGCTGATCGAGACGCGGAAGCCGGAAAACGTACACATGGATTCGGCCTAACCCCTTGCCACAATAATACTAAGCATGCTTATGGTAGGGCATTGGAAGCCGTCCGAGCACACAGCTCGTGAAGGGGCCGCGCCGGAAGCTACTTGCCGCGGCTGCCTGAATGAAAGCCGAAGCAGCAGCCACCAGTGAGGAAGCACGCATGTACCTGCATACCCAACTCCTGATCAACGAAATTGCCGCCGATGAGCCAGATCCCGCAGCCGCCAACGCACTCCAGGAAGGCCTGGGCGGGCAATTCGGCGAAATGCGGACCATGATGCAGTACCTCTTCCAGAGCATGAACTTCCGGGGAGATGCCTCTGCGAAGCCGTACAAGGACCTCCTGCAGGGCGTGGGTACGGAGGAAATCAGCCACGTGGAACTTATCGGCACCACCATCTCCCAGCTGCTGGACGGGTCGCCGCGATATCAGGGGAAAAAGACGGACCCCGTGGACGAGCCGGGAGCCAAGGGCGCCACTCCGCTGAAGATCGCCCTGGACACCAGCAACATCCACCACTACCTCGTGGGCGCCCAAGGCGCCTTGCCCGTCGACGCGGCAGGCAATCCGTGGAGCGGGTCCTATGTCTACAACAGCGGAAACCTGGTCCTCGACCTTCTCTACAACCTCATGCTGGAGTCCACCGGCCGGCTGCAGAAGTGCCGCATCTATGAGATGACGGAGAACAAGACGGCCCGGTCCACCATCGCCTACCTGATTGTCCGCGACCAGGCGCACGAGAACGCCTTCGCCAAGGCCCTGGAAAGCCTGGGCGTTAACTGGGGCAAGGTCCTGCCCATCCCCAAAACAAATGCGGAGCAATTCCCGGAGGTCAAGAAGCTGGTGGACCAGGGCCTCCAGAGCATCCAGTACACCTTCAGCGCCGACAATCTCAGCGAGGCAGGAAAGTTGTACCGGGGCGCATCACCGTCCAATGACGGAACGGAGCTGAGCACGGATGTCATGCCCGAGGGGTTCCCTATGACGATTTCGCCCGAGCGGCGGGAAGAGTTTGCGCCCGGACTCGATCCCGAGCTCCTCGCCCTGATCCAGGCCACGGCGGAGGCCGAGTTGAAGGATGCCGACGCCCCCAAGGTCGGCAAGAGCTGACCCGGAGCCTTAGGTGCAGCGCCCGCCCCGGCTGGGGTGGGCGCTGTGCATAGGCCAAGGGCAGAGTCAGAGTCAGGGTGCCAAAGATCGTGTGATTCCGGCCGCGGGTGAGGCGTCTACTTCCTTCGCCAGTACTTGCCCCAGTCCACTTCCATGGCCCACAGCGCCAGGAGAAGCGCGTCCATGGTCATGAGTCCCGCCAAAAGGTAAGCCCAACCTGCCATCCAACCCACCGCAATCTCCTGACTGTTTCCCCCAGCCAATCGATTGCTCCCCAGTGTGGCATCTAAACCGTCCGGACGGAACGCCCCCGGCCCACAGTTCTGAAAAGCGCTTCCAGACGGCAATGAGTGTCCGTCTCCATCTTCAACCGGTGTGTCAGCTTCTCCACGTGGCGGGACATCTCATCGCCCACCGGCAGCCGGTCTCCCGGCCAGTTCCAGACGTCGCGGGACTCGCCCAGGGCATCCGCCAGGTCGCGGGCCGCAGCCCGTACTTTGCGGGAATGGACATGGAGGCACCACAGTGCCTTGGCCTTGGCCGCCCCCGCCTCCAGGACTTCCCGGACGATCAGGTCCAGGCCAACACCAGGTCCTGCGCCGGCGCCCGGCTTAACTGTTGCGCCCGGCCTGCCTGCTGCACACGGACTAACTGCTGCGCCCGGTGCGGGCGCACCCCGGTTCGAATTCTTCGTCTGTTCCATGGCTTCCCCCGCAATCCGCCAGCCAGGCACCTTGAGGCGGGGACCGCCGTCGTATCCCCTGGTGCCTTAAAGCTGCAGCCTTATTCCGAGTGTCCGGGGCCATGCTCAACGTCCGGGCAAGGCGGTCCCAAGATTTACGCAAGATGCCCCACGGCGGCTCCGGCCGCCGTCGTCACCGCCACGCCCGCCGCTGAACAGCGGATTCGCGAAAAACTGTGAAGCGCTGAGACATGCCCCGTCCGCCTTAATACGGTAGAAGTAGAGCTATGGTCTCTCCCCCTGAAGTTCGTCGTGCCGTTGTCATCGAGGATGACCCGGACATCCGCGGGCTCCTGGTCCGCGTGCTGACCAAGCAGGGCTTCGAAGTCACGGAGGCCGGCGCCGGCCTGACCGGCGTTGAGGAAGTCCGGCGCAGCCAGCCGGACCTGGTCACGCTTGACCTGAACCTCCCGGACCTGGACGGCCTGGAAGTCTGCAAGCTCCTCCGCGAATTTTCCGATGCGTTCATCGTGATGCTGACCGCACGCGCGGACGAACTGGACAAGCTGACGGGCCTGGACAACGGCGCCGATGAATACATCAGCAAGCCGTTCAGCCCGCGGGAACTGCAGTCACGGATCAACGCGCTGTTCCGCCGCCGGCCCTCCCCCGCAGCTGACACGGCATCGCGCAGCGAACTCCAGCGCGCCACCGAAGTCCAGTTGAGCCTCCTGCCCAAGGAGGACATCCGTGTTGAGGGGTACGACGTTGCCGGGGTCTTCCGCCCTTCACGCAGCGTGGGCGGGGACTTCTACGACTGGTACCAGACACCCGAAGGCCTGCACCTGACCTTTGCCGATGCCATGGGAAAGGGCATGGGTGCGGCCCTGATCGCCGCCACGGTCCGCGCCGTCATGCGCTCCACCGGCCGCCGGCAGGACCTGGACGGTGCGTTCGCCTCCGCCAGCAAGGCCATCGCCACGGACCTTGACTCCTCCAACTCCTTTGTCACCCTCTTCCACGCCCGGCTGGACGCGGCGTCGGGCAAGGTCAGCTATGTCGACGCCGGCCATGGACTTGCGCTGCACGTCGAGTCGGGCGGGGCAGCACACCGCCTTCCTTCGGGAGGGCCGCCGGTGGGGGCCTGGTCCGGGTCCGAGTGGCCGCAGTCCGGCCTTGACCTGGCACCCGGCGACTCCCTGGTGGTGGTCAGTGACGGCGTGCTGGATGTCTTTGAATCCGTGGAGGACTTCACTGAAGCTGTCCGGCTCGCCACCCAGGCCGAACATTCCGCGCAGGCGGCCAGCACCGCCATCCTCTCCCTCGCCCCGGCCGAAACCGCTGAGGACGATGTGACGGTGGTTGTGGTCCGCCGGCTCCCGCAGGTGGCGGCATGACCCGGTTCTGGACCCGCCTAGTAGTGGTGCTGACCGTCATCACCGGCGCGAACTACATCGCCTGGCGGTGGATGGCCTCCCTGAACTGGGAAGCCTGGTGGATCGCCCTGCCGCTGGTCATCGCCGAAACGTACAGCCTCATCGACGTGATGCTGTTCGGCATGACGGTGTGGAACCTGAAGATCCGCAAGGGCGCCCCGGAGCCACCGGCCGATGCCACGGTGGACGTCTTCATCACCACGTACAACGAGGACCTGGACATGGTTCTCACCACGGCGCTGGCGGCCCAGCGGATCCGGCATCCGCACAGCACCTGGATCCTCGACGACGGCGCCCGCCCCGAGATGAAGGCACTCGCCGAACAGCACGGGCTGGGTTACGTGACCCGCAGCGAGGACTGGACCAAGGACCTGCCCCGCCACGCCAAGGCAGGAAACCTGAACAATGCGCTGATGCAGACCGACGGTGAGTTCCTGCTGATCCTGGATGCAGACCAGATCCCCGAGCCGGACATCCTGGAAAAGACGCTGGGCTACTTCAACAACAGCAAGGTGGCGCTGGTCCAGACCCCGCAGTACTTCAGCAACGTCCCGGCCGATGACCCCCTGGGCAGCCAGGCGCCGCTGTTTTACGGCCCCATCCAGCAGGGCAAGGACGGCTGGAACGCTGCCTTCTTCTGCGGCTCCAACGCCATCCTGCGCCGCGAAGCGCTGATGCAGCTGGGCCTGGTGGGCTACGTGAAGGAAACCGAGAAGAGCATCCGCCGCGCCTTGGCGGCCTCCCGGCAGGCGATCCGCCAGGCCCGCAAGTCCACGGACATGGACTCGCCGCTGGTGTCGCAGGTGCTGGACGAGGTGGAAGCCGCCACCGTTGAAGCGCAGCAGGAACTGGACTCCGGCATGGCGCTCAGCGAAATCACCTACCGGGTGCGCCGCCGCGTGGACACCGCCGTGCAGACCCTGGTGCAGGCCGACGTCGAGGCGCTGCAGTCGGACCTCGAGGAAATCGCGGCCATGGAACTCGCCCACGTTGGCGAGGCCGGCGTTCCTGTGGTGGCAGACGATGCCGTGCAGCGCATGTCTGCCCGTGACTGGTCCCCGCTGGGCGCCCTCGAATCGGTCCAGGCCGTCCTGGACGCGCTCTCGGTGGAACGCAACGATGAAGCCCAGCCGATCATGCCGCTGGCCACCATCTCGGTCACCGAGGACATGGCCACCGCCATGCGCATGCACGCCATGGGCTGGCAGAGCGTCTACCACCACGAAATCCTAGCGTACGGCCTGGCACCGGAGGACCTGAAGACCATGCTCACCCAGCGGCTCCGCTGGGCCCAGGGCACCATCCAGGTGCTGCTCCGGGAGAACCCGCTGGTGCAGAAGGGCCTGAAGATCGGCCAGCGGCTGATGTACTTCGCCACCATGTGGACCTACCTGAGCGGGTTCGCGGCGGTCATCTACTTCGCCGCCCCCATCATCTACCTGCTGCTGGGCATCCTGCCCGTCACCAGCCTCAGCTGGGACTTCTTCATCCGGTTCATTCCGTTCATGGTGGTCAACCAGCTGCTGTTCGCGGTGGCCGGCCGCGGCATTCCCACCTGGCGCGGCCAGCAGTACAGCCTGGCCCTGTTCCCCACATGGATCAAGGCGTGTACGACGGCGGCCCGCAACGTCTGGTTCGGCCGTCCCCTGGGGTTCGCGGTGACGCCCAAGGCGCGCCAAAGCGGCGGACCCAGCTGGAGCCTGATCCAGCCCCAGATCGTGGTGTCCATCCTGCTGGCCGTGGCCGCCGTCGTCGGAATTGTCCGCCTGGCCACCGGCCTGGCAGAACCGCTGGGCACCCTGGTCAACGTGGCCTGGGTGATCTTCGACCTGGTGGTCATGTCCATCCTGGTCCGCGCCGTGCTCTACAAGGGCTTTGAACCGCCCGCAGAATCAGCAGAACCAACACAATCCGAGAGGAATCCCGATGGAGTTTAGCTATGAGGTCAAGGACTCATATGCCGAGGTCAAGGCGGACGGGCGGCTGAACATGGTGTCCGCGCCCAAGCTCCGCGAGTTCGTCACGGACGTGATCGCCGGCGGGTCCAACCGGATCGTGGTCAACCTGGAGAACACCGCCTTCATGGATTCGTCCGGGCTGGGCGCCCTCATAGGCTGCCTGAAGGCTGCGCGGCAGGCCGGCGGGGACCTGCGGATCGCGGCAGTCCAGCCGCAGGTGAAGATGGTCCTGCAGCTCACCAGCATGGACAAGGTCCTCACGGCCTACCCGTCGGTCGAAGAGGCGTTCGGCAATGACTGAAGTGCTCGCCTCGCGCAGCTTCCGCGGGCTCGCCACCGAAGACGCCATCAACGACGTCCACAACGACATGGACAGCCTGTGGCTCGATGTGCCGTTCGTGAATGACATGGACCAGATGACGTTCACCACAGCGGTGATCGAGTCAGCGTCCAACATCGTCCAGCACGCCGAACCGGCGGGCGCGGCCCCCGTGGAACTGGGCGTGGACATCACCGTGGAGCCGCTGCTGCTTCAGGCCCGCGTGAGCGCCTACAACGCCAAGCCGCCCTTCGGCCCCATGGAACCGGCAACGCCCGGCGAGGATGCCGAGTCCGGCCGCGGGCTTGCCCTCATCCAGGCCCTGGTGACCACCGTGACGTTCGAACGGCAGGACGGCACCAGCACCTGGGTCCTGTCCCGCACGTCTTCCCAGGACTGACTGCTGCCTGGGGGTTGGGCTTGCCGAAATACGGTTCCGGCAAGCCCAACCACCGGCACTAAGCCCGCACGCTACTGCGTCGCGGGGAACAGCACTGAGACGGTTGCTCCTCCGCCTGGAGTTTCACTGATGCTCAGTTCGCCTCCGTGTGACTGGGCAATCCGCTGGCAGGTGGCCAGGCCCAAGCCAGTTCCCGGGCCGTCGCCGGGCCGGTGGAGCCGGACCAGCGGTTCCACTGCCCGTCCCCGGTCCGCCGGCTTGATGCCTTTGCCGTTGTCCGCCACATGGACGGTAACGCCGCCGGGCCACGTGGTGGCGGTGATGGCCACTTCCAGCCCGCGCCCGGGCTCCCGGTAGTTCAGCGAGTTGGCCAGCAGGTTCTGGATCAGGGTCCGCAGCTGCTGGCGGTCCGCGGTGAGCTCGGCATCCTCGCACAGGAAACCGCTGCCCAGCCCCAGTTCCACCCCGAGGTCCTGGGCGGCTTCGGCCGTGACGGCCAGCAAGGACACCGGTTCCAGGTGCAGCTCCCCATCCGCACGGGCATAATTGAGCACATCTTCGAGGGTCCCCAACATCCGCCTGCCGCCCGTTCCGATAAGCCCCAGGTACTCGGCGGCCGGGTGGTCCGGGGTCATGTCGGGATCGTCCTCAGCCAGCTCAACGTAGCCCAGGATGGTGGTCAGTGGAGCGCGGAGGTCATGGCTCACGCGGCCGGCGAACTCGGACAGCATGGCGTTGCTGCGGCGCAGCTCCACCAGGGCATGGTCGAGCTGGAGCGTCCGGTGCTGGAGTTCCAGGAGTTCCACCACCTGCTGGGCCAGCACCTCCACCAGGTCTATCTGCTCCGGCGTGGGGAGCTCGGCCTGGTTGGAAAAGACGCACAGCGAGCCCAGTACCAGGCCCTTGGATGTCCGCAGCGGGACGGAAGCGTAGAAGCGGACATCCGCGATTTCCCCCGTAACGAACGGATTGGCGGCGAAGCGGGGATCCAGGGAAGCGTCCCGCACCACAGTGGTTCCGGGGTCCAGGAACACGGAGGCGCACATGGAATCCTCGCGTGAGCAGATGCCGGCTTGGGTCCCGGACGCCGCAATCTGCAGCTGCTGGTCCGAGGTGATGATGTTGACCACGCCGTACGGCACCCCGCACAGCGATGCGGCCACGCGGACCAGGTTGTCGAGGGCGCCCTGCGCCTGGCGGTCAATAAGTATGGGGATAGTCCCCTCGTGGGCCGGCAGTAATCCGTATTCCTGCAGGCCAAGATCGCGTCCGGCGTCCTGATCGGTCAGCGTCTGCATAGCGTCCCGTCCATATTCTGTTGACTCCCCAGTCTGTGTCAGCAGGCCTTTGAAAGGCCTTTCCGTGATGATACCGGGTAGGCCGCGGTGGTGTTGTAGTCTCTTGACACCACACCCTTCCTGCCCTTAGATATTACGTATGCTGAAATAACAGTTCCATGATGCGGAACCTCTGTGGCTTGTCCAAGCGAGTTTGCCACAGAGGCGCCGGGCAATCCGGCCTCCGCATAGCCGTCACCATGGATGCCAGCATCGCTACCGAGGAACCAGCCAGCATGAAGCTTGCCGAATTCAACAGCGCGGACCCCTCCTCCGCCGCAGACACCCTCACGCCCTGCATCGATGTCACCCGCTGGGTGGATGCCGTCACCGCAGCCCGGCCCTTCCACACCAGGGAAGCCCTCTTGGCGTTCGCGTCCGGGGCCGCCAACCCCTTCACCCCCGACGAGGTGGAGTCCGCCATGGCCCATCACCCCCGGATTGGGGAACGGCCGACGGCGGGCACCGCCGAGGCGTCCATGTCCCGCTCCGAGCAGGCAGGGGTGGATCCCGCGGACGCCGCGGCCGCGCAGGCGCTGGCCCGCGGCAACCGGGAGTACGAGGAAAAGTTCGGCCGGGTGTTCCTTATTCGCGCCGCCGGCCGTACCGCGCCGGAAATCCTTGCGGCACTCAACAGCCGGCTCGCCAACACCCCCGCAGAGGAAGACACCATCGTGGCCCAGCAGCTGCGCGAAATCGCCGTACTCCGGCTCGAAGGACTGATCACCGAATGAGCGTCTCCCACGTCACCACCCACATCCTCGACACCGGTGCCGGGCGCCCGGCGGCGGGTGTCGCCGTCGTCCTCTCAAAGAACGACGCCGGCACCTGGCGTGAGCTCGCCGCCTCCACCACCGATGCGGACGGCCGCGCGAAGGACCTTGGCCCCGAGCAGCTGGAACCGGGCCACTACAAGCTGAACTTTGCCACCGGCACGTATTACGCCGGCCTACAGACGGCCACCTTCTTCCCCGAAGTGGACCTGGTTTTCGAAGTATCCGGCCCCGAGCACTACCACGTCCCGCTGCTGCTGAGCCCGTTTGCTTACTCCACGTACCGGGGCAGCTAGCACCCACGCTAACGCGCCCCCGGTCCACGCCGCAGGCTGGCCTGCCGGGCTCCGTGTCATACCGGTCACAGATCCCGGCATAGGATCGAATGGAGTAATCGACCAGCGCTTGCGGCCTGCCGGCACGCAAGCGGCAGCGACGACGTGGGAGCGCCCGATGGCTTCGAACAACCACCCCGAACCCGACGCGGACGCCGACAGCGGTCCATCCGGCGGAGTGCAGTCCGTGGAGCGCGCCCTCGCGGTCCTGGAAATCCTGGCCCGCGAAGGCCAGGCCGGAGTCAGTGAAATTGCCGAGGAAATGGGCATCCACAAGTCCACGGTGTCCCGGCTGATGGGATCCCTGGTCAGCCGGGACATGGTCCAGCAGAACAGCGACCGCGGAAAGTACCAGCTGGGATTCGGCATCCTCCGCCTCGCCAGCGTCATCCCTGGCCGGCTTAGCCTGGTCCACGAGGCGCGCCCGGTCCTGGAGGGCCTCGCGGCCGAGTTCAAGGAGACGGTCAACCTCGCCGTACTGCGCTCCAACTACGCGGTCAACGTGGACCAGGCCATGGGCCCCTCCACGCTGGCCACCTACGACTGGGTGGGCAGCCTGACGCCGCTGCACGCCACGTCCAGCGGAAAGATCCTCCTGGCCGCTCTGGCTACGGACGAACGCGACAGGATCCTCAAGGAGACCGGCCTCCCGGCCCGCACGTCACGCACCATCACCAACAGGCAGGAACTGGACCGCCAGCTGCTGGATGCCGGCAACAAGGGTTACGCGGTGGTCCGCGAAGAGTTCGAGATCGGCCTGAATGCCATAGCGGTGCCGGTGCTCAACCACCAGGGCAACGTGGTGGGCTCCATCAGCATTTCCGGCCCGGCCTTCCGCTTCGACCCGGAAAATATTCCGGGCCTGGTGGAGGCACTCCGCGAAGCAGGCCTCCAGATCAGCGCCAACATGGGGTACTCCAGGCGCTAGGCACGCTTGGAAATGGCCTCGTCCCCTATGGGTCGGGGCCATTTTTGTGTCCATTTCGGGTAATTCTGCCGCCCCCTGCGCAACCGGCACCACACTGTGCAACAAACGGATTTCGCTTTCCTCACTGTCAAGCGGCCGGGTCTTGTTGCCCCGGCAGCATGAAATACCTTGACTTTAAATGTGGCGTAGCGCACTCTGTTGCCTAACGCGAATACTGTTGACCCTTGCGAAACACTCCCCAGGTGCTTTACCCGTCCGCCATCCCGGTCCGTCGGAATCTTCCAGCCGCCGCGACCCATACCAGAGGTAACTCCACGCACCACGCCTACCGGCGCCGGGAAGAGACTGCCGGCAAGCACCTGCCTTAAAACAGCTACGCACCATCTACGGCGACATCATGGCCTTCAACTCCGGCGAAGTCCCCCAAGCTTCGATCCGGCGGACGCGCCAGGCCCTGCCATTGCGCATGTCCATGACCGCCGAGCAAAGGATCCAGCTCATGGCTATCAATAGTGAATTAACCACCCCTAAACCCGGGCGTCCCGAGGACGACCAGGACAGTACCCCCGCTGAGCCAGCCGCCGCCCCGGGCGGCAGCACACCGGACACCGCAGCCCTTCCCCCGGAAGACGCACTCACGGAACCCCTCCCGGACACCGAAGAGTACGACCAGATCCTCGAGGAACTGCGCCAGACCAAGACCGAACATGCGGTGTCCCAGCGCCGCAACCGCAAGCTCACCCTGGACAAGGCAACGTTCGGAATCACGGGCGCCATCGCCGTCGCCTTCGTCCTCTGGGGTTTCTTCGGCAAGGACAGCCTGGCCGCGACCTCCAAGGACGCCCTTGACTGGGTCATGGAGTACACGGGCTGGCTCTTCATGGTCCTCGCCTCCCTGTTTGTCGTCTTCGTCCTGTGGCTGGCGATGGGGAAGTTCGGCAATATCCCCCTCGGCAAGGACGGCGAAAAGCCCGAATTCCGCACCGTGTCCTGGATCGCCATGATGTTCGCGGCCGGCATGGGCATTGGCCTGATGTTCTACGGCGTGGCAGAACCCCTCTACCACTTCATCTCGCCGCCACCCGGAACGGTTGACGGCCGCACACCTGCCGCCATCCAGACCGCCATGGCCACGTCCATCTTCCACTGGACCCTGCACCCGTGGGCCATGTACGCCGTGGTGGGCATCGCGATGGCCTACGGCACCTACCGCCTGGGCCGCAAGCAGCTGATCTCCGCCGCCTTCACCTCACTGTTCGGTATCCGGACGGTTGAGGGCCCGGTGGGCAAGTTCATCAACATCCTGGCCATCTTCGCCACACTCTTCGGCACGGCCGCATCGCTGGGCCTCGGTGCCCTGCAGATCGGCAGCGGCCTCACCTCCAACGGCTGGGTGGGCGAGGTAGGAACCCCTGCACTCGTGGCCATCGTGGCCATCCTGACAGCATGCTTCGTGGCGTCCGCAGTCTCCGGCATCAGCCGCGGCATCCAGTGGCTGTCCAACATCAACATGGTCCTGGCCGTAGTCCTCGCGGTCATCGTGTTCATCGCCGGCCCCACCCTGTTCATCCTCAACCTCATCCCCTCGGCCGTGGGCGACTACGCCCGCGACCTGGCCGAAATGTCTTCCCGCACCGAGGCCGTGGGGGACGAGGCCCTGCGCACCTGGATGTCCAGCTGGACCATCTTCTACTGGGCCTGGTGGATCTCATGGACGCCCTTCGTCGGCATGTTCATCGCCCGCATCAGCCGCGGCCGCACCATCCGGCAGTTCGTCACCGGCGTCCTCCTGGTTCCCAGCGTTGTCAGCGTGATCTGGTTCGGCATTTTTGGCGGGGCAGCATTCGATGTGCAGCAAAAAGCTGACGAGGCAGGCCAGCCCGGCCTGATGACCGTCACCGACGGCGTGGCTTCCATCGACTTTGACGGAGCACTGTTCAACCTGGTGAAGAACCTGCCGATGCCGGGCTGGCTGACCGCCGCGGTGATCGTCCTGGCGATGGTCCTCGTCGCCATCTTCTTCATCACGGGCGCGGATTCAGCCTCCCTGATCATGTCCTCCCTCAGCTCCAACGGAGCCTCGGATCCCAAGCGCGGACTCGTGATCTTCTGGGGCGCCCTCACCGGTGCCGTGGCCGCGGTGATGCTGCTGGCCGGCGGCGACGAACCCTCCGAAGCGCTGTCAGGCCTGCAAAGGATCACCATTGTGGCGGCGCTCCCGTTCGTCGTGGTGATGCTGCTGCTGTGCTTCGCCCTCGCCAAGGACCTGCGGCGGGACCCGCTGTCCCTGCGCCGCCGCCTGGCGGATTCCGTCGTGGAACGCGCCATCCGCACCGGCGTCGAACAGCATGGCGGCGTCCAGTTCGACCTGGTGACACGGCACGAACACAGCGAGAAGTGCGCGGAAGGGGAATCCTGCCCCGGCACGGGTTCCAACACTGTTTCCAGCACTGAGGCCAGCAAGAACTAGCCAACCCACGCAATAAAAGGTCCGGCCCCGGTGGATTTCCGCCGGGGCCGGACCTGTTGTGGTTCCCGCCCCGCTTCAGGCCGGAACCAGGCTGTCCTTCCGCCCCGCTGCGCCGGCAGGCGTCCCGCCGTCGTGCTCCGCAATGACGCGCCCGACGGCGGCAAGCACCTCCCCGAAGACGGGATCCGGATCGAGCCGGCGGAGTTCCTCGGCGAGGCAGTCGCGAAGGCTGCGGCGCGGCAGGGAGATCCGTTGGGCGGGCTGGCCGGGGTGGGAGAGTTCGGCTGCCGCATGCCCGGGCCGCTCCAGCCGTATCTCACCGTTGCCGAGGATCAGCCGGACGGCGCGGAGGCCGGTCCGGACCGGGCCGGCGATGGCAGCCACCGGGACGTCCAGGGCAGCGCCCAGCCACGCAGCCATCAGCAGCGGACTGGGCGAGTCGGGAGCCCCTTCCACCTCGGCGGCCGTCACTGTGGATGGGTCAATGTGGTCGAGGGCTGCGGCGACTTGGATGCGCCAGTTGGTCAGCCTCGTCCAGGCGAGATCGGTATCGCCGGCCCTGTAAGCGCTGTGGAGGCGTTCGAGGGCTGCCCTGGGATTGGCTTCGTTCGCGGAGTCGGTGATCCGGCGGTGCGCGATGGACCCAATGGAGCTTTCGCGGGCATTTTCCGGGGCGCCGTGCGGCCACCACGCCACGATGGGCGCGTCCGGGAGCAGCAGCGCTGCGATGAGGGATTCGTCCTCGCGGGCCAGCCGGCCGTAACCGCGCAGCACGATCACCTCCGAGGCGCCGGCGTCGCCGCCCACCCGGATCTGGGCGTCGAGCCGGTCCCCCGCTGCCGGGCCGCTGGCAGGTCCGGGGCGGGTGGCTGCGTCCATGCCGGAGTCAGCGCACGTCTGCGCCTCGGCACCGGCGCTGGCCAGGACGATGATCCGGCAGGGATGTTCCCGGCTGGCATCGTTGGCGGCCCCGATGGCTTCTTCCTCAAGTCCGGACTTCGTGACCACCACGAGGGTCAGGACCCGGCCCAATGCGGTCACGCCGCCCTGCTCGCGGAGGGTCATGAGTTTCTTGGACACCTTCGAGGTGGTGGTGTCCGGCAGGTCAACAATCATGGAAAGTTCCTGTTCTGCCGTGCCCGGCCGGTGGTGTGGCCGGGAACGGACGGTGAAACGGCGGCGGGGGGGGCGCGGGGGGGGGGGGGGGCCCCCCCGGGGGGGAAGGGGGGGGGGGGGGGTGTGGGGCCGCCGGGTGGAAGGGGGGGCGGGCGGGGGGCGGGCGCCC
>NZ_JBHWJV010000020.1:0-16854 GCF_042731175.1 Pseudarthrobacter sp. NPDC059871
ACCGCGTGCCGCCACGACATCACCCCTGCCGCCAGCGCACCCGCTACCGCCGGCATCGCGCAGACTTTCCGGGACTGGCTGATGAACGCTGCCGCGGCGCCCGGGCTGAGCGTCAGCACCCCGGCGAGCTCCGCGTTCGTGGACATTTCCACGAACGCCCGTTCCGACCCCGTGGCCTCCGGCGGCGTCATCGCCTCCTGGAACTCCGCGAACTCCGCCACGTCCCGTGCTTTGCCCGCCGCTACCTGGGCCTCCAACTGCTTCCACAACGCCAACCGCTGCAGCCGAAGCTCAGACTTACGCTCCAACACATCAACCGTTTCACGGGCCACGGCGTCAGGGTCGGTCCGGTCCAGCTCCGAGTCCTCCAGAAACAGCGCGTCGAGGCCAGTGATGGAGGCCTGAAGACCCTCCATCACTGCTGCTCCAACAACCGCGTTTCCCATACAGGCATCATCGCGCGAGGGTATGACATTTAGTGGCTGCCTGACTCATCACCGGGCTATCGCCAGCCGCCCGGCACCCTCACATGAGCGGGGTGACCCATTCGCCGTGCCTGAGCACCCCGGTGAGCCCAAGCCCGGAGTCAACCACCACAACGTCGGCAAGCATCCCGGCGGCAAGGTCGCCCACCTCGGACGACAGGCCGAGGACTGCCGCCGGAACACTGCTCGCCGCCAGGACCGCATCCTGCAGCGGGATCCCGGCGGCCACGGACACCCTCACCACATCCAGCAGCGTGGCCGTACCGCCGGCGATGGCACCTGTGCCGTCCACCCGTGCCACGCCCTGCTCAACGGTGACCGCCAGGCTCCCAAGCCGGTAGCCGCCGTCGTGCAGTCCCGTCGCGGCCATCGAATCGGTGACCAGTGCGACGTTCCCGGCACCCACCAGATCGAACACCAGCTTGATGGTCTCCGGCGCCACGTGGACGCCGTCGCCGATCAGTTCCACCACTGCCTGCCCGGCGCGTGCCGCGCTGAGGCTTGCGGCGACGGGACCGGGGGACCGGTGGTGCAGCGGCGGCATCGCATTGAACAGATGGGTCACCGTGGGCCGAAGCCTGCCCGTGCCGTTGGACGAACCCCGAAGTTCCAAGGCTGCCCGGTCAAGGAAAGCCGCGGCAGTGGAATGCCCGGCGGCCGTGTGCCCCAGCGACGGGATCACCCCGCGGGAGGCCAGCAGATCCAGGAGCGCGGACGCGCCCGGAAGCTCTGCGGCGAGCGTCATGGAGGCAAGGGACGTCCCGGCTGCTTCCAACAGTTGCTCCATCAGGGCGGTGTCTGGTTCCAGCAGCAAACCGGGGTGGTGGGCGCCGCATTGGGAGGACGCGAGGAAGGGCCCCTCAAGGTGGGACCCGGCAATCAAACCCTCGCCGGCCACAACCCGCAGCGCCCGTAGATTGCGCACCAGGTCCCGTGGCAACCCCGTCACCAGGCTGGCCAGCAGTGTTGTGGTGCCCCGGCTGTGGAGGTAGCGCGCCGCGGCCCGGGCGCCGTCCACAGATCCTTCCGCAAAGTCGTTTCCGTGCGCGCCATGGCAATGCAGGTCCACCAGCCCGGGGAGGAGGATGCGTCCAGCGGATGCGGGATCAGAGGCAGGCAGGGACTCTCCGGGGAAGCCCGACGCCGGACCCGCGTACGTAATGCGGCGGCCGTCCACAGCCACCACACCATCGGCGATGTCCAGGCGTCCGGTGACCACGCGCCCGCGCAGGATCAGTTTGTTGCTCACGTCGTCAGGCCTCCCGCAGCGGATTATTCCACAGCAGGATGCCCCGGCCGGTTACCGGCCGGGGCATCCTGGGTTCGGCTCAGGGACCTCGCGTCCCTGCATCCATGTGTCAGGCCACCAGTTCCGCGTCTGCCGCGACCGCAGGACGCCGCGCGGCCCTGGTGCGCAGGGCGAGCATCAGCACGGCACCGATCAGCGCGGGTGCCGCGAATGCCATGGCAGCCACGGGCACTCCGCCGCCAAAGCCCACCAGCAACGCGCCGTAGGTGGGTCCGGCGATAGCGCCAAGGCGGCCCACGGCCAAGGCCCAACCCAGGCCGGTGGCACGCGTAGCGGCAGGGTAGTACTGGGCAATGAAGTCGTTGATCATGTTCTGTGTTCCCAGTCCGCCAAAACCCGCGACGGCGGCAAGCACCGTCATGAGGGCGGCCGGCGGGTTGGTGGACATCAGCAGGAGGGCTGTCGCCGCGCTCACGAAGCCCACGATCACCAGCGGCCGTGGCCCGAACTTCTGGCTGGCCACGGACGCGAGGACGGTGCCGACGACGGCGCCCACCGAGTAGGCCAGCAGGAACGACACGGAAGAGCCGACGCCGAAACCGGCCGTCCGCATGATCTGCGGGAGCCAGGTGCTGACGCCGAAGATCGTCAGAAGGCTCAGGACGGTGATGGCCCACAACAGGACCGTGGTCCGGGCCGTCCCTTCGGCGAACAGGGCACGCGTGGGCGAGATGCTGGCGGATGAGATGGGGGCGGCAGCGCTGCCGGGCAGCCCGTACGCGGCTTCGAGCCTGTCCGCCTCAGCGGTGCGGAGCTGGGTGCGGAGGAACGACGGCGACTCCGGCAGCAGGAACCAGGCGAACGGGACGATCAACAGGCCGGCAGCGCCGATGGCGTACACCGGACGGAAGCCGCTTCCCTCCAAGAGGGCCAGCGAACTGAGGGATGCCACCACGGTTCCCACGGCCGGGCCCGTCAGCACGGCGCCGAGCACCAGCGATTTCTTGCCGGGCGGGGCGAACTCGTTGGTGAGCGCTACCGCCGTCGGGAGCAAACCGCCCACGCCGAAGCAGGCGATGAAGCGGAACACGGCAAAAAGCTCCCAGCTCGGCGCCGCGGCGCAGGCCAGCATGGCCAGCGAGAAGAGGGCGAGGGCGCTGACAAAGATGCGCCGCCGGCCCAGCCTGTCCGTCAGCGTGCCGACGATCAGGGAGCCAAGCAGCATCCCCACCAGCGCAATGGAGCCCACCGCGCCAGCGGCGGCGGGGGTGACGTTGAACGGGGGATGTCCGATCAGGCCGGGGAGGGTGGCGCCGTAGACGTAGAGGTCGTAGCCGTCCGCGAGCAGGCCAAGCCAGCACAGTACGAAGATGACGGCCAGGGATTTCCTTGGGGCATTGGAGTTCATCGTTGATTCCAATCGGATAAGACGCCAGGCAGTCCCCGGCGGGTCGTCCATCAGCTTGCCTGCCGGTGGGCGCCGCCGAAATCGTACTTTTCACTGAGTGAAAATGCACTTTGTGTCGCGGGCCACAAAGTCGAGCCTTGAAGAAGGAAAGGGCGTCAATCAAGGGTGAAGGGAGGCCGCGTGGCGGGAGCGGGAAATGCAGCGGGGTCCGTTCCTGGGGTTCCCGGGCAGCCCGTGGTGGTCCGCGCGCTCAGCCTGCTGGCCCAGTTCACCGAACAGCGACGGGCACTGAACCTGTCCGAGCTATCCCGCCTCGCGGACCTGGCCCCCGCCACCGCATTGCGCATGGTGCGCCACCTGACGGAATGGGGAGCGCTGGAAAAGCTGGAGGACGGGCGCTATGTGGTGGGAGTGCGGCTTTGGGAGATTGCCTCGCTGTCGCCCCGCGGCCACGGCGTCCGGCAGATCGCCCTGCCCTACCTCGAGGACCTTTACGAAGTGACCCGCCACCATGTGCTCCTTGCCGTTCGCGAAGGCCACGAAGCCGTCCTGATCGACAGGCTCTCCTCGCGCACCGCCACCGAAGTCGCGTACCGGGTAGGTGGCCGGATGCCCCTGTCCACCACCGCCGTCGGGCAGATCCTCTTGGCGTTCGCCGCCCCGGACGTGCAGGCAGTACTGCTGGCGCAGCCGGAAGCGCAGGACGTCGGGCCAGGCAGGATTCTCGCCAAGGACCTGCGTGCCCTGCGTGCCCTGCTGGCCGAGGTCAAGCAGGCGGGCGCCGCCGTCGTAAGGCGTACCCATCCATCGCAGACGGTATCCGTAGCGGCACCCATCCGGGGTGCCGGCGGCGACGTTGTGGCGGCGCTGTCCATCGTGGTGCCCGATGCCGCCACCCAAGCGCATGAACTGGTGCCGCTGGTGCGCGCCTCTGCGCTCGCCATTTCCCGGAGCCTGGGGCACCAGGGCAAAGCCAGTGGCGCGTGGCGACATCCGGCGGCGCGATAGCGGACGGGGCGCTACGGGCGACGGCGCACAGGACAACCGGCGCACAGGACAGACGGCGCATGAGGCAGGCGGGCAGGACCTGATGGTCCTGCCCGCCTGCCGCCGCGCTGGGAATACTTAGTCCGGGCTGTTGTCTGTGCCGGCGCGCGTTGACTTGCTCATCTGGAACCGCGGAATATCGCCGGGATTCGGGCCGCCGCGGAACTTGGGCGACGGTTCCTGGCCCTCGCTGATCCGCTGCAGCTCCTGGTCCTGGAAGTCTTCTTCCTTTCCGAGCATCACCGCGGAGTCGTGGTTGGTGATCTCGCCCTTGAAGGCCCGGACCATGACGCTGCGGTCAAACTGGCCTTCCCATTTGGAGACCACAAAGGTGGCTACGCAGTTGCCCAGAAGGTTGACCACCACGCGCATGGAGTCCATCAGCCGGTCCGCACCGAGCAGGAGCGCCACGCCGGCCACCGGGAAGATCCCCAGCGCTGCGGCCGTGGCGGAGAGCGCCAGGAAGGACGAGCCCGGCACGCCCGCCATGCCCTTGGACGTGAGCAGCAGGACGCCCAGGGCGGCGAGCTGCTGGCCGAGGTCCAGGTTGTGGCCGAAGGCCTGGGCCAGGAAGAGCAGCGAAATCGAGAGGTAGATGGCTGCGCCGTCGAGGTTGAAGGAGTATCCGGTGGGTACCACCAGTCCGGTGGTGGCACGGGAGCAGCCGGCGTTGGTCAGCTTGGTCATGATCCGGGGCATGACAGCTTCGGTGGAGGCAGTGCCGAGGGCCAGGAGGAATTCCTCGCGCGTGTATTTGAGGAATTGCCACAGCGGCACGCGGGCGGTGATCCAGGCGACGGCGAAGAGCAGGCCGATGAAGACGACGGCGGCTCCGTAGCAGGCGGCTATCAGGACGGCGTAGGTGCTGAGCGTGCTGAGGCCGTACTGGCCGATGATGAAGGCCATGGCGCCGAAGGCACCGATGGGTGCCACCTTCATGATCCAGGACATGATCTTGAAGATCAGTTCCAGGACGGTTTCCATGAGGCTGATGACCGGCATGCACCGTTCGCGGCCGATGACCACAATGGCTGCGCCGAAGAACACCGAGAAGAACAGGACCTGCAGGAGGCTGTTGCTGGCGAAGGCCCCGATCACGCTGGCGGGGATGACGTCCAGGATGAAGGATGCCGCGTCCTTGGGTGCTGCAGAGCCGGTTTTGGCGTCCAGGTCCGCCTGCGACAGGGTGGCCGGGTCAATGTTCAGGCCAGCGCCGGGCTGGACCAGGTTTCCCACGACCAGGCCGAAGAGCAGTGCAAACAGGGTGGCCGCTGTGAAATAGACCAGGGCCTTGACCCCGACCCTTCCAACCGCTTTGACGTCGCCTACGGCCGAAATACCGGTGACGATCACCAGGAAGATCAGCGGCGCGATGATCATCTTGATGAGTTTGATGAAGCCATCTCCGAGCGGCCTCAGCTGTGATCCGAGGTCCGGCCAGAAATGCCCTATGAGGACACCTGCCACGACGGCGATCAGAATCTGGAAGAAGAGCGACTTGTACAGCGGCTTCCTCTTCGCGGGCACCGAACTCGCCTTCAGTGCCTCAGGGTTGGGGATCTTCATTGACCTTTGCCTCTTCGATTCGGGAACAGCCCGGGGACGCCCGGGGCTTAGGGCAAAAGTAACCCCGGTCACATCAATTCCGCAAGGGGAAAATCCATTTCCACAATGCGAAATGCCTAAATTCAGTTTGTGACTGCTGCGCCCTCCCCGGAACCGTCCGGCCAGCCGGGAAGTGAGTCCACAGCGTCCAGCACGCGTTGTGCCAGTTCAGCGGCGGGAAGGGAGGCATCCACCTGGATGAAGCCGCCGAATTCCGGCAGCCCCGCGTAGGCATCCCGGAACGCGGACAGGTCCGCAAGGGTTTCGGAATCGGTTCCGCGCGCTGCGATTCGGCGGTGCGCTTCGGCCGGGTCCAGAGCCAGGTGTACGACGGCGGCAGGCTGGGGAAGTGCCGCGAGCAGCCAGGGCAGGAAGCGCCCCCGCGGCAGTCCCTTAGTGGTGCGCAGGGCAAGCTGGCAATGGAGGTGGCGGTCCATGACCACCACGCCATCGAAGCTGCGGGCCCGGAGATGGGACACCAGCACGTTGGAGACCCGCAGGAGTGTTTCGGCAGCGTCCGCGGCCTTTGCTGGCAGTTGCACGCCCCACCGGGCAGCCAGGACGGACATGGTGCGCCGGCCCGCATGGTTGCTTAGCAGCAACGCCTTGCCGCCGCGTGACCGGACAGCCTGCACCAGGGCGCGGGCCGCCGTCGACTTGCCCGAACCGTCGATGCCGGTGAGAACGATGATCATGTGGCCTCCTTCCGCCACCTCCTACAACGCGGGCCGGCCGGCCAACGTCCCGGTTGAGGCCGAACTCACAGGAAGCGCGGCAGAAAGTAGGCTGGGACTCGCGGAGTGCTTCCCCGGAACCGCCCGCAGGACCAGCCAGCAACAACGGAAGGCAGGATCATGACCACACCGAACGATGAGCCCCGCAACACGGCGGACCTCCGTGGACCCGGCGACCCTGACGAAGCCCGGGACAACGCGGAACAGGTCACCGAAGCCCCGCAAAGCGGCCAGCACCCGGAGCAGCCCCACGCGGCCAACATCCGGGAAGAGCAGCAGGCCCACGCTGCCGGGACCGTACCGGCGTCTTACGTGGGAAGCGGCGAGTCTACCGGCGGCGAGGCTGCAGAGCCTGCGGACGGCGGGCAGGAGCGCAAGCCTGAGGAAGCGCTGAAGGATCCCGGGACCTGGGACGACGACGTCTAGGATGATCAGCCGTACAGATGTGGACGAGGCCGCCCGGCGGATTGCCGGCCTCACCCGGTTGACGCCCGTGCTGGAGGCAGACCGCGGCCAGTACCCGGGCCCGGTCTGGTTCAAGTGCGAATTCCTGCAGCACACCGGAAGTTTCAAGGCACGCGGTGCCCTGAACCGGATTTTGGCCAGCCAGGAACGCGGGGAACTGACTCCGGCCGGCATCGTGGTGGCTTCGGGCGGTAATGCCGGGCTGGCCAACGCCTACGCAGCCGCCCGGCTGGGAGTGCCTGCAACGGTCTTCGTCCCCGCCGCGGCACCCGCCGTCAAGGTCGCCAAGCTCAAGGACATCGGTGCCGCCGTCGTGCAGGGCGGCGCTGAATACGCGGTGGCTTATGAGGCAGCGGTGGCGCATGCTGCCGAGTCCGGCGCGGTGTACTGCCACGCATATGACCAGCCGGAGATCGCGGCCGGCGCGGGAACGGTGGGCTTGGAACTGCTGGACCAGGTGCCAGGCGTGGACACGGTCCTGGTGGCCGTGGGCGGTGGGGGACTGATGGCCGGCATCGCCGCGGCCGTGGAAGGGCACGCCAAGGTGGTGGCAGTGGAGCCAGAAGGCGCACCCACCCTTCACGCTGCGCTGCGTGCGGGGAGCCCGGTGGACGTGGCGGTGTCAGGTGTCGCGGCGGACTCGCTGGGTGCCCGCAGTGTTGGCGCCATCGGCTTCGCGGTGGCGGTCCGCGCCGGCGTCGAAAGCGTCCTGGTGACGGATGCGGACATCATCGCCGCCCGGAGCGCGCTCTGGGACGGCTACCGCATCGTGGTGGAGCACGGCGCAGCGGCTGCCTACGCCGCCCTGCTGTCCGGCGCGTATGTGCCGGGACCGGGCGAACGCGTTGCCGTGGTCCTGTGCGGCGCCAACACGGACCCGGCCACTCTCTAGGCGGCCGGATCCGCCGCGCAGCTAACCGCCGCGCCGGTTAGCTGCAGAAGCGGCTGTACGTGCCGCTGGCCTGCTCGTAACCGGACTGGAGCTCGGCCAGCTTGGCCTCGTCCGGGGTTTCCTTCGCCTGCTCATCCGTGTACTCCAGGATGGACTGCAGCGCGGGCTTCAGGTCATCCGAGGCAACCGCGTGGATGGGGCGGATCTGGTTGGCCAGGCGGTTCATGCCCGTCTTGCCGGCACCGTTGGCGGGGTTCGACACAACGGACTGAATACGCTCGCAGGTTTCGGTGGTGGAAAGCTGGTGGGAAGCGGAGCAGGCCGTGGCGGAGGCAAGGAGGCCTGCGGCGAACAGGACTGTGGCGAGTTTCTTCATGGATCCCTCAGTAGTCGATTGAGGGTTCGATTGTAAGCAGAATGGGGGCTTCGATGCCTTGGCGGGCATGACGCAGGCGCTTAAAATTACTAGACCATCGTGCGGAGCTGCCGCAGATTGGCCCCGCGCATCACCCGCCAACTAAGGATCCAGCATGCGCCGAACAGCACATCGCCGCACCGCCGCAGGACTCATCGCCCTCTTCGCGCTGCTTGCGCCATCCGCCGTCCCCGCCTCGGCCTCGCCGCCTTCCGGCGACGTCATAGTGCTCGACGGCGCCAGTTCCGCCGAGGGCATCGCCGAGGGCCGCGGGACTACTTTCTACGCCGGCGAGCTGATGACCGGTGACATTTTCAAAGGCGACATCCGTGACGGGAAGGCAGAACGATTCATCGACGTCTCCACCTTCGACTCAAACCCCCGGATGGCTGTGGGACTCAAGTATGACGAGCGCACCAACCTGCTCTTCGTGGCGGGCGGCGGTACCGGCAAGGCCTTCATCTATAACGCGAGGACCGGCAAGGACGCCGGCGCCGTTGACCTGGCGCCGGGCTTCATCAACGACGTCACCGTCACCAAAGACGGCGCATGGTTCACCAACTCCAAGCGCCCGGAACTGTACTTCGTCCCCGTCAACCGCTCGGGAAAGCTGGGAAAGGTGGAAACGAGGACCCTCAATGATCCGACAATCGCCCTGTCTGATCCGGCAAACCAGTTCGGGCTCAACGGCGTTGCATCGGCCAAGGGCGGGAAGGTCCTGATCGTTGCCCACACCTTCAACGAGGCCGTTTACACCGTGGATCCCGAGACCGGCGACACCGCGAAGATCGGCACTCCGGCGCTGCCCTACGTTGACGGCATCCTGGTGAAGGGCCGTACCCTGTGGGCCGTCCAGAACCAGCAGAACAAGATTGCCCGCATCAAGCTGTCCGGCGATCTTTCATCCGGCAAGCTCAAGGAAGAGATCACCAGCAAGAACTTTGTCGTCCCCACCACCGTGGCCAGGTTCGGCGATACCCTCGCCGCGGTAAACGCGAAGTTCAACAAGATGCCGCCGCCCACGCAGTATGAGGTGGTGCTGGTCCCTGCCCGCAGCCACGATCACGACAGCAGCCACGATCAGGACGAGGACTGACAAGGCCCTGGCTGGCAGCAAGCCGTCGCTAAAACCGGGTTTCGCGACGGCTGCTGCCAGCCAGTTGGGGGCCGTTCGGGCCAGAGTGCTCAGATCGTGCGAGGTGCCTTCGCCAGGTTGTCCTTCAGTTCGGACGCGTTCTGCCGCTTCACGTAGGCCGGCCGGTCGCGCTCAACACGCCAGCTTTCCTCCAGCGGGCCGGCATTGACGGTGTCGAAGCCGAATTCGTCGTACAGGTTCGTCACCAGTTCGGCGGCCTCCGGGTAGTCGCTGGCGGTGGCCAGGGCGCGGCGGTTCTCCGTGCCTGAAGGGGTGCCGTCCGTGGTGATGTCCTTGGCCATGATGTGGTTGAAGCCCTTGGCCACCTTTGACTGGGGCAGGTGTTCCTGCAGCAGGCCGGAGGTGGTGGCTTCGCCGTTGTCCAGGGCCGGGACGCGGCCGTCGCGCTCCCAGTAATAGTTGTTGGTGTCGATGACGATCTTGCCTGCCAGCGGTTCCGCCGGAACGTCCTTGTAATTCTTCAGCGGCACCGTGACCACGGCGAAGTCGCCGGCTGCGGCCGCCTCAGCTGCGGTTGCGGCCCGCGCCTTCGGGCCGAGCTCTGCCACGAGGTCCGTAAGGGTTTCCGGTCCACGCGAGTTGCTGATGACTACGTCGTAGCCCAGCTCCACCGCCTTCCGGGCAACCTGGCTTCCAATATGTCCTGCACCGATGATTCCGATTGTTGTCATGTTGGCGGCAACAGCGGCATCAACAAAGTTATTTCAGGCAACCTTCGGGAATAAAACGGCGGGGAAGCAGCTACTTTCCCAGGTACCGTCCCGGCCGGTGGTTCAGCGCCAGGATGAGGTTCAGCAGGGTGGCGCCGGCTGCGGAGAGAAGCACCATCAGCGGGGACACCAGGGCCAGCGCCGCCAGCACGATGGCCACGTCCAGCGCCATCTGCACATACCCGGCCCGCCATTTCAGCTTGTCCTGCAGCAGCAGCGCCAGGATGTTGAAGCCGCCCAGGCTGGACTGGTGCCGGAACAGGATCAGCAGTCCCACGCCGGCCAGCAGGTTCCCGGCTGCAACGCCGTAGGCAGGGTCCAAATCCAGGGAACCGAAGGCCCACGGATGCAGGCTGGCCATCACCGAGACCAGCGCGATGGCCGCTCCGGTGCGCAGGGCGAAATTCCAGCCTTTCTTCCAGATGGCGAGGCCGAAGAACGGCAAATTGACCGCCGTGAAGATGACTCCGAACGGCAACGGAACGGTGTAGCTGAGCAGCAGGGCCAGCCCCGCGGTGCCGCCCGTCACGGCCTCGCTGGACTTGAGCAGGAACAGGCCCAGCGACGCGGCGAACATACCCGTGAGGATGCCCAGGACGTCCTCAACCACTGAATGGCGGACGGCCGACGGCGGCACGGCGGGCGCCGTCGTCGTACCTTGCCCGGGCGTTGCGTCAGCCGGGGCCGGGGTGGGGAGTGTTGAGGTACTCACTGGGCGGCGAACCGTTCCCGGTGGGCGAGGACAGCGAGCACGCGATCGTTCGTTGCCCGGTCCGCGAGGCTGATCCGCACACCGTCGCCGGCGTAGCCGCGGGCCAGGATGTGGGCCGCGGACAACTCGTCCAGGAGCTGACCGCGCAGTTCGTCGGAGGCGCGGAGCCAGTAGAAGTTGGCCTGGCTGTCGGGGACGTCCCAGCCGGATTCCCGCAGGCTTTCGATCACGCGGGTGCGTTCCTTCGCCACGGCGTCGGTGCGGGCGGCAAGCTCGTCCGTGGCTGCCAGGGAAGCGATGGCCGCAGCCTGGGCCATGCGGTTCACGCCGAACGGAATAGCCGTGCGGCGCAGGCCGTCAGCCACTGACGGGCGGGCGATGGCATAGCCGATCCGCAGCCCTGCCAGCCCGTAGGCCTTGGAGAAGGTGCGCAGGATGCACAGGTTGGGATACCTGCGGTAGAACGCCAGCGAATCCAGGCCGGAGCCGCGCTGGTATTCGACATATGCCTCGTCCAGCACCACCAGGACGTGCGGCGGTACTGCCTGCAGGAACTCCTCCAGCGCATCCGCTCCGATGGACACTCCGGTGGGATTGTTGGGCGAGCAGAGGATCACCAGGCGGGTGCGGTCCGTGATGGCCGCGGCCATGGCGGGGAGGTCGTGGTGCTCGGTGTCCAGAAGCGGGACGGGCACCGGACGGGCGCCGGCCACCGTGACCAGGATGGGATAGGCCTCGAAAGACCGCCACGCGAAGACCACTTCATCACCGGCATCGCACACGGCGGAAATGATCTGCTGCAGCACGCCGGAGCTGCCGGGACCGGCGGCGATTTCATCCGCGGTGACGCCGACGTACCCGGCGATAGCCTCACGCGCGTCCACCACGCCCATGTTCGGGTACCGGTGCATGCGGGAAGCCTCGGCCGCCACCACGTCGACGACGGAGGGCAGGGGAGCGAAGTGGCTCTCGTTGGAAGCCAGGGCGGCGGTCAGTTCGGACTCGGCGCTCTTGCCGGCAACGTACGCGGGAAGTTGTGCGACGGCGGGGCGGAGCGCGGGAGCGGCCGCCTCGGGAAGGGTGCTGGTCATGCCAGCATCGTGAGGCAAATTCGGGCGTCTGCGCAACACAGCCGATTCCGGCAGGACAGATCCAGATTGTCTGGTGTCGTTTGGTGGCAAAATGCTCACTATGCATCGCATCGACGCCCTGGACGCAGAGATCCTCCTCACACTCGACCGGGACCCGCAGGCCACGGTCCTTTCGCTGTCCCGGTCGCTGGGCGTGGCCCGCAACACCGTCCACGCGAGGCTGCGGCGGCTGGTGAACGACGGCAGCCTGGCGCCGTTCAGCCAGCGGGTCCGCACCGAGGCCCTGGGGTTGCCGCTGATCGCGTTCATCTCGATCTCCATCAGCCAGTCCGCCAGCGACGAAGCCACGGCGGCGCTGCGGACCGTTCCGGAAATCATCGAGATGCACGCCACCACCGGAGACGCGGACCTGCTCGCGAAAGTGGCGGCGAAGGACCCCGCCGATCTGCACAGGGTGACCAACGCGATGCTGGCGATCGCCGGCGTCGTACGCACCAGCACGGCAATGTCCCTGGTGGAGGTCATGCCCACCCGGACGCTGCCCCTCCTCGAGGCGGTGGCCCACCCCAAGTAGCCCCCTGCGACGCGCGCTCACTTGTGGTGCCTATGCCGCCGACGCGCGCTCACTTGTGGTGCCTATGCCGCCGACGCGTGCTCACTGGCGCCGTGGTCAGGCGAGCAGCTCCAGGGCGTCGATGAGCGCATCCACGAAGGCCGTGAGGATGGCGGGCTGGGTGCGGCCGGTCATGGTCTGGATCTGCCCGTGCCGCTGCCGTAACACCGGATGGTCCAGATGAACCGTCACCAGTTCCTCGCGGTCCCGCCGGTCCAAGGACAGGCCGCCCACCAGGGAAACGCCGACGCCGGACCGGGCGAACTGGATCACCGGGTTGATGTGGTCCGACTGGAGCGTGATGGACGGGGTGAGGCCCTCGATCTGCATGGCGAGGTCGAACAGCTCCCGCTGGCTTGACCCGGGCGCCGTGACGGCCAGCTTGTAGCGGCACAGGTCTTTCAGGGTGGTGGTCTGCTGCGCGGCGAGCGGGTGATCCGGGGATACCAGCGCGAAGGCCACAGGCGTTGGCGTGGAGTGCTCCACGGTCACCTTTGACTGCGGCCCCAGCGAGAACACCACGGCGACGTCGGCCTCGCCCTCCGCCACGCGGCGGGTCCCTTCGGAGGAGGAGACGACGTCGAGGTGGAATTCGACGTCGTCATGCTGGCGGCTGAGGCCGGCAATCGCCGAGGGGACCCACACCCTGGCGAAGCCTTCCGCGCAGGCCACCCGCAGGGTCCTCGTCTTCCGCTGCATGGAGACCAGAAGTTCCTCCCGGACCGCGGCACCTTCCGCCTCTGCCCGCCGCACATAAGCCAGCAGGAGCCTTCCCGCCTCCGTCAGTTCCACGCCCCGGGCATGCCGGTGGAACAGCGGCATCCCCAGCGAGGATTCCAGCTTGTTGATCTGGCGGCTGATGGCGGATGCGGACACGTGCAGCTTTGTTGCGGCCTCCGTGAGCGTGCCTTCCTGCGCCACGGCGTCAAAGTACAGCAGTGCCGGAGTCAGCATGTTCATGCCCGCGGTCCGACGCAGAGGTTTGCATTCAAGTCAACTCTCATCGACAAAACGATACTGGTTGTTTGCGCCCGGGACACTTAACTTTGGACTCAGGCCATACGAGCAAAGGAAGTACAGAATGCAGGAACGCAAGGAAATCTTGGCTGCAGCGGCGGAGTTTGTAGACTCCGGCCTCTTCCAAGAGGATTTGGCCCGGCTGGTTTCCTACCCGACGGAGAGCTTCAGCCCGCAGGGGCGCGTTGCACTGAAGTCATACCTTGACGACGTCATTGAGCCCGCTTTCCAGGCGATGGGCTGCACCGTAGACCGGTTCGACTCCTGGCGGGGCGGCGCCAACTCCTTCCTGGTGGCCACCCGGCACGAGGATCCTGAGCTGCCCACCGTTCTTTGCTATGGCCACGCCGACGTCACCGATGGCCAGGCCGGTGAATGGAGCGCCGGCCGCAGCCCCTGGACGCTCAGCGACGAGGGAGACCGCTGGTACGGCCGCGGCGCCGCCGACAACAAGGGCCAGCACTGGATTAATATCGTTTCGCTCCGGCTGCTGCTTGAACAGCAGGGCCGCCTCGGCTTTAACCTCGTGTTCCTGTTGGAGGGAGCGGAGGAGATCGGCTCCCCGGACCTCGCCGACTTTGCCGCCGAGCACCAGGACCTGCTCCGGGCCGACGTCTTCATCGGCTCCGACGGCCCGCGCCTCGCCGCCGGAAGCCCCACGGTGTTCCTGGGTGCACGCGGCGGTGTCAGCTTCGAACTGCTTGCCGATCTCCGCGCCGGCTCGTACCACTCAGGAAACTGGGGCGGGCTCCTGCGGAACCCGGCCACCACGGTGGCGGCCGCCGTCGGGTCCCTGGTGGACGGGCACGGCACCATCCAGCTGCCCGAACTGCTCCCGGCCGGTATCCCGGACTCCGTCACCGCTGCGCTGGACGTACTGGACCTGCTGCCGAATCCCGGCGACCCCCAGACGGACCCGGCCTGGGGAGACCAGAACCTCAGCCCGGCCGAGCGCCTCTACGCCTGGAACACCCTCGAGGTGCTGGCACTGGGAGCGGGCAACCCGGACAAGCCAGTCAACGCCATTCCCGGGACTGCCCGGGCCGCACTGCAGTTGCGGTTCGTGCCGGGCACGGACGTGGACAACCTTGAAGCTGCCATCCGCAAGCACCTGGACTCCGAGGGCTTCGGCATGGTGGAGCTAAAGATGGGCACCTCGTTCGCCGCCAGCCGTATCAATCCGGACAATCCCTGGGTGGCCTGGGCCGCGAATTCGCTGGCAGTGAGCACCGGCCGTGAGGCCACCGTCCTGCCCAACATTGGCGGCTCCCTTCCCAGCTACGTCTTCGCTGATGTCCTGGGCCTGCCCACCCTCTGGATCCCGCACTCCCACCCGGGGTGCCAGCAGCATGCCCCGGATGAGCACCTCCTGGTGGAGGTGGCCCGGGAAGGCCTGCAGATCGCCAGTGGCCTGTTCTTCGACCTCGCCAATTCACACAGCCCCGCGTCCACCGGCGCGGACCAGCCCTCCCTGACCGTCAGCTCCGTATCCTGAAACCTGGAGTTCCCAGGACCATTCCCCAGCAAAAGAGCCAGTCCACGGCCAGCCCCGCCGTCGACGCTCCGGACGCAGCGCCCGATTCCAGGGCAGCCACCCGGGGGATCGTTGCCGCCACCATCGGCAACGCCCTCGAATGGTTCGACATTGCCATCTACGCCCTGCTGGCCATCTACATCGGCCGGAACTTCTTCCCCAGCAGTGATCCCGGCGTCGAACTTATCCAGGCGTTTGCCGTGTTCGGCGTCTCCTACCTCATCCGTCCATTGGGCGGACTGGTGCTGGGTTCGTTCGCGGACCGCCATGGGCTGAAGAAAGGCCTGACGGTCACCATTCGGCTGATGGTCCTGGGTACCGCGTTGCTGGCCTTCATGCCGAACTACGGCACCATCGGGATCCTGGCCCCCATCGGCATTGTCCTTGCGCGGCTTATCCAGGGCTTCTCCGCCGGTGGAGAGTTCGGCGCCGCCACCGCCTACCTCATCGCACAGAACGGCAAACGCAAAGGCTTCCTGGGCAGCTTCCAGTTCGCCAGCCAGGGGCTGGGGAGCCTGATCGCAGCGATCTTCGTCGCCGTCCTGACCACCGTCCTGACCGATGCGCAGATGACCGAATGGGGCTGGCGGATTCCTTTCCTCTTCGGATTGCTGGTGGGACCGGCCGGGTTCCTGATCCGCAGGGAGATGAAGGAAGTGCCCGTCCAGCGGGGCGCTGCGGCGGAGAAGCATTCCCCCATCCGGGACGTGTTCGCCACGCAGAAGACAGGAATGCTGCTGGCCGGGGGAGCGCTGGCTGTATCCACGGCCCTGAACTTCATCCTGCAGTACATGCCCACCTTCGCCATCAAGGAACTGGGGCTCGAGCCGGGTATCTCGTTCACCTCGCTGATCATTACCGGCGTCATCCTGACCTTCGGAACACCGGTGGTGGGGCACCTCTCGGACAAGTACGGCAGGCTCAACATCATGGTGCCCACCGTGGTGGTCCTGCTGCTCGCCGTCGTACCTCTCTTCATGTGGGTCATCAGCGCGAAGTCCTTCCTGGTGCTGGCGCTGGTGATGACCATCCTTGGCCTGCTCAAGGCCGCCTATTTCGGCGCGCTGCCCTCCGTTATGTCGGATTCCTTCGACGTCAGGACCCGCGCAACGGGTTTGTCCTTCAGCTACAACACGGCCGTGGTGGCGTTCGGTGGTTTCACGCCCATGATTGCCGCGTTCCTGGTGCAACAGACGGGGCAGGCGGTGGCGCCGGGTTACTACCTGGCTGTGGTGGCCATCATCAGCCTCGTTGCACTCGCTGCCGGCGTGAAACTCCGCGGCATCCGGTAGGCTCCCGGCGCCCACCCATCTGCGGCGGGGGTCGCGCGACGCCCACACGGTGCGGCAGATTTGGGAAACACCCGCTCACCTTTCTCCATTTGGAGCAGGGGTGAGCGGGCGTTTCCGTGTAGGCCGCCAAAAGTGAGCGGGCGTTGGGGGCGAATTCAAGTGGTGGTTGCAACACGTTCTATGCTGCTGATTCTTCCAGTATTTGCTGGAGTGCTTGTGCGGGTGTTTTCCAGTCGAGGGTTTTGCGGAGGCGACCGTTGAGGCCGTCAGCGGCGTAGTCGAGGTCCTCGCGGGTGACGGTGGTCAGGTCCATGCCTTTGGGGAAGTATTGGCGCAGAAGGCCGTTGGTGTTTTCATTGGTGCCACGTTGCCAGGGTGAGTGGGGGTCGCAGAAGTAGACCTGGGCGCCGGTAGCGATCTTGACCTGGT
>NZ_JBHWJV010000021.1:2500-10364 GCF_042731175.1 Pseudarthrobacter sp. NPDC059871
AACCACCAGAGTCACTGGAGCCAGCTGAACAGTCAGCACTAATAAAAGAAGTGGAAGACGAAGGAAATGTGCGGAACATTGCTATTGTTTATGTTCTTCTTCATACCGGGATTCGGGTCTCCGAGCTTTGTGAATTAAATCACACCGATATAAAAAAAGACGGTGAAAGAGAATCTATTCTTATCCGGGATTCAAAAGGCGAGATTGAACGGGTTATCCCCCTATCAAGAGCTGCCAGTGAGCATATTAAGCGTTATAAAGACTCTCTGAAGGCCGAGAATGAAGCAGTCTTCTTATCCAGTGTTAACCAGCGTATGACACCGAGGGCGGTTCAATATATGCTGAGCAAGTACGATGTGAGCCCGCACAAGTTGAGACATACTTTTTGCCAGAATCTTATCGATAAAGGAATTGAGATTCAAACCGTCTCAAAGCTGGTCGGCCATAAGGATTTAAATATGACTAAACGCTATATCAAAGAATCCGGACAGGGACTTGATGCAGCTATTCAAAATACATTTGATTGATAAAAAAGAAATACCCAGTTATTCGGGTATTTCTTTTTTATCGTGTTCATTTAAGATACTGTTCCAATGCTTCCTCGATCAATAGATAAATGTTCTTTTCCTGAAGCAGCGACTGCATTTTCAGTTCTTTATGAAGGTCCGTTCTTAGATCGAAGGATACCCGTTTTCGGTCTTTCTTCTTTTCTTCTTTTTTTCCACTGTTTAAACGTTCCTTGGTTTCTTCCGGTAATACTTCTTCGTTCAAGGCAAAACTGGGGCTAATGTGCTTTTGACTGCGCATTTTACTCTTGATGTCATTTACCTTCGACACGGCTGATCAACTCCTTATAGAATCCTTCGTATTGTCCCAATGCCTGCCGCAGTTCAGCGTTCTGGTTAAATCCATACAGAGATAATCTGCCAACAGGCGCCTTCCTGGTAATCACCGTATCAAATACCAGGTCCGGGTAATCTTCCGCAATTAGTTCATTAAAGGCCTTGGCATCGCTTCGCCTTACATCATTCATCGTGCGCAGCACGCCGATCGCCTGAGTATTTCTCTTTCCGAATTCATTGGCTCCATGGATAGAATCCATGAAATTCGGGATAGCTGAATAGCACCAATTTGAACATTCGAATAAAACAACCACGTATTCACTGGCACACAGTGCATTTGTTGTCTGTTCGCTTAAGGAGGGAGGAGTATCAATAACGATAAAATCGTATCTGTCCCTGACGGACTTCAAAGCATGATCTAAGACAGAACTTGGATTCCCGCTAAAAGGGATCGTATCGCCTTTATATGTTTTTCCCGTATACAGCCAGCGCGGGAAAGTTGCCAAAAAGTTGTTGGCAGGCAGAAGATCGAGGTGATCGTTGATATTCAGTATGTAGCCCTCAACATTATCTTCCTGCATCGCTTCCAGCACGGACTTGCCCATATACTCATTTGAAGGCTGCTCAGACAGAAGCTCTGTAAGGTTGCCCTGTGAGTCCATATCCACTGCAAGGACCCTATATCCATTTCTGCTCAACAAGTGCGCGAGAATGCCGGTTGTGGTGGATTTTCCGCAGCCTCCCTTTTGAATTCCCATTGTAATAGTAATCGCCATCCCTTTATCACCCTTTCTTCTTTTATTTTTTTCTTCTAACGTTGTTTTCTTCTTTTCTTCTTTTCTTCCTTTCTTCTAACGTTGTTTTCTTCTTATTTTATACGATGCCTTTGTCATCCAATTAAAAAAGGCACTCATTAATGGGTGCCTTTTTTTAATTTCTTAAGTTGCTTTTCGAACTTACGCTTGCGCTTTTCTAGCTCCTCTACTGAATCACTTTCAGCCTCCGGCTCCTGAATTTGCAGAACTTCAAATAATTCTTCTTTAATTTCTTCAAATGTAACTGCTGCTGATTCATGATCCAATTTCAGTACTTCCTCCATTTTTTCAATGGACTTTTCCCGTATATACCAAGCAGGCAGTACTTCTTTTGATTTTCTGAAGTCAGATACTAAGCGTATAAGGATGTCTTCTGATTCATCATTATCCTTGTTTGCTGCCTTTAAGACCTTGGTTATGTATCCGACGGGGTTTTCGATGTCCTTGCGGTCCTGTATTTTCTCCAGGAGGCTCATTACATTGTCCTGTCCATGCTTTTCCCATGAAAGAATGACTTCGTCCGTTAACCTTACCCCCATCTTTAAGCCGAGTTTTTTCACTTTCTCTATAAACGTATCGGCAAATTCCTGCAAATGATTTTGAAGCAGGTCCAATTGATCAGGTTTTCCATTGCTTCCTGAAGTAATGAAAAATTTGATTTTATCCACTCTTCGTCCTGTCCTGATTTCTTCTATTTCAAAGGATATATCCGTTTTAGCCTTCAATTCCTTCTGGGCTGGTACAAGAACACGCTGCTTAAAGTTTCCGTATGCAGGATAGATATCCTCAGCCCCGAGCATTTTGCGCAGGTCCTTCAGGTAAAAGGATCTTTCCTTCAGTCTTTCATATTGCTTCAGTAATTCATATATCCTTATGGCGTAGGAGCTTTTCAGCTTCACCACATTCTCAAGTTTGTAGCTTGTGAATTCCCTTTTCAGCTGAAGCAGGTACGGCCGCAGGAAGGGATCAAACCTTATGTCTACAGTTCCTTCCGTTTCGTTATACGCTACATAGCTGAGCCACGAAACCTGTATGACCTTTTTTTTAATCCGCACTTCAAATACCTTCTTCATCAAATCCTTCGTAATCTGCTTCAGTTCTGTATATTTGGGTGTTCCTTTTAAGCTTAGGAGATCTGAAAATTCCTGAATAGGCAGGGTGTAGGTTTTGAAATCTGAATCTGCAGGTGTAATATGGCTCGCCAGACAAAGGATGATTTTTTGTTCTACCACGCCTAATTTATAATTTGCTTCAATGAGCATATTCGACTTAGTCACCAAATGGTTGTTCTGTGTTTCGTTTTTTTCTAAAATTTTCATCACAATTTCCTCCCTTTCGAGCTTCTTCATTATGACAAAAATCCATCGATAACAAAAGGATTTTTTTGTTATAATTCGCACCAAAAATGTTATAGTTCGCACCAAAAATGTTATAGTTCGCACCAAAAATGTTATAGTTAGAGGTCTTGAGGCCAGTCATACCAATGGTTTGAGGCCTCCGAAAACAATTAAAACAATGTAAAACAATTAAAACAATATTAGTAAAACAAACACAACAGGGGGTTTTTTGTTGTGAAAATTCTGAAAACTTTAAGATAGAGTAAGTTCAAAACACTAATTTGTGTATCAAAGGTTAAAGACTATTATTTTTTTAAAAGGTTTTAATGATCTGTCTTTACACCTCTGATAGAGCGATAAAAAGAGAGAAATTATAAAGAATTCAATGTCTGGCTTTATTTCTGTCTTATTTCTAGCATGATCTTATACATATTCAGGATACCGGCCGGCTCATTCTTTTTCGTAAACGCCAGAAGACCTCACCCTGCCAACGTACCTTTTGGAATGCTGAGGTCTTCTGGCACTCTAAAGATATCGCCGGCCGGTAGGGAAAGTTTTCTGTCTTGATGTGAACAGTCAGGCAAGATGTGAGTTAAGAGAAAATAAATGCTTTAGAAAAAGAAAAAGAGAAAAATGAAAGTAGATAAAGCTACAGATGTAGGATTCGAGGGTTCCGAAAAGGAAAAATGAAAAACAGGCATAAAAGTGTATGATTCACCAAGAGGTTTTTAAAAAATACGCTGTTTAAGCTTTGTATTTGCCTTTCTAAGCTGTTTGATTTTTTTCCGAATAGGAAAATAAAGATAGGGAGTTCAAACCTCTAAAAACAGCCTTTATGGACGTCTGATAACGAGGGTCTTTCGGAAGTAAAAAAAAAGAACAGTCAAAGACTGCTCCTTCGTTCGGAACCGTTATTTAAACACACTGAAGGTTTTCAAGACATTATTGGTTTCTTCTTCTGTGATGCCGATATACCTCAGGGTAATCGAAGGGTCCGAATGGTGCAGGATTCCCTGCAGCATCGCAATGTCCTTTGTCGCTTTGTAAAACCAGTATCCGAACGTTTTCCGCAGGGTATGGTTGCCGACATGGTCGACACCAGCAAAGTCGGCGGCCTTATTTAACTGCCGGTATGCCTGGGTCGGCGTGATGGCGCCGTCCCCCTTCCGGGATGGAAAAAGCCACTCACTGTCCACATTGACGGCATAGCCGTAGACTTCCTGAAAACAGTTTTCAAGGTACATCTCCCTGATTTTTTGTGTTTTTCCCTCTTTGATGCGCAGTATCTTCGTGTACTTTCCTTTCAAATTCAGAATCTGTTTGGTTTTGAGTCGTAAAAGATCTCCAACTCGCAGCCCGGTTTCACAGCCAAGGACAAACAGAATGTAATCACGTTCCGAACAATGGCGTTTAAGCGCCCACTTCATATCTTCCAGCTGCTGCTGGTTCCGAATGGGCTGCACGTTCTTAATAGGGTTCATAATTGTGTCCCCTTCTTTTTCAAGACGTTCCGAAAAGGTTGCGAGCCCTTATAAAACGGATACTTGAATGTATGATTTTATGTATTTATCTTCATTATAAGGATTAAAAACGAAGGAAGTCAATGAAATCAAGGAAATGAATGTACGGTCGTCTACAGAATCATACATAAAGTAACTTGCTAAAAAAATCATTGACATCATGTGTAAACTCTTTTATCATAAGGGAGTTGCTTATTTAGCAAGCAAGGCATTTTTGATCTTAGAAATTATTGATAGAGCAGTAAAAACAAGATCGAACATGTTCTTGAAAAAAACTATTGACGTCTTATTGAAATAGTAGTAAGATTAGGTAGTCGCTAAGAAATAGCGATTTTAAAAATAACTAACATTCTTCGCAGAAGTTGACAACTACTCAACTTCGTGATATGATGATTAAGTTGTTAAAGTGATTGCTCTTTGAAAACTGAACAAAACTAAGCGCCAACGTTTTAAAATAGTGAGCACACACTCTAAAAGCAAATGAGCAAGTCAAACATTTCTTCGGAGAGTTTGATCCTGGCTCAGGACGAACGCTGGCGGCGTGCCTAATACATGCAAGTCGAGCGGACAGATGGGAGCTTGCTCCCTGATGTTAGCGGCGGACGGGTGAGTAACACGTGGGTAACCTGCCTGTAAGACTGGGATAACTCCGGGAAACCGGGGCTAATACCGGATACGTTCTTTCCTCGCATGAGGAAAGATGGAAAGACGGTTTCGGCTGTCACTTACAGATGGACCCGCGGCGCATTAGCTAGTTGGTGAGGTAACGGCTCACCAAGGCAACGATGCGTAGCCGACCTGAGAGGGTGATCGGCCACACTGGGACTGAGACACGGCCCAGACTCCTACGGGAGGCAGCAGTAGGGAATCTTCCGCAATGGACGAAAGTCTGACGGAGCAACGCCGCGTGAGCGAAGAAGGCCTTCGGGTCGTAAAGCTCTGTTGTTAGGGAAGAACAAGTGCCGTTCAAATAGGGCGGCACCTTGACGGTACCTAACCAGAAAGCCACGGCTAACTACGTGCCAGCAGCCGCGGTAATACGTAGGTGGCAAGCGTTGTCCGGAATTATTGGGCGTAAAGGGCTCGCAGGCGGTTTCTTAAGTCTGATGTGAAAGCCCCCGGCTCAACCGGGGAGGGTCATTGGAAACTGGGGAACTTGAGTGCAGAAGAGGAGAGTGGAATTCCACGTGTAGCGGTGAAATGCGTAGAGATGTGGAGGAACACCAGTGGCGAAGGCGACTCTCTGGTCTGTAACTGACGCTGAGGAGCGAAAGCGTGGGGAGCGAACAGGATTAGATACCCTGGTAGTCCACGCCGTAAACGATGAGTGCTAAGTGTTAGGGGGTTTCCGCCCCTTAGTGCTGCAGCTAACGCATTAAGCACTCCGCCTGGGGAGTACGGTCGCAAGACTGAAACTCAAAGGAATTGACGGGGGCCCGCACAAGCGGTGGAGCATGTGGTTTAATTCGAAGCAACGCGAAGAACCTTACCAGGTCTTGACATCCTCTGACAATCCTAGAGATAGGACGTCCCCTTCGGGGGCAGAGTGACAGGTGGTGCATGGTTGTCGTCAGCTCGTGTCGTGAGATGTTGGGTTAAGTCCCGCAACGAGCGCAACCCTTGATCTTAGTTGCCAGCATTCAGTTGGGCACTCTAAGGTGACTGCCGGTGACAAACCGGAGGAAGGTGGGGATGACGTCAAATCATCATGCCCCTTATGACCTGGGCTACACACGTGCTACAATGGATGGTACAAAGGGCAGCAAAGCCGCGAGGCCGAGCAAATCCCATAAAGCCATTCTCAGTTCGGATTGCAGGCTGCAACTCGCCTGCATGAAGCCGGAATCGCTAGTAATCGCGGATCAGCATGCCGCGGTGAATACGTTCCCGGGCCTTGTACACACCGCCCGTCACACCACGAGAGTTTGTAACACCCGAAGTCGGTGGGGTAACCTTTATGGAGCCAGCCGCCTAAGGTGGGACAGATGATTGGGGTGAAGTCGTAACAAGGTAGCCGTATCGGAAGGTGCGGCTGGATCACCTCCTTTCTAAGGAAAATAACGTTCGCTTACGTTTTGTTCAGTTTTGAAAGAAGCAATTCTTTCAGAACTTTGTTCTTTGAAAACTAGATAATAGATAGAAGGCAAATTTTTGCGTCAATCTTTTCAAAACATACCATGTTTATGGTTAAGTTAGAAAGGGCGCACGGTGGATGCCTTGGCACTAGGAGCCGATGAAGGACGGGACGAACACCGATATGCTTCGGGGAGCTGTAAGCAAGCTTTGATCCGGAGATTTCCGAATGGGGAAACCCACCACTCGTAATGGAGTGGTATCCATATCTGAATACATAGGATATGAGAAGGCAGACCCGGGGAACTGAAACATCTAAGTACCCGGAGGAAGAGAAAGCAAATGCGATTCCCTGAGTAGCGGCGAGCGAAACGGGACCAGCCCAAACCAAGAGGCTTGCCTCTTGGGGTTGTAGGACACTCTGTACGGAGTTACAAAGGAACGAGGTAGATGAAGAGGTCTGGAAAGGCCCGCCATAGGAGGTAACAGCCCTGTAGTCAAAACTTCGTTCTCTCCTGAGTGGATCCTGAGTACGGCGGAACACGTGAAATTCCGTCGGAATCCGGGAGGACCATCTCCCAAGGCTAAATACTCCCTAGTGACCGATAGTGAACCAGTACCGTGAGGGAAAGGTGAAAAGCACCCCGGAAGGGGAGTGAAAGAGATCCTGAAACCGTGTGCCTACAAGTAGTCAGAGCCCGTTAACGGGTGATGGCGTGCCTTTTGTAGAATGAACCGGCGAGTTACGATCCCGTGCAAGGTTAAGCAGAAGATGCGGAGCCGCAGCGAAAGCGAGTCTGAATAGGGCGAATTGAGTACGTGGTCGTAGACCCGAAACCAGGTGATCTACCCATGTCCAGGGTGAAGTTCAGGTAACACTGAATGGAGGCCCGAACCCACGCACGTTGAAAAGTGCGGGGATGAGGTGTGGGTAGGGGTGAAATGCCAATCGAACCTGGAGATAGCTGGTTCTCTCCGAAATAGCTTTAGGGCTAGCCTCAAGGTAAGAGTCTTGGAGGTAGAGCACTGATTGGACTAGGGGCCCCTACCGGGTTACCGAATTCAGTCAAACTCCGAATGCCGATGACTTATCCTTGGGAGTCAGACTGCGAGTGATAAGATCCGTAGTCGAAAGGGAAACAGCCCAGACCGCCAGCTAAGGTCCCAAAGTATACGTTAAGTGGAAAAGGATGTGGAGTTGCTTAGACAACCAGGATGTTGGCTTAGAAGCAGCCACCATTTAAAGAGTGCGTAATAGCTCACTGGTCGAGTGACTC
>NZ_JBHWJV010000022.1:0-3591 GCF_042731175.1 Pseudarthrobacter sp. NPDC059871
TGTCCGGCGGTGTCCTACTCTCCCACACCCTCCCGGGTGCAGTACCATCGGCGCTGTGGGTCTTAGCTTCCGGGTTCGGAATGGGACCGGGCGTTTCCCCCACGCTATGACCGCCGTAACCCTTTGACCCGTCACCAACCCCGTGGGGGGTGGTGTGGGAAAACTGTGGTTACAACATTGTGGTGTTGTTATTTAGTTGTTGGTTCCGGCCTACAACGTGTTGGGTTGTTGGTTGGGAACCACATAGTGGACGCAAGCAGAGTTTGTATGTATCTGTGTGGTGTAAGTTGTTGGCCTATTAGTACCGGTCAGCTTCACGAGTCGTTAGTCCTCGCTTCCACATCCGGCCTATCAACCCAGTGGTCTGGCTGGGGGCCTCTCACACCCGAGGGTGTATGGAAATCTCATCTCGAAGCGAGCTTCCCGCTTAGATGCTTTCAGCGGTTATCCCATCCGAACGTAGCTAATCAGCGGTGCACTTGGCAGTACAACTGACACACCAGAGGTTCGTCCGTCCCGGTCCTCTCGTACTAAGGACAGCCCTTCTCAAATTTCCTGCGCGCGCAGCGGATAGGGACCGAACTGTCTCACGACGTTCTAAACCCAGCTCGCGTACCGCTTTAATGGGCGAACAGCCCAACCCTTGGGACCTACTCCAGCCCCAGGATGCGACGAGCCGACATCGAGGTGCCAAACCATGCCGTCGATATGGACTCTTGGGCAAGATCAGCCTGTTATCCCCGAGGTACCTTTTATCCGTTGAGCGACGGCCATTCCACAATGTACCGCCGGATCACTAGTCCCGACTTTCGTCCCTGCTCGAGATGTCTCTCTCACAGTCAAGCTCCCTTGTGCACTTACACTCGACACCTGATTGCCAACCAGGCTGAGGGAACCTTTGGGCGCCTCCGTTACTTTTTAGGAGGCAACCGCCCCAGTTAAACTACCCATCAGGCACTGTCCCTGACCCGGATTACGGGCCGAAGTTAGATGTCCAAAGTGACCAGAGTGGTATTTCAACGATGACTCCACCCGAACTGGCGTCCGGGCTTCAACGTCTCCCACCTATCCTACACAAGCCACTCCGAACACCAATACCAAACTATAGTAAAGGTCTCGGGGTCTTTCCGTCCTGCTGCGCGTAACGAGCATCTTTACTCGTACTGCAATTTCGCCGAGTTTATGGTTGAGACAGCGGGGAAGTCGTTACTCCATTCGTGCAGGTCGGAACTTACCCGACAAGGAATTTCGCTACCTTAGGATGGTTATAGTTACCACCGCCGTTTACTGGGGCTTAAATTCTCAGCTTCGCCTTACGGCTAACCGGTCCTCTTAACCTTCCAGCACCGGGCAGGAGTCAGTCCGTATACATCGTCTTGCGACTTCGCACGGACCTGTGTTTTTAGTAAACAGTCGCTTCCCCCTGGTCTCTGCGGCCCCGATCCCCTCCACACCGCGAAGGTGTATCAAGGTTGGGGCCCCCCTTCTCCCGAAGTTACGGGGGCATTTTGCCGAGTTCCTTAACCATAATTCTCTCGATCGCCTTAGTATTCTCTACCTGATCACCTGTGTCGGTTTGGGGTACGGGCGGCTAAAACCTCGCGTCGATGCTTTTCTCGGCAGCATAGGATCACCAAATCCCCCCAAACGGGGGTCCCATCAGATCTCAGGCATCATGAGTGGCGGATTTGCCTACCACTCGCCCTACATCCTTAGACCGGGACAACCATCGCCCGGCTCGGCTACCTTCCTGCGTCACACCTGTTAATACGCTTGCCTCCCAGGATCAGGTCCTGCGCTCCACCAAAACCCTTCCGTCCAAAGGACGGTCGGGCAGGTCTCGGGCAGTTAGTATCCCCTGTTCAACATGGGCGGTTTTTCGCCGGTACGGGAATATCAACCCGTTGTCCATCGACTACGCCTGTCGGCCTCGCCTTAGGTCCCGACTTACCCAGGGCAGATTAGCTTGACCCTGGAACCCTTGATCATTCGGCGGACGGGTTTCTCACCCGTCTTTCGCTACTCATGCCTGCATTCTCACTCGTGTAGGCTCCACCGCTGGTTTCCACCGCGACTTCACTGCCCACACGACGCTCCCCTACCCATCCAAACGCCTGAACCACAAGGGCTTAGCTAATATTTGAATGCCACAACTTCGGCGGTGTACTTGAGCCCCGCTACATTGTCGGCGCGGAATCACTTGACCAGTGAGCTATTACGCACTCTTTTAAGGATGGCTGCTTCTAAGCCAACCTCCTGGTTGTCTTCGCAACTCCACATCCTTTCCCACTTAGCACACGCTTAGGGGCCTTAGTTGGTGGTCTGGGCTGTTTCCCTCTCGACTATGAAGCTTATCCCCCACAGTCTCACTGCTACGCTCTCACTTACCGGCATTCGGAGTTTGGCTGACGTCAGTAACCTTGTAGGGCCCATTAGCCATCCAGTAGCTCTACCTCCGATAAGAAACACGCAACGCTGCACCTAAATGCATTTCGGGGAGAACCAGCTATCACGAAGTTTGATTGGCCTTTCACCCCTACCCACAGCTCATCCCCTCCATTTTCAACTGAAGTGGGTTCGGTCCTCCACGACGTCTTACCGTCGCTTCAACCTGGCCATGGGTAGATCACTTCGCTTCGGGTCTAGATCACGCCACTCAAACGCCCTATTCAGACTCGCTTTCGCTACGGCTGCCCCACACGGGTTAACCTCGCGACGTAACACTAACTCGCAGGCTCATTCTTCAAAAGGCACGCCGTCACAACTACAAGGTTGCTCCGACGGATTGTAAGCACACGGTTTCAGGTACTGTTTCACTCCCCTCCCGGGGTACTTTTCACCTTTCCCTCACGGTACTGGTCCGCTATCGGTCATTAGGGAGTATTTAGGCTTATCAGGTGGTCCTGACAGATTCGCACGGGATTTCTCGGGCCCCGTACTACTTGGGATACATCAACAAGGCGGTGCAACGCATTACAGTTACGGGACTAACACCCTCTCTGGCCGGCCTTTCAAGACCGTTCACCTATACGCACACCCACACCCCGTCAGCCCGGCAGAACTGACACGTAATGTCCCACAACCCCGACCATGCAACGCCCGCCGGCTATCACACATGGAACGGTTTAGCCTGATCCGCGTTCGCTCGCCACTACTAACGGAATCACTATTGTTTTCTCTTCCTGCGGGTACTGAGATGTTTCACTTCCCCGCGTTCCCTCCACGCACCCTATGTGTTCAGATGCGGGTCACCAAGTCACTCGCGCGCTCAGCGGGGTTTCCCCATTCGGACACCCTGGGATCACAGTCCGGTTATCGACTCCCCCAGGCTTATCGCAGATTCCTACGTCCTTCTTCGGCTCCTAATGCCAAGGCATCCACCGTGTGCTCTTAAAAACTTGACCACAAAGATCAAAAACATTTTCGAGAGAACCACGAAAACTGCTCCACGCACCACAACCCCCAAAAAGGGCCACAGCACACGAACCAGATCCAGGTTCATATATCTTGGAAATTGCTTCTTATACAAGATGCTCGCGTCCACTATGTAGTTCTCAAACAACAACCCCACACCACACACCCCACACACAA
>NZ_JBHWJV010000022.1:3688-5293 GCF_042731175.1 Pseudarthrobacter sp. NPDC059871
ACAAGGGGCCTTCCCGGTCCTGTTGCCTCAGGACCCAACAGTGTGCCAAACACTACCCACCACCACCAGCAGCAGCCGCTTTCCAGGAACCCAACCCCAAAGGATCAGTCCGTACTCACAACACCACCGGCAACACCGGGCACCTATTCATTGATATTCCACCCTTGAGCACCCGCCACGAAACATTCGTCCGTGCAACGGGCATTCTCCTGACAACCACCACCACCAGACATACATCCAGGACAGTGAACTGTAGGCGCTCCTTAGAAAGGAGGTGATCCAGCCGCACCTTCCGGTACGGCTACCTTGTTACGACTTAGTCCCAATCGCCAGTCCCACCTTCGACGGCTCCCCCCCAAAAGGGTTAGGCCACCGGCTTCGGGTGTTACCAACTTTCGTGACTTGACGGGCGGTGTGTACAAGGCCCGGGAACGTATTCACCGCAGCGTTGCTGATCTGCGATTACTAGCGACTCCGACTTCATGGGGTCGAGTTGCAGACCCCAATCCGAACTGAGACCGGCTTTTTGGGATTAGCTCCACCTCACAGTATCGCAACCCTTTGTACCGGCCATTGTAGCATGCGTGAAGCCCAAGACATAAGGGGCATGATGATTTGACGTCGTCCCCACCTTCCTCCGAGTTGACCCCGGCAGTCTCCTATGAGTCCCCACCATCACGTGCTGGCAACATAGAACGAGGGTTGCGCTCGTTGCGGGACTTAACCCAACATCTCACGACACGAGCTGACGACAACCATGCACCACCTGTAAACCGACCACAAGTGGGGCACCTGTTTCCAGGCGTTTCCGGTTCATGTCAAGCCTTGGTAAGGTTCTTCGCGTTGCATCGAATTAATCCGCATGCTCCGCCGCTTGTGCGGGCCCCCGTCAATTCCTTTGAGTTTTAGCCTTGCGGCCGTACTCCCCAGGCGGGGCACTTAATGCGTTAGCTACGGCGCGGAAAACGTGGAATGTCCCCCACACCTAGTGCCCAACGTTTACGGCATGGACTACCAGGGTATCTAATCCTGTTCGCTCCCCATGCTTTCGCTCCTCAGCGTCAGTTAATGCCCAGAGACCTGCCTTCGCCATCGGTGTTCCTCCTGATATCTGCGCATTTCACCGCTACACCAGGAATTCCAGTCTCCCCTACATCACTCTAGTCTGCCCGTACCCACCGCAGATCCGGAGTTGAGCCCCGGACTTTCACGGCAGACGCGACAAACCGCCTACGAGCTCTTTACGCCCAATAATTCCGGATAACGCTTGCGCCCTACGTATTACCGCGGCTGCTGGCACGTAGTTAGCCGGCGCTTCTTCTGCAGGTACCGTCACTTACGCTTCTTCCCTACTGAAAGAGGTTTACAACCCGAAGGCCGTCATCCCTCACGCGGCGTCGCTGCATCAGGCTTCCGCCCATTGTGCAATATTCCCCACTGCTGCCTCCCGTAGGAGTCTGGGCCGTGTCTCAGTCCCAGTGTGGCCGGTCACCCTCTCAGGCCGGCTACCCGTCGTCGCCTTGGTAGGCCATTACCCCACCAACAAGCTGATAGGCCGCGAGTCCATCCAAAACCGCAAAAGCTTTCCACCAACCACCATGCGAT
>NZ_JBHWJV010000023.1:0-4766 GCF_042731175.1 Pseudarthrobacter sp. NPDC059871
ACACTATTGAGTTCTCAAACAACAGACACACCCGGCACCACCCAAACAAAAAACCCGTTCAGGATCGCTCCGGAGCAACTTTCCAAACTTACCCGATCACCCGGCACTTCGCAAATCCGCTTACCAGCGAAACAAAGCACACAAGGACCAGCCCCACCCACCAGGAACACACCACAGTGCGAACCATTTTTCAGGCCATTCAGAAGGGGGTTATCGCCGCTATCTTTCCGCATCAGCGGCGGCGACTCAGAAAACAATACACGCCCACCAACCCCACCGCAAATCCACCCCCAGAAAGGCCAACAGCCCCCAAAACCCGCACAACCACACGGGAATTGGGGGCCATCAACATCTACAAGCAGCCCCAACGGACGGAATCAGCCTGTATGCAGTGGCTCACATGTTGCCGCGGCCTACGGGCGTACCCGCAGCACTACGGTGAAGTCGGCATCCCGTGGCGGCAGGCGGTACGGCTCAAGAACGCCCGGACCGCAGGCTCCGGTACCAACACCCCGCATGGCGTTATCGATGTAGATGTAGGTCCGCCCGTCGGCTGCCAGATCAGGCCGGTGCGTTGCTTCGTTGAGTGCGGCCTGGCTGTAGGGGCGCACCGTCAGGGCAAAGGGCTCGCCGGTGATGTCCAACGTGGCGCCCTCCACCTCAAGGGTTGCCGAGCGGACGCCGGCGCGTGCACCGGATTCCTGGGGCCGCGCATACTCCACATCGAGGTCACCCAAGGGCATGGAGAACCATCCGGTGCGCGTGCCTTGCCCCGTGTCCGGGTAACTCTGGTGCGGCCCCTGCCCGAACCAGCTCACTGCAGACGTTTCGCTGTCCAGTACGAGTTCCAGGCCGATCCGGGCCCACTCCACATCAAAGCCGGCGTTGACCCAGGATCCCTGCGGCCGGACCTGCGTGCGGAGAGCCAGTGAGTCCCCGTCACTGGTCCACGTGTAGTCAACAAGCACCCCGAACTGCTTGTCTGCGGCACCCACCTTGGTCCGCGTGACGAGCTGCTCCCCGCCGTCGGCAGTCCGTTCAGCGCTGATACCAAGCAGGCGGGCATGGAGCCGCTCCAGCCCTGCATCCCGCCACTGGGCGGCAAGGGGTCGCGGGTCGGCGCCGCCCCATTCCCTGCCCAGGTCATTGTCGGTGGGGGGCCACCACAGCGAGAGCCCCAGCTTTTCGACGCCAATGCCACCGATCCGCGTAGGCATCCCGGTCAGCCTGCTGAACACCGCCGGCCCCAGCCGCAGTTCATTGTCAGCGGCCGCCACTAGTTCAGCAGCACGGGGCTCCTCACCACGTGAGACTCCACGCACCGACTGCCCCCAAGCGATCTCGTGGCTGGCGCTGGCCCAGGAGGTCGCGGCGGCGAGGACGGCGCTGACGGTGAGGACGGCCGGCCCATCCGTGTGCGGGAAGCTGGAGGGCAATGGAATCGTGGCACCGGACTGCGGCGCCACGTGCGGAACCTCCACCGTGCCGCCGTCGACCGTTTCGCCGTCGGCCTCCACCGCGTACCGGAAGCTGAACGCGGACGTGTCCGCGAAATCCTGCCCGTTGTGGACGGTGAAGCCGGACCAGTCCTCCGCCACCTGTATGCGCAGCGGCGCCACGACGCGCTTGAAATCGAGGAGGCCGGGCCGGGGCTTGCGGTTGGCGTCCACCAGTCCGTCGGTGACGAAGTTGCCGTCGTGAATTTCCTCACCGAAATCGCCGCCGTAGGCGAAGTGCTCGCCGCCGCCGGGCGTAGGGACGGTGATTCCGTGTTCCAGCCACTCCCACACGAAGCCGCCCATCAGCCTGGGGTGTCGTTCAAAGAGCTCCTGGTATTCGGTCATTCCTCCCGGGCCGTTGCCCATGGCGTGAACGTATTCGCAGAGCACGAAAGGCATGGCTCGGCGCCGGGCATCCAGCTGCGGATCGTCGAGTGGAGGCTCCGTTCCCTGCCCAATCAATGCAGTCTCAGCCTGGTTGGCGTACATCCGGGAATACACGTCAACATAGGGGCAGGACCAGTCGCCCTCATAGTGGATGGGGCGTGACGGGTCGCGGTCCTTGGTCCAGCGGGACATCGCGGCCAGGTTCCGGCCTGTCCCGGATTCGTTGCCCAGCGACCACATCACGACGGCGGCATGGTTCTTGTCCCGCTCCACCGTCCGGCGCATCCGGTCCAGCAGGGCGGCTTCCCAGTGGGGATCGTCGCTCGGGTTCTGGGCCCAGCCGGCGCTCTCAAACCCATGCGTTTCCAGGTCGCACTCGAGCACGACGTAGAAACCGAGCCGGTCAGCCAGGGCAAGGAATTCCGGATGCGGCGGATAGTGGGATGTGCGGATGGCGTTGATGTTGTGCTGCTTCATGAGCTTGAGCTCCGCCTCCATCACCTCCTGCGGAACTAGGCGCCCCAGCCGGGGGTGATGCTCGTGGCGGTTTACCCCGCGGAGCAGGATCCGCCGCCCGTTCACCTTGAACTGCGCGTCCTCAATGGTGATGCTGCGGAAGCCCAGCTGTAGGGACACTGTTTCGGCAGGGGTGCTGACTGTGGCCGCATACAGGCGGGGCACTTCGGCAGACCAGGGCGCCACCGATGGGAACCTATGCTCCTGGCCCGCCGTACGCTCCACGTCCAGTTCGGGAACGCGTACGACGGCGTCAATCGCCTCTCCTCCCCGGCTCGCCTCCACACGCAGGACACCTTCGCCCGTGAGGGGGTCGTAGTCCGCGTGGACGAAGACATCATCGATGCCGTCCGCGGGGCGGGCTTGAAGTGTGACATCCCGGAAGATCCCCGGGAGCCACCACATGTCCTGGTCCTCCACGTAGCTGGCGGCCGAGAACTGTGCCACCCGCACGGCAAGGGTGTTGCTGCCTTCCGTGAGGATTCCTGAGACATCGAATTCGTGGGCAAGGCGGCTGCCGCGGGTGGTGCCCAGTTCGACGCCGTTGAGCCACACCGTGCCGGCGGAGTCGATGCCGTCGAAACGCAGCAGTGCGTTGGGGAAGAACTCAGGGCCAGCGTGGAACGTCAGGAGGTGGTCGCCAATGGGGTTGGCCTCCGGCACATGCGGGGGTTCCACGGCAAACGGAAACTGGATGTTTGTGTAGGCCGGCGCGCCGTGCCCGTGCATGGGCCAACTGGACGGAACCGGCAGGGTTACGAAACCGTCCAGATCCTGGCCCAGCTGCCACCCTTCGGCGGGCGCGCTGCGGATGCCGGGGCTGAGGCGGAACTGCCAGTCGCCGTTCAGGGACAGCCGCGGCGCATCGCTGGCGAGGTGGGCCCGGGGAGGGAGCGTGCCCCGTCCCGGAGCCATAGAAGACAATTCGAGAACGCCTCCGGCTCCGAGTTCAAGACTGCGCGGAACAGCGTCGGAGGCATCACTTGCAACAGCGTTCGTCACCGTTGCGGAGGACTGGACAGGCATGGGACTTCCTTGAAGGCTGGGGGGCATTGAGATTCATCGTGAACGTTCACGGAACGCATGTACAAAGATTAGCCTCTTGGTCCCTTCATGGGTAGGGGTGAGGTTGCACATCAGCCTGGCTTAGGCCGACTGGCGCACCACAAGTTCGTGCCGGAGGAGCAGTGCAGAGGCACTGCCGCGCGGTTCAACTGCTCCGGACAGGAGGCCTTCAAGGAGGCCGACGGCGGCCCGGCCCACGGAGCGCAGGTCCAGGGACAGGGTGGTCAGCTCCGGGGACACCAGCTCCCCCAGCGGTATCCCGTCCATCCCGATGACGGCCACATCATGAGGCACGTTCCGTCCAGCGGCTTGTAAGGCCTTCAATGCGCCGGCCGCCATCAGGTCGTTGAAGACCAGGAGTCCGTCGAGTTCAGTTCTTCCGGCCAGCAGTGCACTGACGGCATGCCGCGCATCTGCAGCTGAGGGCTCGGCCGCAAACCTTATCAGTTGAACTCCGCCTTCCGCGGCGGCGGCGGCCACAGCGGAGCCCCTGCCTGCGGCGATCCCGCCCTGGCCCGAATCCAGGAAGGCGATATTCCTGCAACCATGAGCCACCAGCCTTTCCAGGCCCAGCCGGGCGGCGTAGGCGTAGTCAAAGGAGATCGAGCCGGCAGCCTGCGCCTGGGGGTCGTCGAGCCCAACGACAGGCCGCCGGCCCAGCATCTCCTGGGCTGCGACTGCGTGGTCCCCGAGGTAGCCGATCAGTGCGTCCACCTGGGGTGCCAGCCGGGCTGCCGCGTCCAGGGCGTTGGCTGCGCCGTGGCCATAGTCATCCACCACCACATTCCATCCCCGCTCCGTGGCGGCCTCAACAACACTGGAGGCAAACGCAGGGAAGTACGGATTGGTGAGGTCGGGGATGGCCAGGCCTATTGATGTTCGCGCGCCCTGGACCAGCCCCTTGGCAAACCGGCTTGGAGTGTAGCCCAACTCTGCCGCGATCAGCTGCACGCGTTCCCGAGTGGCCTGGCTGATGCCGGTCATATCGTTCATGGCCCGGGTGACCGTCTGCCGCGAGACGCCGGCCGCAGCGGCAACATCGAGGATGGTGGCGCGGCCCTGTCGCGACTCTGGGGAATGGGGACTCATAGGCCGTAAGTCTATGCGGCTGGCATAGGAGCCTTCCCCACCCCTGGGACGCGTGCTCGGTTGTGGTGGTTTCCCTGGGTCGGGTGGGTCCCGCCATAAGTGAGCGCGGTTTCGGGGCGGGTTCTGGGGGTCGTTGCAACGCCTGGGTGATTGGTGGTGTTGTGGGACGTTTTGGTCGGCCTGGGGTTTTGCGTGAGAAGGTCCGGGTTT
>NZ_JBHWJV010000024.1:0-3000 GCF_042731175.1 Pseudarthrobacter sp. NPDC059871
GTTATAAATTATTTTCCGAACGCTATGGCGAGCAAAATATTGCTTATGCAACGGTACATATGGACGAAAAAACGCCCCATATGCATGTTGGCGTTGTGCCAATGCGTGATGGAAAACTGCAAGGGAAAAATGTGTTCAATCGTCAAGAATTGCTTTGGTTGCAAGATAAGTTTCCCGAGCATATGCAAAAGCTTGGCTTTGATTTGGAGCGTGGAGAAAAAGGTTCTACTCGTGAGCATTTGGAAACGAGGGAATTCAAAAAGCAGACGCTGGAAAAAGAAATTGATTTTCTAGAAAAAAATCTCCAGGAGAAGAAAAATGAATTGCTCGCCCTCAATGAAAAAGTTCCAGATGAAATTAAAGTTCGGGCCAAAAGGGAATTTCAGCAAATCGAGGTTAAGAGCGAGGAAAAGAATCTTTTTGGGATTCCCAAAAAAGAGTTGAAAAAGACACCGACTGGAAATGTGATTGTTCCCGAACAAGACTTTAAAAATTTGGTTCATGCTGCCAAAGAAAATAAACAGCTAAAAGGCAAGATGGAAAAAATATTGAACACCGATTTAGCAAAGGAAAATAAAGCTTTGGGTCAAAAGCTTAGAGTGATTTATAAAGAGTGGGAAACAGAAGCCAATTCAAATAAAAAATTAAGACAGGAAAATATGCAGTTGCTTCGAGAGAATAGCAAATTAAAAAGCCATATAAGCGATTTAAAGCGTGAAATTGGTTTGATATATAAAAGCACCAAAGAATTTTTAAAAGCCCGTACAAACGATTTAAAGACGTTTAAGAGCCTTTTTAATGATTTGGTAGGCAAAATTAAAGAAAAAGCCCCTGAGGGCGAATTTGAGCGTTTAAACAGGGTTGAAAAGCGTCGTGAAAGAGAAAATGGTCTTGAAAGATAAAAAGCACCTGAAAAAGGTGCTTTTTTTGGTTTTTTGAACTTGGATTTTTTGGGGTGAGAGAGGAAAAAGGGGGGGCTACTACGACCCCCCCTTTAAGTGCCGAGTGCCAAATTGAGAGAAAAAGCCATTCAAACCCTAGAGCCACAAGGGTTTGAAGCTTGCGACATTTGAGCGACATTTCGGCGACATTTTGAGCGACATTTTGCCTTTTACATATTTTTTGTGTATTTTATTGCAAAAATTACACCACTTTGTTATATTATTTTTAACATGCAAAAAGGAGAACGATATGACAAATAAAAAGAGATTTACAATCACTATGTCAGAAAGTGTTCACGCTTATTTAGAGGAGTTGTGCAAAGAGAAGGGTTTGAGTAAGTCTGCGATGATTACAGTAGTTTTGGAAGAATACAAGAAAGGGCAGAAATGAACACAAAAAAAGCGACCCCCTGGAAGAGTTCGCTTTTTGGAATTCCTTTGTTTCTGTTAGGGTGATTATAACATTATGGCTAAAGATAAGGCAAGATACTTTACGTTTCTGTTGTACCCTGAAAGCATACCCGAAGATTGGGAAACGAAATTGGAATCGCTCGGTGTTCCTATTGCGATTAGCCCACTTCATGATAAAGATTTAAGTAAAGTTGAGGGACAAAAATATAAAAAAGCCCATTATCATGTGATTTATGTGGCGAAAAATCCTGTTACTGCTGATAGTGTCCGTAAAAGAATACAACGAGCATTGGGTAATAAAAGTGTTTCCATGGTGCAAATTGTAGTTCAAAGCATGGAAAATATGTATTTATATTTAACGCACGAATCAAAAGACGCTATCGCTAAAAACAAGCATGTATATGACAAGAAAGATATTAAACTACTAAACAATTTTGATATTGATAGATACATAACGCTTGATGTTGAAGAAAAAGACGACATGCTGAATGATCTTTGTGATTTGATTGATGAACATGGACTGGCTAATATTCGTGAATTAAGAAGGTTTGTAAGGGTTCGTGGGGAAGAATATAACTTACCCAGCATGAAGATTATCAATTCTGTTTTACGTTCGCATACTGGATTGATTAGACTGTATTTTGATGCCGTTTATCAAGAACGGAAATATGGTCGGGGCGATATTGATAGAGAAACAGGAGAGTTAAAATAATCGACATAAAACGACAGAAAAGGATTGAGATACAAGAGATACAGAAGATTCTTCTGTATCTTTTTCTGTATCTTTTTTTATTTTGTTCTGGTGGGCGCTTGAAGGAGAAAGCGACACGTGGCGTCTGTCAATAGAATCGTGGAATACCGGAATGAGCGATAGCGAAATGAGGATATGCCGCGAAAGTCGATTGACAGACTCACCACACCCGAACCCTCTTGGCATTGAATCGAATCCCATTCGATTCCTGCCGACCGGCGAGGGAGTCCCCTCAAAATTGAGGGGGTTGGGGGAGTTTTTATTGGGGGGATCAAGGGGGAATCATTTCCCCTTGTGGGTTTGGGCAAAGCCCAAGGTTTTCCCATGCGTTAGCATGGTTCGGCGGGTAGCCGAAAAAGCCTCGCAGAGCACACACTTTACGAATGTAAAGTATAGTGTGTTATACTTTACATGGAAGTGTTGCCGAAAAACTGACCCCGAAACGGAGCTGATTTTATGAGTTATGCGGTCGTCCGAATGCAGAAAATGAAGGCGCATGATTTGAAAGGAATTCAGTTTCATAATCAGCGTGAAAGAGAAAGCAGGACGAATTCGGATATTGATAAAGAGCGTTCCCATGAAAATTATGATTTGGTCCATGATGGGAAAATTGATTATAACCAGCATGTCAAAGAAATCATTGAATCGCAAAAAACAGGTACGAGAAAAACTCGGAAAGATGCGGTGCTTGTAAACGAGTTGCTCGTGACATCTGACAAAAATTTTTTTGACCGTCTGGATCCTACAGAACAAAAACGATTTTTTGAGGAAAGTTATAAATTATTTTCCGAACGCTATGGCGAGCAAAATATTGCTTATGCAACGGTACATATGGACGAAAAAACGCCCCATATGCATTTTTTATTTGTGCCAATGCGTGATTGAAAAGTGTTATGG
>NZ_JBHWJV010000025.1:0-2223 GCF_042731175.1 Pseudarthrobacter sp. NPDC059871
CGATTTTAGCGTGGGTCATCGAGAAAACATTTTGCTTTATTTTGTAGTACGCCTTACACAGATAGTAATGAAATTCAGCTTTTTCAATTTCATCAGGTATCTTTTTCAAGCGTTCTTCAGCGATTTTATAGTACATGATGGCTTTGACATAGCGCTTTTGATGAAATTCATACATGCCGGAGAAAAAATAAAAATAATAGTGAATCATGTCATCGGTGTTATCTTCTAAGGCTTTGGCTTTCAGATTGTCCAGTAATTCGCCGGATTTGTTGTAATCCTCTGTCATGAGCTTATAACGAGAGTCAATCAGGTTGAAGTACAGTAATACGGTTTGATTCTCTTTCATGTTTGGAAACGTGTTTTCGATCTCTTCCCTCATGGCTGCGGCTTTAGAAAAGTCATGTTGTTTGATGATTTTGTACCAATCGTTTATGGCTTGTCCGACTTCTTCGAATGCTATTGTACTCAACTTTCACCAATCCTTTCTTAATTCTTTATAACTGCAAGAAATGTAAACATTTGTATTCCGAATTATCTCAGACTGTTAAATGAATGTGAAGAATTTTCCGAAAAGTTAACCGGAGATAGAAATGTCACTGACTGGATGTGTTGACTGCGTGTTGAAAGAAAAGGTCATGTGTTGACTGTGTGGAGGTTCATGTGTTGGTCAGGTGGAGACGTGCGGCTTGTTAAAGATATTGAATATCTAAAATAATGCGCGGCTGCAGGACCGATTTTTTGAAAAAAAATCTCCCCCTACGGGGGAAGAATGGTTTTGATCTTAGGTTTTGGGTTTTAAAAAAAGACCGGCAATTCTGCCGGCCTTTTTTGCGATTTTGACGGAGTCGAAATCGGGTCTTTTCTTATCTTGATACTATATAGAAACAACAAGATTTTTAAAAAACAGGTTCAGCCCTTGTCTGTCAAGGCTTTAAAGTGTTTTTGACAGATAAAAACTCCTTCTGCTATTATTAGGTTGTCGAAGCCAAATAATAGAACGCTAGATTACTAGCACAGAAAGGAGTTTTTTTCGTTTGAATTCAGTTGAACATAATTATAACATCCTTGAGGATAAGACCGCAACAGGTAAAAAGCGGGATTGGAAAGGGAAAAAAAGACGGACGAATCTTATGGCGGAGCACTATGAAGCTTTACAGAACAAAACAGGTATACCTTACTATGGCAAAAAAGCTGAGAAATTGTGTAGTTGTGCGGAATGTCTTTCGTTTAAAAGAGACCCGGAGACGGGCAAACTAAAGTTGTATCAAGCTCAGTTTTGCAAAGTGAGGTTATGCCCGATGTGTGCCTGGCGCAGGTCGTTAAAAATTGCTTATCACAATAAATTGATCGTAGAAGAAGCTAATCGTCAGTATGGATGCGGATGGATTTTTCTCACGTTGACCGTTCGAAATGTTAAAGGTGACAGTCTGAAACCTTCGATTTCGGACATGATGAAAGGGTTTAATCGACTTATGAAATACAAAAGGGTCGATACAGCGGTACTTGGCTATTTTAGAGCTTTAGAGATTACTAAAAATCATGAAGAAGATACATATCATCCGCATTTTCATGTGTTATTGCCTGTAAAGAAAAGTTATTTCGGCAAAAATTATATCAAGCAGACGGAATGGACAAGCCTTTGGAAAAAGGCGATGAAATTGGATTACACCCCAATTGTTGATATTCGTCGGGTGAAAGGTAAAGCCAAGATTGACGCTGAACAGATTGAAAACGACGTGCGGGAAGCGATGATGGAGCAAAAAGCTGTTCTTGAAATTTCTAAGTATCCAGTCAAGGATACGGATGTTGTGCGCGGCAATAAGGTGACGGAAGACAATCTGAACACGGTGTTTTATTTGGATGATGCGCTGGCAGCCCGTAGGTTAATCGGATACGGCGGTATTTTGAAGGAGATACATAAAGAGCTGAATCTTGGTGATGCGGAGGACGGCGATCTGGTCAAGATTGAGGAAGAAGATGACGAGGTTGCGAATGGCGCATTTGAGGTCATGGCTTACTGGCATCCTGGCATTAAGAACTACATAATCAAATAGAAAAGCAGATTCCCTTGTGGAATCTGCTATTTTCCTTTTGGAAGAGTGTAATAAAGAACGACGCTTAAAACCAAAAAGATGATAGGAATGATAACTAAATTGCTGGCGAGCAGACTTTGATCAATCGTGCTTTCTTCTGTATCGACTGTTGAAGCAATCAGTATCACGT
>NZ_JBHWJV010000026.1:0-2142 GCF_042731175.1 Pseudarthrobacter sp. NPDC059871
TGTCGGTGACGGTCGAAAACTGAGCCATTGTGACGGTTGAAAACTGAGCCACCCGTTCCAAACGATTGGGTGGGTGATCACAGTGGAGGATTGGGCGCTTATTCGGCGGTTGCATCTTGCCGAGGGTGAGTCGATGAGATCGATAGCCGCGCGGCTGGGGATCTCCAGGAATACGGTCGCGAAAGCTGTCAGTGCTGACGGTCCGCCGGCGTACGTCCGTGCGCCGCAGAACTCCGGGATCAAAGCTGTGGAACCGGCAATACGTGCGCTGCTGCTGGAGAACCCGCGGATGCCGGCGACAGTGTTGGCTGAGCGGGTGGGCTGGTCCGGATCGGCAGCCTGGTTCCGGGAGAACGTGGCCAGGATCCGGCCGGAATATGCCCCAGCTGATCCTGCAGACCGGGTCAGCTACGAGCCCGGGGACCAGGCGCAGTGCGACCTGTGGTTCCCTGAGGTCCGGATACCCGTTGGCGCCGGCAAAGCCAGGGTGCTGCCGGTACTGGTGATGGTCTCCTCGCATTCGAGGTTCATCATGGCCCGGATGATCCCGTCCCGGATGACCGGGGACCTGCTGGCCGGAATGTGGGAACTGCTCGGTGGATTGGGGGCTGTTCCGCGGCGGTTGATCTGGGATAACGAAACCGGCATCGGCCGCCGAAACAGATACGCTGCCGGCGTTTCGGCGTTCGCCGGTGTACTGGCCACCCGGGTCGTGCAGGTCAAGCCCTACGACCCGGAAACCAAGGGCGTGGTCGAACGGGCCAACCAGTTCCTGGAGACGTCCTTCCTGCCGGGCCGGATCTTCACCTCGCCGGAAGACTTCAACAACCAGCTCGGCCAGTGGCTGCCGAAGGCCAACACCCGGCTCGTCAGGCGGACCGGCGCCCGGCCCACGGAGCTTCTCGCAGCGGACAAAGCGGCCATGCTGGCGCTGCCGCCGGTTCCACCGGTGACAGGATTCGTCGCGAGGGTCCGGCTGCCGAGGGACTACTACGTCAGGATGGGATCGAATGATTACTCCGTTCACCCGCAGGCCATCGGCCGCTTCGTCGACGTCACCGCCGACCTGACGACCGTCATGATCAGCCTGGACGGCAGATCCGTCGGCACCCACCCTCGGTCGTGGGGATCCGGCCTGACCATCACCGACCCGGCCCACGTCGAGGCGGCAAGGGCACTGCGGAAGGCCTTCCAAACCCCACCGCCCGTGGGTGAAACAACCGGGCTGCGGGACCTGGCGGACTACGACCGCGCCTTCGGTGTCGTCCTCGATGACGGGCAGGTCGCCTGATGGCCGACGTCAAAGAAACGACTGGCCAGATCGAGTACTACTCCCGAGCGATGAAGGCACCCCGGATCCGGGAAGCAGCAACCCGGCTCGCGGACCAGGCCCGTGAAGGAGGCTGGAGCCATGAGGAGTACCTCGCCGCTGTCCTGTCCCGGGAAGTCGCAGCCAGAGAAGCCTCCGGCGCCGAGCTCAGGGCCCGGGCAGCTGGTTTCCCGGCCCGGAAATCACTCGAGGACTTCAACTTTGATCACCAACCCGGCCTCAAACGCGACACCATCGCGCACCTGGCCACAGGGGCGTTCCTCACCGAAGCGTCCAACATCGTCCTGCTCGGACCGCCCGGAACCGGCAAAACACACCTCGCCACCGGGCTGGGCTTACGAGCCACCCAGCTCGGTCACCGCGTCCTGTTCGCCACCGCCATCGACTGGGTCGCCCGGCTCCAGGCAGCCCACCAGAACGGCCGGCTGCCCCAAGAACTGGTCAGGCTACGCCGCTACGGACTGATCATCGTCGACGAAGTCGGCTACATCCCGTTCGAGCAGGACGCCGCAAACCTGTTCTTCCAGCTGGTCTCATCGCGTTACGAACACGCCTCGCTGATCCTGACCTCAAACCTGCCCTTCGCCCGCTGGGGCGACGTCTTCGGCGACCAGGTCGTCGCGTCAGCCATGATCGACCGCATCGTCCACCACGCCGACGTCATCACCCTCAAGGGCTCCAGCTACCGGCTCAAACACACTCAGATCGACTCGCTGCCCTCGACAAGACCGGAAAATACGGCAGAATAACCAGCGTCAAAGTGGCTCAGTTTTCAGCCCGCGAAATGGCTCAGTTTTCGACCATCGCTGACA
>NZ_JBHWJV010000027.1:0-2123 GCF_042731175.1 Pseudarthrobacter sp. NPDC059871
TGTTGACGCCAACCGAAAATAGGGCCAAAAACGCCAACTGAAAATGAGGCCACTGACCATTATGGAAGGTGATCACATTGGATGTTTGGGCGCAGATACGCCACCGATACGCGACGGAGAAAATCTCCAAGAGGGAGCTGGCTAAACAGCTCGGGGTTTCGCGGGGGACGGTGGACCGGGCGTTGGAGGCGGAGCGGCCACCGAAGTATGAGCGGAAGCCGGCCGGTTCGAGCTTTGATGCGTACGCGCCACAGGTACGGGCCCTGTTGGTGCAGACGCCGACGATGCCGGCTTCGGTACTGGCCGAACGCGTCGGCTGGACGGGCTCAGCATCCTTATTCCGGGACAAGGTCCGTGGACTCCGGCCCGAATATATGCCGGCGGATCCGGTGGACCGGCTGGTCCATGAACCGGGCCAAGCGATGCAGTGCGATTTATGGTTCCCTCATGAGCCGCTGCCCCTGGGACACGGGCAGGAGGGCAAGCCTCCGGTGCTGGTGATGACGAGCGCGTTCTCCGGATACATCCAGGCCAGGATGCTGCCGACCCGCACGACCTTTGATCTGCTCGGCGGGATGTGGTCGCTGCTGCAAGAGGCCGGTGCAGTCCCCAAGCAGCTGGTCTGGGACAACGAGTCAGGGATCGGCCAAGGCCGGCTGACTGAGCCTGCGGCGGCGTTCGCCGGCGTGCTGGGCTGCGAGATCCGGCAGTTGCCGCCACGGGATCCAGAATCCAAGGGCATCGTGGAGCGGATGAACCGCTACTTCCGCCAGGGCTTCATGCCCGGCCGGACCTTCGAGTCCCCGCAGGATTTCAACCACCAGCTCGCGGACTGGCTGCCGCGCGCGAACGCCCGCTACTCCCGGACCCGTCACGGGCGCCCGGCCGAGCTGTTCGTCCGGGACCGGAATGCAATGCGGCCGTTGACGCCGGTGGCGCCCGAGTTCGCCTTCCGCAGCAGCGTCCGGCTGCCACGGGACTATTACGTGCGGGTCTTCTCCAACGACTATTCCGTGGACCCGGGCGCGATCGGGCGGATCGTGAACGTCGAAGCAGACCTGGAAAAGGTAACTGTGAGCGCAGACGGCCGGCTGCTGGCCAGGCACGAGCGGCGGTGGGCCAGGCACCAGATCTTCACCGACCCGGGGCATGTGGACAAGGCCGCCTCCCTCCGACGGATCCACCGCAGCGTCAAAGCCGGACGGTCCACGGTGGTGGAGGAACGGGACCTGTCGATCTATGACGAACTGTTCGGTGTCGCCATCCCCGACGATGCCCGCGAGCTCTCCGGGGCAGGACGATGAGCGCTGCCGTGAAGGACATCGAGTACTACGCCCGCGCACTGCGCGCCCCGCGGATCGCCGACGGCTACCGGTCCCTCGGCGACCGGGCTCGGGAGGCAGGCTGGTCACACGAGGAATACCTAGCCGCTGTCCTCTCACGCGAAGTCGCCGAACGCGAGGCCTCCGGGGCCGCCCTTCGGATCAGAGCCGCGAGGTTCCCCGGACACAAGCTGCTGGAAGAGTTCAACTTCGACCACCAGCCTGCCGCGGACCGGAACCTCGTAGCGCACCTGAGCACCGGGGTCTTCCTGGAAGAAGCCAAGAACGTGGTCTTGCTCGGTCCGCCTGGCACCGGGAAAACCCATCTGGCCGTCGGGATCGGGATCCGGGCCGCACGCGCCGGGCATCGCGTCCTGTTCGACACCGCGACCGGGTGGGTATCGAGACTGGCCGAAGCCCACGACCGCGGCCGCCTGCCCCAGGAACTGGCCAAGTTGCGCCGATACAAGCTGCTCATCGTTGACGAAGTCGGCTACATCCCCTTCGACCAGGACTCGGCCAACCTGTTCTTCCAGTTGGTCTCATCCCGCTATGAACACGCTTCTCTAGTGCTTACCAGCAACCTCGCCTTCAGCAGGTGGGGCGAAGTCTTCAGCGACGCGACAGTGGCCTCGGCAATGATCGACCGGATCGTCCACCACGCAGAAGTCCTGAACCTCACCGGCAGCAGCTACCGGCTCCGGAACAAGACAAGAACCCAGCTTCAGGCACAATAGAACAGCAACCCGTGGCCCTGTTTTCAGTCGGCAAAACTGGCCCTATTTTCGGTTGGCGTTAACA
>NZ_JBHWJV010000028.1:0-1833 GCF_042731175.1 Pseudarthrobacter sp. NPDC059871
GGCGGTGGTTTTGACGTTGTCCATGGCGTGTTGGGCTGGTTCTTTGAGGTCCTGGACCATGCCTTTGGCGGCGTCGGTGAGTTCGGTGGTGAGGGGTTCGGCGGCGGTTTTGAGCTGGTCTGCGGCCTGGCGTTCTTTGTCGCTGGCGGGGATCAGGGAGGAGATCAGCATTCCTGCGCCGAAGGCGATGAGGCCGGCGGCGAGGGGGTTGCCCTGGGTTTTGGCTTTGACCCGGTCTGGTGTGGCGGCGACGGTGTGGCCGGCGTCGGTGAGGGTGGAGGCGACGTTGTCTTTGGCGTTGTGGAGGGTGTCGCCGGTGTTGTGCAGGGCGTTGGAGGTGTGCCCGGCGCTGGTGTGGGTGGCGTCCTGCACTCGGCTGGTGGTGTGGTCTGCTGCTCCCATGATTTTCTCCTTGACGCCGGTGGCGGCGTCTTTGAGTTTGTCGGTTTGGCGGTGGACGATGTTGGAGGGTGTGACCTTGTCCGCGACGGCGTCGACGTTGGTGCCGAGGCGTGCGCGGGTGGCTTCGATGTCTGCTCGGATTGCGTCGGGGTTCTCGCTCATCGGTTTACCTCACCTGGTTTGAGGGTTGGGGGGATTTCGGCGAGGGTTTCGCCGGTTTGGGGCAGGCCTTTGATTTCTTTGAGGTTCTTCCGGCCGATGCTGGCCAGGACGGCGGCTGCGATGGCCCAGAGGAGGGCGACGATCACGGCGGCCCAGCCCAGGGGCATGAGGGCGCCGAGGCCGAACATCAGGGCCAGGGACAGGAAGAGCAGGACGAAGTGGCCTGCGATGCCGGCGCCGGCGAGCATGCCGCCGCCTTTACCGGCCCGGGTGGCGGACTGTTTGAGTTCGGCTTTGGCGAGGTCCACTTCCTGGCGCATTAGGGTGGACAGGTCCCGGGTGACATCGCCCAGCAGTTCACCCAACGACGCGGTATCCGCTTTCTGGTGCGCCACGCCCGGCGCCTCAGGAATCTGGCTACTCATCAGAGCCTGCCGGACTCGCCGTCCGCGGACCGGTCGCGGGTGCGTGGATCGTTGGCCATGGGGTCATCCGCGAGCTCGCGGTCGTAGACGGGGTCTTCGGCGATCTGGTTTCCGGACCAGGGCTCCTCGACCAACTGAGGACTGTCCAACCCGCTTGCCGGGCGCACAGGTTCCGGATATCCGCTGCCGGGAGCGCCGCCGTCGTACCCTGCCGTGGTGGTCGCCGGGCCGGGCAGCTGCACCGGCGGGGGCGGGACGGTACCGCCAGCCGGCGGGTAGGACTCGCTGTACTGGTCGCCGTATCCGGTTCCCGAGTATTGAAGTCCGCCCGAGTGCCTGCCCGTGGTGCCGGACGTGCCGGTGCCGGACGACGCCTCCGGGGCGCCCGCCGTGAGGCTGCGGGTCAACCGGCCAGCCAGGATTCCTGCTCCCGCCGCGAGGAGCAGGAACGTCCCGGGCTTATTGCGGGCGAACCGCTGTACGTCGCCGAGGAGGTCACCGGGTTCCTTGCTCTCCAGCCAAGAGGCCACGGACGAGCTGCGTTCGGCTGCCTGGCGGATCAGGTCACTCGCCACACCCTGTTGATCGGGGGCGGTGGCCATGCTGTGCAGCTGGTCAGAGATGTTGCGGATCCCCTGCGCGGCCTTCTGCTGCTGGGCGCCTGCCTCGCTGGTCAGGCCGGTCTTCGCCTGGTTCATTAGGTCCTTGGCGTTGGTCTTTGCCTCCGCAGCGACATTCGCGGCTTCTTCCTTCGCCGTGTGCGCCACATCCTTGGCTGCAGACGTTGCCTGTCCTGCCACGTCAGAGGCCTCCGCCTTTGCCGCATCGGTTTTCGAACCGCCGG
>NZ_JBHWJV010000029.1:0-1486 GCF_042731175.1 Pseudarthrobacter sp. NPDC059871
CCCAATCCTCCACTGTGATCACCCACCCAATCGTTTGGAACGGGTGGCTCAGTTTTCAACCGTCACAATGGCTCAGTTTTCGACCGTCACCGACAGGACACGAGGCAGAAACGACAAAAGATAAGGTGCGAAGTTTGGCGAATAAACAAGATGGTTTTGCCTGGGGGGCCCAAGAAGCGCGATTCTCCGGTGTAGCGCTGGCCGACTTTTACGACGTCTCTATGACTTGCCGCGCTGTCGTCGGTGCACTGGAGAAAGATGCGGCTGCAGAATCAGGTACTTGGAAGCTCCTAGCGGACGTCTGTTCCTTGATCATCGTCGGGTCCAAAACGAATGCGCCGTTTGCGCCACTGGCTGTGGTCGACACAAGACGGTCGTTCGCCATCGAAGACCTGTCCGCTGACGACTTGAATCTTCTGTCGTCGATCGTCGACCAAATAACACGAGTCGATCTTGCCGCCCGCGTCCACGATGTTTTGTGGGCGAGGCGCCATGGCTCCGGAATTGCACACGCCGTTGCTGCGCTCGACCTCTACGCCCAGATTCCAATTGAAAGCAGCGAGTATGAGCCCGGCCTCGTAGACGTCTGGGAAAGAGCGGCGATGCTGGCCCGAAGCCTAGGGAAGGCGACTTCGGAAAAAGCGAAACAGATCGAAGCCTACCTGTCCGAAAGGTTGATGAAGCTTGCACTCGAAGGTGGTGCTCTGGCCATCATGCTGTCGCGAATGATGGTCAAACATCGAATCGGCTCATCTCGGGCTGAAGAATTTGCGAACACCCTGGCGAATTGCGGTGAGGTGGAGCCGACGACTGGGCTGGTAGGTGGACTGCAGTTCTTGGAGTGCGCGCGAGAGTGGTATCAGATTGCGGGAATCTCGACCCGAGCCGACGACATAACGATTAAACTGGCGGAGGCTGCCGTCGCAGAAGGTGGCGAACGTGCGGGCGGAGATAACCCGAGTTTCATGGTGGCGGCCTATCACCTTGAGTCTGCCATCCAGCTCTATAGAGGAACCTCACACAAGTATCGCCAAGAGCGAGGTCTGGAAGCGAGGTTGGCTGAAATTCGCGGGTTACATCGTGAATATTCCCTTCGTGCAACCGAGGAGTTCGAACTTATCGAAAGCGGGTCCATCGACCTAAGTGACATCGCCCGAGCTGCCGAGGCCAGTGTTCAAGGCAAGGACACGATGTCAGCCCTGATGGGGTTAATCAGCGTGGCACCGATTCCTTCCGTGCAGCAGCTCGCAGACCTGCAAAAAGAACGTGTGGCAAGGGGTTCCATTGCTGACATATTCGGAAGATCCATCATCACAAACGGTGGTCGCGTCGCCTACAAAGTTCCTGCCCTTGCGACCTCCTCCGAGGAACACGTCGTAGCTTCCCACGTATGTTAACGCCAACCGAAAATAGGGCCAGTTTTGCCGACTGAAAACAGGGCCACGGGTTGCTGTTCTATTGTGCCTGAAGCTGGGTTCTTGTCTTG
>NZ_JBHWJV010000030.1:0-1320 GCF_042731175.1 Pseudarthrobacter sp. NPDC059871
TGGACTGGTCCCCGGAAGTTGGACACTTTAATAAACGTTACGCGCTGGCGAGGTTGTGAGCGAGGTATTCGTCGGGGCTGAGGTAGCCAAGTCTCCGTTGGATTCGGGTGCTGTTCCACCAACACAGATACTCGGTTAGACCGGTGTGGAACTGCTCGATGGTCTTGGGTTGCTGGATCCGGAACCATTCCTCTTTGAGGTGGCTGAAGAACCCTTCCATCGAGGCGTTATCCAAGCAGGTGCCCTTACGGGACATCGATTGAGTCAGCCCGGCTTCGCGGAGCGTGTCCTGCCAGAGCGGATGCCGGTACTGAAACCCCTGATCTGAATGGACCAGGGGTCGCTCGTTTGGAGCGAGGTCGCTGATCGCAGCGCGAAGGCCATCGGTGACCATTTTGACGCTCGGAGACGGACCTGCCATGACAGAGACGATCCGGTTGTCATGGAGATCAAGGACCGGCGAGACATATACCTTGGAGGTGCCCACCGTGAACTCGGTGACGTCGGTGGCCCACTTGGTGTGTTTGACAGCAGTCTCGAACTTGCGGTTCAACACGTTCTCAGCCGCCTTACCGACCTCGCCGCGGAAGGAGTTGTATCTACGCCGGCGACGGACCGGGCTTTGCAATCCGAGCCCCCGCATGAGCTTCAGCACGGTCTTCTTCGACACTGTCCATCCCTGACGCAGGAGCATGGCCAGGACACGTCGATGCCCGTAAGCGCTTCGCGCCTGCGTGAAGACCTTACGAATGGCTTCTTTGAGTTCCGCCTGCCGATCCGGCCGGCTGAGCCGGTTGCGGTGGTCGTAGAACGTGGACCGGGGAATCTTTGCCAGATGCAGCAACAGCTGCAACCGGTGGTGGGCCTTGAGGTCATTGATCGCTTGAACTTTCAGCGTCGTTCCTGTGCCCTCAAGGCCCGCAATTTTCCCAGGTACGCCACCTCCGCACGCAACCGCTCGTTCTCCCTTCGGAGTTGCCCGACCTCACCCTCGGGAACTGGATTCTCACGATTGACCGGTGGCCGGCCCCGTTTCTTCGGGCGTAAGCCGTCTTCACCGTCGCGCCGGTAAATTCTCGTCCAGTTCGTGACGGTGCCGGGAGAGGGAAGATCGTACTCCTTGGCCAGGACGCGTCCGGACACGCCCTGAAGATGACGCCGCACGATCAAGAGCTTGGTTTCGATGTCGTACTGCTTACGGTCTCTTGTCATCAGCGCACCCGATCCTCGTACCTGCCATCGCTGATACAACATTTGGACAGGGGTAGGTGCTAAATCAAGAGTCAGCGCGACGGACTTCGCGGTTAGCCCCTGCTCGAA
>NZ_JBHWJV010000031.1:0-1099 GCF_042731175.1 Pseudarthrobacter sp. NPDC059871
CAAGACAAGAACCCAGCTTCAGGCACAATAGAACAGCAACCCGTGGCCCTGTTTTCAGTCGGCAAAACTGGCCCTATTTTCGGTTGGCGTTAACACACACCGTTGTTCTGAAGTCCGGGGACATCAAAAAGGTTGCTCCCATTTCCCATAAGAGGCCGATCGTTATCTCCGCCCGGTTTCTCTCTGAATCGGAACGAATCACGATCGCAGACCTCCTGCATGCCCGGCGGAGCATTCGTTCCATCGCGATGGAACTCGGGCGCAATCCGTCCACCGTGAGCAGAGAGATTCGCCGCAACATTCACGAACCTTCCGGCAACTACCGTCCGCGGACAGCACAGCGCATCGCCGAACGTAGACGGAGCCGCCAACGGACCGGCAAGATCGCAGCCACCCGGAGCTGCAGGAGTTCGTGCGTGAACATCTGATGCAACGCTGGAGCCCTCGCCAGATCAGCAACCGTCTGCGCGCTAATTTCCCGGGACAGCCCGAGATGCACGTCGTGCCCAAGACTGTTTACCAAGCGCTGTACGGGCGAGGAAGCCTGGATCTGGCCGTGGACCCGGCCGTCGCGCTGCGCAGCGGGCGGACCGGCCGCCGGCCGCGCCGCCGGAAGGAACACCGGACCAAGCGATTCCCGGACATGGTCATGATCCGAGACCGGCCTGCGGAAGTGATCGGCAGACTAGTACCAGGGCATTGGGAGGGCGATCTAATAATTGGGAAGGGCGGTCGCTCGGCCATCGCCACACTGGTCGAACGGACCACGCGCTTCATCATTCTCGTGCACTTGGCAGGGAACCGTGGTGCTGAGAACCTGCGCGATCGGCTAGCTGATTCGATGAGACGGCTCCCGCCGCACCTCCGCCGTTCTTTGACCTGGGCTCAGGGAACTGAGATGGCCTGCCACCAGGATTTCACGCGGCAGACGCTGATTCCGGTGTATTTCTGTGACCCGGCGAGCCCCTGGCAGCGCGGCTCAAACGAGAACACAAATGGCCTGCTGGACTGGTCCCCGGAAGTTGGACACTTTAATAAACGTTACGCGCTGGCGAGGTTGTGAGCGAGGTATTCGTCGGGGCTGAGGTAGCCAAGTCTC